>JAKSQX010000025.1 GCA_024403955.1 Clostridia bacterium | reverse complement strand
ATGATTTATTGGATGTGATTGGTATTGATTAGATAAGGAGGTAGCAAAAATGGAAGAAGTATATGCATTTATTAAGAAGTGTGAAACTTATTATTTGGCAACTATGGAGGGCGACCAGCCTAGAGTAAGGCCTTTTGGTACTATCGATTTGTATGAAGGTAAACTTTATATCCAGACTGGTAAGGTTAAGGATGTATCTAAGCAGTTGCACTTGAATGGTAAGTGCGAACTTTGCTGCTTTGATGGTTCTACGTGGCTTAGAGTTTGTGGTACATTGGTAGAGGATGATGATGTTTTAGCAAGAAAGCATATGCTTGATGCTTATCCAATGCTTCGTAATATGTATGATGAGAATGATGGAAATACAGAAGTGTTCTATTTTGCTAATGCTGTTGCTACATTTAGCTCATTTACAGAGGCCCCAAAGGTTGTTGAGTGGTAAAAAAAGTGGAACTCCAAGTTTTTTGCTTGGAGTTCCTTTTTTTTATATACTGGTAATTAGTTCTTTTAGTTTTTTGATTGCTGTTTCTAACGGTTGTACCTTTCCTTCTTTTTCATCTTTGATACCTTGATCTAGTAATTCATATAATTCTTTTTGATCTTTTTTGAAACTATTCATTTTATCCTCCTTTGTGGTATATTTGGTTACATTATATACCACTGGTAAGTACGAAAAACGTCACTTGTCATTTTATCGGTAACCGTTCGAATATAGGTTTGTGATTGAATATCTCTGACAAACGGCAAACAACGTAGGTACGAAGTTTTTATTTAATTTTTAAATTAAAAATCATTGACAAATTGTTGAAGAAAATATATAATTTGGTTGGAAAGTTAAGTGAGGTCGGAAAGGGTTCCCGACGCACCTTCTTTTGAAGGTACCTGAGATGATGGATACGCCGCCCATCCGCTTAACTTTTTCAAATGTTTGTTGCTTCTCGATATGCAACTAAAATAAGGTCGAGTTCAAATGTTAGTCGCTTCTCGATATGCGACTCATAAAAGGTCGAGTTCAAATTTATGGGGATTCCATTCGTGAGAATGGGGTCCCTTATTTTTTAGGAGGAAAAATGGAAGTAGGTCATTTCTATTATTTGGAAGATCAGTATTTTATTGATTTTTCAGATCCAATGTTGATGAAAAATAAGGAAGTTGTTGATGGACAAGCACACGATAGGCCCTGTTACTATACGTTTCAGGATACGAAAACAAATTTATATTGGATGATACCAATATCATCGAAAGTAGAAAAATACTCTGTAATTTATGATAGAAAGATTAACAAGTATGGCAAATGCGATACTATAGCTTTTGGTGAAGTTCTTGGACATAAGAAAGCGTTCTTGATTCAAAATATGTGTCCAATAATTCCAAAGTATGTAAAGAATGAGTATATTGATAAGGAGGATAGTAATCCAGTTAGGGTTAATTCTCTTTTTGAAAAAGAACTTATAAGTAAGGCTGAAAGAGTATTAGCATTACAAAGAAAAGGATTCAATTTGATTTTTCCTGATGTCTTGAAAATAGAGCAAACGTTATTTTTAGAAGAGAGAAAAAATATATCCTCAAAATAGTTTTTCATTGTTGTGCAAAATATATAATTAATTATATATATTATTATTGATTTTTAAGTTGTGTGAGTTTATACTATTACTGTATTTGTATAAGTATGTGTATTGATACTTTTTAGTAATTATTTTAAGTAATTTTGCGAGGGAATTAGTATGAGAAATATGCCAATTGGCGAAATGCTCAAAGAGTATGGCTACGTTACGGATGATCAGATTCGTGAAGCGTTAGCAATACAGAAACAGGATAGAACCAAGAAACTTGGTCAAATCCTCGTTGAGCAGGGTTACATTTCAGAAAAGGAAGTTCTTGATGCTCTTGGTAAGAGAATGGGACTTCAGATTATCAAGCTTGATAACTTCAAGGTTGATACTAATGCAGTAGCACGTATCCCTAAACAGCTTGCTACAAAGTACAACATGATTGCTATCGCAGAGGACGAGTGCAAACTTACAGTTGCTATGTCTGACCCACTTAACTTCTATGCTGTAGAAGATGTACGTCAGACAACAGGTATGACTCTTGAGGTTTACCTTTGCGAATCAAATAACATTATCGCTGCTATCGACCGCTACTATGCTGAGATTACAACAAAGCAGGCAGCTACAGCAGCAAACGTATCTGTTGATATCCCTACAACTCAGGCGGTTGCAGAACTTGAAGACGCAGACGTTGGTGACGACGTTCCTATCGTTAAGTTCCTCAACTCTCTTCTTGTACACGGTTATACAACACATGCATCAGATATTCATATTGAGCCATTCGAGAAAGAGACAGTTGTACGTCTTCGTACCGATGGTATGCTTGTTCAGTATGTAACCCTCGCAGCTACAGTTAACAAGCAGCTTATTGCACGTATTAAGATTATGTCTGGCCTTGATATCGCTGAACGTCGTGTCCCTCAGGACGGTCACTTTAGACAGATCATCGAAGGTTACGACATGAACGTCCGTGTATCTACACTTCCTACCGTATACGGTGAAAAGGCCGTTCTTCGTTACCTCGCAACGAACAACAAACTTGACCGTACTGAGTCTTACGGTATGAACCAAGAAAACTATGCTAAGATGCAGACAATCCTTAGAAACCCTAACGGTATCATCTACATCACAGGCCCTACAGGTTCAGGTAAAACAACGACTCTTTACATGATCCTTGATACACTCGCTCAGAAGCCTATCAACGTATCTACTGTTGAGGACCCTGTTGAGCGTACACTTCCACACATTAACCAAACACAGGTAAACGTACTCGCAGGTATGACATTCGCCGCTGGTCTTCGTTCTCTTTTGCGTCAGGACCCTGACGTAATCATGGTAGGTGAGACCCGTGACGGTGAGACCGCAGAAATCTCCGTTCGTGCTGCTATCACAGGACACTTGGTTTGTTCTACATTGCATACGAATGACGCTATTTCATCTATCGTACGTCTTGAGGATATGGGTGTTGAGCCTTACCTCGTTGCTAACTCAGTAGTTGGTATCGTAGCTCAGCGTCTTATGCGTAAAGTATGTCCTAACTGTGTTGAAGAATATGAGCCTGACTGCGTAGAATGCGAAGCTATGGGTGCACACCCAGCAAAGGTTGTACGTGGTAAAGGATGTCATCAGTGTAACGGTACTGGTTACAAGGGACGTATTGCTATCCACGAGATCGTTGTAATTGATAAAAAACTCCGTTGTATGATCGCTGATAAAGCTGATATCGACGAGATGGTTAAGTATGCTGTTGAAGAGCAGGGTATGAGTACCCTTAAGGCATCAGCTCTTAAACTTGTTGAAGAAAAGATCACAACAGTTGAAGAGATGCTCAAGATCTGCCAGACAGCAGAGTAATTTAGATATAAGGCCGCGCACGTTGTTTAGCGTGTGCGGCGTTTTTGGAGGACATTAGGTTATGGCTTTAAGTAAGCAGAAAAAGGGACAGCTCGTAACTGTTCTTTTGTCACTTCTTATTGTATTCGTACTTACAGCTATTATCGTTGGCGTTTGCATTTTGGGATATACAATCTCATTCGTAAATGGCGACGTTGCTATTGATTTGGATGCATATAAGAACAGCCAGGATCAGACATCAATTATATATGCCTTAAAGACCCCGGGTGACTACTCTTCAGCTTATGAAATAGCACGTCTTCATGGTGAAGAGAACCGAATCTGGGTTGACCTTGCTGATATCCCAGAGGATGTTCAGAACGCTTTTGTTTGCCTTGAGGATAAACGTTTCTATAAACATTCAGGCGTTGACTGGATGCGTACTATTAAGGCAGCTTTGACACTTGGTAGATCAGGCGGCGGCTCTACAATGACGCAGCAGCTCATTAAGAACCTCACCGACGAGAACCAGGCAACAGTTGCACGTAAATTCAACGAGATTCTCTATGCGCTTAACTTGGAGAAGAATTTCGACAAGTCAGAAATTCTCGAGGCGTATTTAAATACAATCCCACTTGGATCTGGCTGCTACGGTGTTCAGACCGCCGCCCAGAAGTACTTTGGCAAGGATGTAACTACAATCAATGCTGCAGAAGCAGCTACTCTTGCTTCAATCACAAGAGCACCTACAAAGTACAATCCACTTCTTAACTATGACAACAGTAAGATAAGAAAAGAGTATTGTCTTAAGATGATGAAGGAGCAGCATAAGCTCTCCAAGTCAGAGTATGAAGATGCTCTTGCATATGAGATTATTCTTACTAACTCTGATAAGTATGTACCTTCAGAGACAGTTGCTAAGACTGTAAAGCAGGATACAAAGATTAATAGCTACTATGTTGACTTTGTAATCGATTCCGTAATGGATGACCTCAAGGAAGAGTATGGATATACTCAGGGTGAGGCATACAGAATGGTTTACTACGGTGGCCTTAAGATTTACGCTGCAGTTGATGAGAGAATTCAGGAAGCTGCAGAGAGTATCTATGAGAACCGCACAGGCTTCCCAGAGGAAGCTGATAGAACAGAGGATGGATCAAACGGAACTAAGAAAAAAGTTCAATCTGGTATGACTATCATGGACTACGAAGGGCGCGTAGTTGGTATGGTGGGTGGCGCTGGTAAAAAGACTATCAACCGTGGTCTTAACCGTGCAACAGATGCTATCCGTTCACCAGGTTCTTCAATCAAGCCACTTTCAGTTTATGGCCCAGCCATCGACACAAATACATCTAACTACTCAACACGTATCCTTGACTTCGGTATTATCGTAAATGGTCAGCGTTGGCCACGAAACTACTCAGGTTCAATGGGCTCAGAGGATAGTTACGTAATCCTTCAGTCAGCTGTTGCTCAGTCGCTTAATACTACATCAGCTCAGACATTGAAGAGAGTCGGAATTGATACATCTTTCGACTATGTTACAAAGCACTTCCATTTGACAACACTTATCGAAGACGGTGATAACACAGATAAGAACTTCTCGTCACTCGCCGTAGGCGGTATGTCAAACGGTGTTACTACACTTGAGATGTGTGCAGCTTACTGCACATTTGGTAACCTCGGTAAGTACTACAAGCCATACTGCTACTACAAGGTAACAGATTTCTCTGGCAAGAATACTTATCTTGAAGCTTCAACAAATCCTGAACAGGCTATCTCAGTAGATTCAGCAACAATTATGAACCGTATCCTTCAGACAGTTTGTTACGGTGCTGGTGGTACTGGTTATGGAAAGCAGGTTTCTAACTTCACTACCTTTATGAAGACTGGTACAACTTCGGATACCAAGGATAAGTGGTGCTGCGGTGGTACACCTTGGTACTGTGCAGCTGTTTGGTACGGCTATGACAAGCAGGAGGAGATTAGAGCTAATGGTGCAAACCCAGCTGCTAATATCTGGTCACTTGTTATGAATAAAGTACATGAGGGACTTCCAGAGAAGGAATTCACTTATTCTGATGGTGTTGTTCAGCGCGCATATTGTGCTGAGTCAGGTCTTCTCGCTGGCGATGGTTGTACAGCAACCGGCTCAGGTTGGTACAAAGCTTCACGTCTTCCAGCTACATGTGATGGTTCAGAGCATGCAGCAAATAAGGCGGCAGCAGAAAAAGATGGATAAATTAATATGCGGCGACTTGGTTGTCGCCGCATAGTTTTTATTTTAGTTTTATTTTAGTTTTGTTTTATTTTTGTATTCGATTTCTATTTGAAAGGATTCGTATGGTAATTCTTGGCGTTGACTATGGGTATGCTCGCACAGGTCTTGCAGTATGTGATGAGCTTGAAGTTTTGTCTTCACCTATAGGGATAATCAAAGAATCATATATGCCAAAAGTAGCAAGGGAGATTGCTTCTGTAGCTTCTGAAAGAGGGGCTAAGCTCGTTGTTGTCGGTTTACCACTTAACATGGACGGCACAAAGGGCGAGCATGCTTTGGCATCAGAGGAACTTGCTAGTATTCTTGCTAACGAGTATGGTCTCAATGTGGCTTTGCAGGACGAACGTCTTACAACTGTTGAGGCATATAACTTACTTGATGAATCTCAGACCTTTGGTAAAAAACGCCGCGCAGCAGTGGATCAAGTTGCTGCAACCATAATACTTGAAGATTATATTAAGACCGCCCGCAAGAACGGAGATTAAAATGGACGTAAACAAGAAGATGAATGACAAACAGCAGGAGGCTATTAACACCACTGAAGGCCCACTGCTCATACTTGCCGGCGCGGGTTCAGGTAAAACTACAGTGCTAGTTTCTCGTATTGCGCATATTGTCGAGTTGGGTCTCGCAAAGCCATATGAGATACTGGCAATTACTTTCACCAACAAGGCTGCAAACGAGCTCAAAGAGCGAATCGCTCTCTATGTTGGTGAGGAGGAAGCAAGGGACATTTGGGCTGGAACATTCCACTCAATCTGTGCACGAATTCTTCGCCGCTCAGGCGCAGGACTCGGATATTCCTCACACTTTACTATCTACGACACCGATGATTCAAAACGAATCATGAAGGAGTGTCAGCGCCTTCTAAACATCGATGACAAGATTTTGCCACATAAGACTATATTGTCAGCAATCAGTAAGGCTAAGGATGAACTCATTAGCCCTGAGGAATATGCTAAGCAAGTGGGTAATGATCCACGTCTTAAGCACTTCGCAGATTGCTATAAACTCTATCAGCAGCTTTTAAAGTCTGCTGATGCAATGGACTTCGATGATATTATCGTTAATACTGTAAAACTCCTTGAGACAGATAAGGACGTTAGGGAGTATTACCAGGCTAAGTTTAAATATGTTCATGTGGATGAGTATCAGGATACAAACCATGCTCAATATGTTTTGACATCACTTCTCGCAGGTCATTACAATAACATCTGTGTTGTAGGTGATGATGACCAGAGTATCTATAAATTCCGTGGTGCGACAATTGAGAACATCATGGACTTTGAAAAGCATTATAAACATGCAAAACTCATAAGACTTGAACAGAATTACCGCTCAACTGGAAATATCCTTAATGCTGCAAATGCTGTAATTAAGAATAATAAGGAGAGAAAAGGTAAGAACCTTTGGACAGAGGCAGGGGATGGAGAATTAATCACTCTCTATACCGCTGAATCTGAGATTGAAGAAGGCGTATATATTGCAGATGAGATTATGACCGATGTGGATAACGGTGCAAACTTCTCAGACCATGCAATCCTCTATAGGACAAACGCACAGTCAAACGCAATTGAGCGTGCGTTTGTAAGGATGGGTGTGCCATATAAAGTTGTCGGCGGCAAACGTTTCTATGAACGTAAGGAAATCCGCGACGCTTTGGCATATTTGACATTGCTCATTAATCCATCTGATGCAATTAAACTGCGTAGAGTTATCAACGAGCCAAAGCGTGGTATTGGTGACGCAACTGTCAACGTTGCCGCTGATATTGCTGCGGGTCTCGGAATATCAATCTTCGAAGTTATGATGGATGCTGATCAGTATGATCGTCTCTCACGCGCAGCAAACAAGCTTATTGCGTTTACTAATATGATTAATGGTCTTCGTGAAAAGATGCTTGAAGAGCCTCTCCCAGTGCTCTTTGATGACCTTCTTGATGCGACTGATTATGTAAATTATTTGAAACTTGATAAAGATACATTTGATGACCGTCTTTCAAACCTCCAGGAACTTAAGACGAATATGATTCGTTACCTTGAGGAGAATGAAGATGGTGACCTCGAGGGCTTCCTTGAGGAGGTATCTTTGATGTCTGATATTGATGCTTATAATGAGCAGGCAGATGTGGTTGTAATGATGACCTTACACTCTGCAAAGGGCCTTGAATTTCCTGTAGTATTCATGACTGGTATGGAGGAGGGACTCTTCCCAGGTAGACAGTCTATGTATGATTCACAGGAGATTGAGGAGGAACGCCGCCTCGCATATGTAGGTATTACTCGTGCAAAGAAGAAACTCTATATGACCAACGCGCAGATGCGTATGATGTTTGGCCAGACAGGCCGAAATCCGCAGTCTCGCTTCGTAGAGGAAGTTCCACAGGAATACTTTAAGGAACCACCACAGCGCTCAACTGCAGGTTATGGCTACAAGGGCTATTCTGCAAACTACAAAAAGCCTTCTTTCCAGGGCTTCGGCGGATACTCTTCAGCTTACTCCGGAGACTTCGGTAGCGAGGAATATGATGGTCCATATGGTGATGCCTCAAAGATGAGTTCCTACAACACTGCACGTAAGATCTCAGCTAAGTCAAAGCCACAGGCTGAGACTGTAGATATCACTTACAAGGTAGGAGATACAGTGACTCATAAGGCGTTTGGCACCGGCGTAGTTCTCTCAGTTTCACCAATGGGAAATGACAACTTAGTTGAAGTTGCATTCGATAAGGCTGGAACTAAGAAGCTCATGGCCAACTATGCTAAACTTGAAAAGGTATAGAATAAAACCCTTCTCAAATCGAGAAGGGTTTTTCTTTATACTCTAAACGGAGTATTAACGTTATTAAGTCTGAAGTTCTTTGGTTTTTGGTCGTAGTTCGTGCGATATGCGCCGAACGCAAGTCCAAGTCCAACATACAAGCAAAGTGTTGCGGAACCACCGGCACTGAAGAATGGAAGTGTGATACCGATTACAGGACCAACACGGAGACACATTGCAAGGTTGATAATAGTCTGTGCACCAATCATTGCGCCAAGGCCATAGCACATAAGTGTGGCTGCCCAGTCTGCTGATTTCTTACCAGTTCTAATGATATGGATAGTAATGAAGCAGATGAGGCCGATAGCAACAAGCGCACCGAGAAGGCCAAATTCCTCGCATACAACTGTGAAGATCATATCACTCTCATTTACAGGAACTGAACCGCCTTGAGTGTAGAGGCCTTTTGTGAATCCCTGACCTAGGAAACCACCGTTTGAGATGGCAGTGAGGCCACGGTTCTGCTGATATGCAACATCTGGATATTCATCAGGATTGAAGATTACAAGGAAACGCTGTTTTTGGTAATCTGAGAAGAACTTGAACCAGAGGAGTGGTATAGCTGCAAGTACAAGAACAATGCCTGCAGCGATATATTTCCAGTTAAGTCCTGCTATGAATATCATAACAAGTGCAATACAAATGAATACTGCTGCGGAACCATCATCGCCTGATTTCATAACAAGAAGTGTAGGAATCAAAGCGTGGATACCGAGAAGAAGTACATTAAGAGGTTTATTAACCTCGTTTTTTACAAGGTTTAAGTGCGTTGAGAAAGTGATGATAAAGAAAACTTTTACGAGCTCTGACGGCTGAAAGTATAAGAAACCGAAGTCGAGCCAAACCTGCGAGTCTGGACGGTTTGGTGGTGCAACGCCAAGAGGTGACATGACGAGCAACATAAGACCTACGCCAGCTGCGGCCCAAATAAACCACAACTTACAGAGAATGTCGTAATCAAATAGCGAGATGAATATTGCTGCCACAAGTCCGATTGCAACTGCTATTACCATAACAAGAGCATCACGTGGAATTCCGCCATTTGCTGTACTATACTTTGCACTATAAACGCAAATAGAACCAAATGCAGATGTCAAAAGACATGCGATGAGAAGAAGCCAGTCAATTCCTTTAAAGAAGTGGATTATACTATTCTTCAAGTGGCGCATACACCTCACTTTCATCAAAAATAACAAACATATTATAATGGTGTGAGTACTTTTTTTCAAGTTGACAAATTTTAATGTAATAAAAATATAGTAATTTATTATTAATTGTGATACAATAACGCGAATTTGAATTTTGGAGGTGAGCACATGCGCGAGGTAATTACACATTCTGTAGCAGAGACAGAAACTTTTGCTGAAGAATTTGCAAAAGATTTAAAGCCGGGCACAGTGCTCGCTTTTTTTGGTGGAATGGGTATGGGCAAGACGGCCTTTACTAGGGGTCTTGCACGTGGTCTTGGCATTAATGCCGGCGTGCAGAGTCCAACTTTTGCCATAGTAAATGACTATGGCGGAAATCCACCGCTTGCCCACTTTGATATGTACCGTATTGAATCTTGGGAAGACCTGTATACCACGGGTTTCTTTGATTACCAAGATCAAGGATATATACTCGCAGTTGAGTGGAGCGAGAATATTGAGAACGCCCTCCCTGAAAACGCTATCAGAATCACAATAGCTCAGGGCGAGGGGGAGAATGACCGAATTATTACTATAGACGGAGAAGAATGATGAAGATTTTTTCAATTGATTGTTCTGCAGGACCTGCATCCGTAGCTATTGTAGAATTCTTTGATGACGGTTATAAGGTACTTGCATCCTCATTTAGAAATGAGGGACTTACACATAGCCAGACCTTGGTGCCTATGATGGATGAAGTGTTAAAGACGGCGCAGATTAATCTCTCTGACGTCGATTTCTACGCCATTAACGCAGGCCCAGGTTCTTTTACGGGCGTGCGTATAGGCGTTGCGGCACTTAAGGGCCTCACGGCACTTGGTGACGCAAACTGTATTCCAGTTTCAACACTGGAATCAATGGCGTATAACTACCTCGACGTCAACACAACTGTCTGCGCCACAATGGATGCTCGTTGCTCGCAGGCATATTCCGCAACTTTTGACATAATTGACGGCAAAATTACTAGAATTTTTGAAGATGAAGCGCTCCTCATTGATGAACTTGGAGAAAAGCTAAAAACTTTGAAAAAAGATGTAATTTTTGTTGGTGACGGGGCGTCTTTGTGCTATAATATTTTGAATAAAGAATTAGCGTGTTCCTTGGCATCTGAAGATAGGCTTTATCAGAGTGCCATTTCAGTAGCACTCTGTGCAAAGAATATGATGGATAATGGTTTTAAACCGATTCCATCATCAGACCTTTTGCCAACTTACCTTCGCGCACCACAGGCGGAACGCGAATTGAAGAGGAGAGAGAACAAATGATAGTACTCGGTTGCGATCACGGAGGATTTGAACTCAAGCAAGCCATCATGAAACATTTTGATGAGATTGGTAAGGAATACATTGATGTAGGTTCTTACGACACAAATTCAGTTGACTATCCTGTTATCGCAAAAGCCCTCTGTGAGAAAATTACAAGTGGCGAAGCAGAACTTGGTATTCTTTGCTGCGGTACTGGCATTGGCATGAGCATGGCTGCAAACAAAGTAAAGGGCATTCGTGCTGCTTGCTGCTCAGACACATTTAGTGCTCGTCTTACAAGAAATCACAACAACGCAAATGTACTTTGCCTCGGCGGCAGAGTTGTAGGCGCTGGTCTTGCACTCGATCTTGTTGATAACTTCGTTAACGCAGAGTTTGAGGGCGGACGTCATCAGCGTAGAATAGATATGATTACAGAAATTGAAGGAGAATAAGGAAATGGGAAACATAGTTATCACAAATCATCCACTTATTCAGCATAAGCTCTCTATCCTTAGAGATAAGAACACTGGTAATAAGGAATTCCGCACACTTATCAGCGAAATCGCTATGCTTGAATGCTACGAAGCAACAAGAGATCTTCCTCTTAAGGAAGTTGAGGTTGAGACTCCTGTAGCTACAGCTAAGCAGCATGACCTCGATGGTAAGAAGATGGCTATCGTTCCAATCCTTCGTGCAGGTCTTGGTATGGTTGACGGCGTTCACGCTTTAATTCCAGCAGCTAAGGTTGGTCACATTGGTCTTTACAGAGATCCTGAGACACTTGAACCACACGCATATTACTGCAAGATGCCTGATGATATGGCAGAGCGTGATGTAATCGTAGTTGACCCAATGCTTGCAACTGGTGGTTCAGCTATTGATGCTATTAATCAGATTAAGCAGTACAATCCTAAGTCAATCAAATTTATGTGCATCATCTCAGCTCCAGAAGGACTTAAGGCTCTTTCAGAAGCACATCCTGACGTAGATATCTACGCAGCAGCAATGGATGATCATCTTAACGAACATGGCTATATCGTTCCTGGTCTTGGTGACGCAGGTGACAGAATCTTTGGTACAAAGTAATTGCACTTAAGAGGTTTTATTTATGGATGTTATTAAGAAACTTAGTGGAACAGATGAAAAGACAGTAGACTATTTCATCGATACTAAAGTTGACGACCTTATTGAACGTGCTGTTGTTGAAGGCAAAAGAAGACAGCGGATTCAAAATGAGGTCGCTAACGACTGTGCTGACATAAACACAAATGAAGGTCTCGAGTACTTAAGTTCTATCTCTAATTTCTTAGAGTTTCCTAAGTATACTGGCAGAGGCATTCAAGACTCTGCTCCTGACATTGAACCAGATACACTTACTATGTGGTTCTCAGGAGTTGAGAAAGAGGATGTAGAGAACTTTATTGCTAAGGTTTCAAATGCTGGCTTTAAAAAGCAGGGCCAGGACTTTGTAAAGGAAGTTAATGGCAAAAAGCTCATTATGTCTATCTCTAGTTCAGGCGACAGACTTCGTTTATTCTATAAGCGAGGTTAAAATAAATAGTTTTAGGAGAATTATTATGGAAAGCAATAAGAAACGTGGTAGCTTTACCGGAAGCCTTGGCTTTGTTTTGGCTGCTGCAGGTTCAGCTGTAGGTCTCGGAAACCTCTGGCGTTTCCCTTATCTCGCAGCAAAAGATGGCGGTGGACTTTTCCTCGTTATCTATCTTGTTCTTGCCCTTACTTTCGGTTTCGCACTTATGACCGCAGAAGTAGCAATGGGCAGAAACACTCAGAAGAGTCCAGTAATGGCCTTCACAACAGTAGCAGGTAAAAAGTGGAGCTTCGTTGGTTGGGGCGCTACAATCGTTCCTGCAATCATCCTTCCTTACTATGCAGTAATCGGTGGTTGGGTATGTAAATACGCTTTCACATACGTTACTGGCCATGGTAGAAACGCAGTTGATGCTGAAGGTGGTTACTTCTATAAAGTAATCGGTCTCACAGCTGACGGCTCAATTGACTGGATTCCAGTTCTTTGGTTCTTTATTTTCCTCTTTGCTACATTTGTCATCGTATACTTCGGTGTTGAAAATGGTATTGAAAAAGCATCAAAGATTCTTATGCCAGCTCTTCTTATTCTCATTATCTTCATTGCTGGTTACTCAACATTTGTTAAAGATCCTGTTTCAGGACGTACAGCAATGGATGGTCTTAAGATTTATCTTGTTCCTAACTTCTCGGGACTTACAGTAACTAAGTTCCTTTCAATAGTACTCGACGCAATGAGTCAGCTCTTCTATTCACTCTCTCTTGCAATGGGTATCATGATTACTTACGGTTCATATATGAAGAAGGATTCTTCAATGCCTAAGTCAATCAACCAGATTGAAATCTTCGATACAGGTATCGCAATTCTTGCTGGTTTCATCATGATTCCAACAGTATTCTGCTTCCTTGGTACAGAAGGTCTCTCAAAAGCTGGTCCTTCACTTATGTTCATCGCACTTCCACAGGTATTTAACGGAATGGGTACATTCGGTCTTGTAGTCGGTGCTCTCTTCTTCGTACTTGTTATCTTCGCAGCTTTAACTAGCTGTGTATCAATCATGGAAGCTGTTACATCAACAATCATGGACCGTTTCAACTTGACACGTCAGAAGGCTGTTGTAATTACATTTGCTAGTGCACTTGTTCTTGGCTTTATCGTTTGTCTTGGTTACAACAAGTGGCTCTTCAGTGCTACATTTGCTAATGTTGCTGGCGGTCAGATCCTTGATATCTTTGACTGGGTAACAAATAGCTTCTTAATGCCTATCGTTGCTATCTTTACATGTATCGTTGTTGGTTATGTTTGGGGTACAGATAAGGCTCTCGGCGAAGTTCAGCTTAACGGCGAGAAGTTCCCACGTAGAAAACTCTTTGTCGTTATGACAAAGTATGTTTCACCTGTACTTCTTGTTGTTATCCTTCTTAACAGCTTCGGCATTTTCGGTTAAACTAAATATTAAGGGGTGGGAAACCACCCCTAAATGTGCCGGTGTGATGGAATTGGCAGACGTGCCAGACTCAAAATCTGGTGGTGGCAACACCGTACCGGTTCGACCCCGGTCACCGGCACCAACGCAGAGAACCTCTCTTCTTTAAGAGAGGTTCTCTTTTTGTGTTGCGACCCCGGTCACCGGCACAAAGTACTTTTAAATGTATGTTTATTTTGATATAATCATAGTAACCATTTAAGGAGGTAATTTTATGAAGAAGATTATCGCATTACTTTTAGCAATGATATTCCTTTTTAGCTTTGCTGCCTGTGGAGATAAGGGTGGAAAGGGTGAAGGCACTACTAAGGCTGGTGGCAAGGACACTACTTCGCCTGCAGCATCGGACACTGGCATGAAGTTTAAACAAGTAGTAGATGAATTTGCTCTTGATGCTGATGGACATGTTTGGAAGATAAGTACTGTCGATGAGCCAGCAATGATTTCTGATGAAAAGTTCGACAGTATAAATGGCGGAAACGGAATGTATGCCGCTTTGACTTCTGATGGAGCTCTTTGGACTTGGGGTAATTATCCTGGTAATGGTTCTGCAGATAAGAGTGAGGCTCCTGTAAAGGTGCTAGATGGGGTTAAATGTGTTTCTGTTCATAGCAACAATGGATTTGCTATTTTAACTGATGGTTCTCTTTATCAGTGGGGCTATGGTAATAATTTTAAGAAGTTGAGACTTGACGGTGATGATAAAACTGATATTTTAACTCCAACAAAAGTTGAATATGATGCAAAGTTTGAAAAGATATATTCTGGTGGTAATGGTGTTGTAGCTATAGATACAGATGGCAATCGTTATTGCTGGTGTGGAACAAACCAGATTATGGGCTACAGTGCTACTCAGATTGATTCAGGAAATACTGACGATATGATTGTCAATCCTTTCTGGTTAAAACCTGTTCAGAATGATACTGCACCTAAAGGCGATTATTACTTTGGACAGAGTTCAACTTATATAGTTGATTCTAACAACACACTTTATATCTCCGGTGGTAAAGGCTCAAGACTGGCTCCATTTGATACTGAGCCGTCATGGAAAACCTTTACAAAGGTTAGAGATAATGTTGTTAAAGTTCTTTGTGCCACAAATGGATCACTTATAGTTGGTGCAGATGGTAACCTTTGGGGATGGGGCAGTGAACATTTCGGTCTCTGTGATGCTTCTGATACTCCTGTACAGATTACAAAGGATATCAAGTTTGTTGATGCATCACTTTATGGATATCAGGCTTGTTTAGCAATTGATGATGCAGGTCATCTTTATACATTTAGTGCAAGTGATAAAACACCTAAACTTGTAGATGTAAAATGAAAGTATTACTAGTTTCGGATTCCTTTAAGGGAACACTTAAAAGTGAAGAGATTTGCGAGATAGCAAAAGAGACTGTGGCCGAAATGCCAGACGTTGAGCTTAGGGCAATCCCTATTGCAGACGGCGGCGAGGGTACGGTTGATTGCTTCGCACGTGTGACGGGTGCAGAACTTGTGACTGTGCCTGTAACTGGTCCGTTCTCAGACACTACAGTTGACGCCACTTATGCTGTTAAGGGATATACCGCTGTAATTGAGATGGCTTCCACTTGTGGACTTCCACTTGTTGAAAAACTTGGTAGGGAGAGAGACCCATTTAAGACAACCACATATGGTACTGGTGAACTCATACTTGATGCTTTGGACCGTGGCTGTGTAAATATCCTTTTAGGACTTGGTGGATCATCTACAAATGATGGAGGGTGCGGTTGTGCTGCTGCTCTTGATACCAGGTTCTATGATAAGAATGGGGAGGAGTTCATTCCTGTTGGAGGAACTCTTAAGAATATTGCTCGCATCGACACAACCTACACGCAGGCTGCGTTCCATGAGGTGACACTTACTGCGATGTGTGATGTTGACAACCCAACTGTCGGTAACGAGGGCGCAGCCTTCGTGTTTGCTCCTCAAAAGGGCGCACCTGAGGAATTACTCTTCCAGCTTGATAACGGCCTTAAGAATCTCTGTGACGTAATTGAGAAGGATTTATCTTTAAAGCTTCATGATATGCCTTCTGGAGGCGCTGCAGGCGGTATGGGCGCTGGATGTGTAGCTTTCTTTGACGGCAAGATTGTCTCTGGTATTGAGGCTATACTCGATGCCGTAGGTTTTGATGACTTGGCAGCTGACGCTGATTTGATTATCACTGGCGAAGGCAAACTTGATTCTCAGAGCCTCGGTGGCAAGGTTATTTCCGGTATCGCAAAACGAGCAGGCGATACGCCACTCGTTGCCATCGTCGGAAAGAACCGCACTACGGCCGAGGAGCAAGCCTCTCTTTGCCTTCGCAAAGTCTATGAGACTTCTGATGATCGTTCAATAACTGAACTTGCTAAGACGGCAAGGGAGGATTATAAAAAGACACTTATTAAATGTTTAGAAGGGGAGATGTGATCATGCAAATGTCACTATTCACAATCATTGGTATCGCTTTCTGCGGTATATGTTTCCAGACTTATTTCATCTATATCGAGCATAAAGAGGAATATGTTCAGGCTGTTATCTTTAAAGGCCTTGCTTCCTTGATGTTCATACTCCTCGGTTGGGGAGGACTCCAGGTAGCTGAGCCACACAGTATCGCAAAGCTTGTATTTACAGGCCTTGTTCTCGGCGGTGTCGGTGATGTTCTTCTCAATCTTCGCTTCGTATTTAAAGAGGCTGGTCAGAAGATCTTCCTTGTAGGTATTCTTGCATTCCTTCTTGGACACGTTATCTATTTGATAGCTCTTGTTCCACTTTCAACTTCCCTTCTTTGGAGTGTTATCGCTGGTGCTTTAGCAGCAGCTGGCATTCTCGTTTGGATATTCAAGAATATCACAGCAAAGAAAGTATTTAAGATCTTTGGTATCTTCTATATCGGCGCAGTTGTACTCATGACAGCAGTTGCTATTGGTAACGTTATCACTGCTCCTCATATGACAGCATATTGGGTATATGCAATCGGTGCTGTTCTCTTTACAGCTAGTGATATCATTCTCATCTTTAACACCTTTGGTGGAAAAGATCCAAAGTTCTCAATGAGAATTGGTAATCTCTCACTTTATTATGCTGGACAATTGCTTATAGCTTTGAGCCTTCAGTTCTTACATCTTAATTAATATACATTTATATATAGTGTCGTGAAATTGCACAATACAATATCTTGAAACTATAAAAACCCCACCTTCAAATGGTGGGGTTTAGTGTTGTCAACATGAAACACCCGGAGAGGTTTGAAAAAAGATTGATTTATGCAAAATTCCTTATTGACTTTGTTATATAGTAATGATATTATAGACAAGCGCTCGCGAAAAGACGAGCACGCAATGTACCTTGAAAATTAAACAACGACAAACTAGAAAATGGACCCTGAAATTTCGA
>JAKSQX010000024.1 GCA_024403955.1 Clostridia bacterium | reverse complement strand
CTGTAAATCTGCTGGCTATGCCTTCGGTGGTTCGAATCCACCCTCTCCCACCAAAAAGAGACAACGAAAGTTGTCTCTTTTTTATTCTACTCTCCGTAGGTTGCTTTTCTTTAAGCTTTCAATTACCATTATCTCCGGAGGCGAAAGCTATGAATCAATATGTCACCGGTTCCATGATAAAGAAAATCCGAGAAGAGAAAGGTATGACTCAAGTCGAGCTCGCTATGAAACTCAAAGTGAGCGACAAGGCTATCTCTAAGTGGGAGACAGGCAGAGGATATCCAGACATCACGCTAATTGAACCACTTGCCGAAGCACTTGGCATCTCAACAATTGAACTTCTCTCAGGTGAGAACGTTACAAATACAAATAAATCTTTCAACATGGCTAAGTCAAAGATCTATGTCTGCCCTATCTGCGGGAACATAATCTTTGCCGCTGGCGATGCAGTAATTTCCTGCTGTGGACTTACACTTCCTGCACTTGAAGCAGAGGTGCAGAGTGAGAATTGCCCATATCCACTTAACATTGAACCTGTTGAAGATGAGTACTATGTATCAATTGACCACCCTATGCAGAAGGATCATTTCATCTCATTTATGGCAGCTGTTTCTGACGATAGAGTAGAAATAGTTAAACTCTACCCTGAAGGAACACCTGCTTGCAGATTCAAGAGAAGACCAGTGGATAATATCTATTTCTACTGCAATCATCACAGTCTTTATAAAAAGAAACCATAAGAAAAAGACCGAACTTTAAGTGAAAATGTCAACTAAAAGTTCGGTCTTTTTTTATATATTCTTTTAAACCGTTATATATATCTTCTTTGCTCGGTGGGCAACCCATAATGCAGGCGTCGAAGTCTTTGCAGCAGTTGCCTATGCCGAGTTTGCCAGTTTTACCTATGTGTCCTTGGCCGATGGCAATCTTAGTGTCGAGCTTGTCGAGGAGACCTTCGTCCTCGAGGTCGACAAGCGCAGGTATAAGATTGCCGTAGCAAGCGCTACAAGAATCAATATCCTCAACTGCGTAGGCAACGTCGAGAACTTTGGAACTCTTTGGAAGTTCCTTTGCCTTGGTATCTCTTAAATCTATGATTTCTGCTTTGGTGAGATCTGCAGAACCAACACCGAGTTGCTCGGCAATTCTTACATAAGTGACATTGTCCACTTTGATGTGGAGTCTGTCACATGCGTAGGCATCGATGAGGACTGGATCGGTAGCTGCAAGTATGTTGTTTCTGACAACAGGCTTGCCACCCTCTTCAAAGTCAAGGTCACCACAGATATCGTCGACGATTATGAAGTCCTGTTTGATTCCACTTGCGAGGTGTCCAACTGGTTTGTTGATACCGAGGGTGTGGAATCTACGTTTCTCACCGTCAGGGATTAGGCCTTTAAGGTTCTTGATAGCACACGTCATTCGAACCTGGCAGTGACCTTTGAGCACTGGGACGTTTATTAGAAAATCGATGTCATTAATTGCATCTGTAATTTCAAGCTCCATTCCGCCACAGTCAGCTTTATGACTTGTGGTCTTTTTTATGTCTATGAATGGAACATTGTACTCTTTGCAGAGATTATTAAAGCCAGTAACTACGAATGCATCGTCAGTGCTCTCACCACACCAGGCGCTCTCCATAATTACTATGTTATTAAAACCGTTCTCGTGCAGATATTCTATGATACCTGCGACAACAGCCGGATGTGTTGTAGCACCGAGGTCTGCAGGACCAGCAACTACGAGGTTTGGTTTAATAGCGATTTTTGAATCTTTACTTGGTATAGCGGCATAGAGCCCTGCATTTCTGCAGAGCTCTTTTGTCATTTCTTTAAAATCTGTACCGTTAATTCTAAGTATCTGATTCTTATTCATCTTATAACTTGAGCGCAAGGTCATTAGCTGCAAGGATAACAGTCTTCAAGTTACCAACCGTATCTGCATCGCCGATGATATGAACCTTACCGCTTGATTTTTCAGCGAGTGGTGTGCCTGGGATATAACCGATTGATGTGATTACGCTATCGCATTCAACTTTCTGTGGCTTACCCTTTTTACCTTTGACCATAACGAAACCGTCACCGATTTCAGTTACTGATGACTCAAGGTATACAGGCATCTTGTAATATTTGATATAGTCACGGAGCATGTTTGTGTTAGCTGCGTTGACATACTTAGCCTTGATGAGATATTCCATCTGTTCGATGATGATTGGTTCCTTACCAAGCTTTGCAAGTTCGAGTGCGATTTCACAACCTGTGAGACCACCGCCGATGATTGCAACCTTCTGTCCAACTTCCTTTGTACGAAGAAGGTAGTCAGTTGCTGTGATTGCCTTTTCGCCACCAGGAACTTTGATTGTTCTTGGCTTTGCACCTGTAGCAACTACAATCTCATCTGCCTTTAGCTCGTTAAGATCCTTAATCTCAGTGTTCATATGAACTGTAACTGGAGATTTCTCAAGCTGACGTGCATAGAATGCGAGGAGTTCCTTATCCTTCTCTTTGAAGTCTGGTGCTGCAGCGGCATTGAAAACGCCACCGAGATGATCAGTCTTCTCATAGAGGTCTACTTTATGACCGCGCTCCGCAGCACGCATAGCAAACTCCATACCGCCGATGCCACCACCGACAACGGCGATGTTCTTCTTACGTCTTGCTGGCTTCATTGTGTACTTCTTCTCGCGGAATGTGCGAGGGTTAAGTGCGCAACGACCTGGGTGTACGTCAAGTGGGTCGATGTCACAGCCGTTGCCGTTTGTCCAACCCCAAGGAAGACATGCAGCGTGGCAAGAAATACAAGGACGGATATCCTCCATTCTGCCCTCAGCAATCTTCTTTGTATACTGACCATCGCAGAGAATCTGACGACCAACTGCCATAGCATCAATTTTACCTGCAGCGATAGAAGCAGCGCCTGCATCAGCCTGCATTCTACCTGCGCATACAACTGGCTTAGTTGTGTAAGGCTTAATTTTCTCTACGTAAGAGAGGTTGATGTTGAGTGGAGCATATACTGGAGGATGTGCCCAGTACCAAGCATCATAAGTACCATTGTCGCAGTTGAACATGTCATATCCAGCTTCTTCAAGAATCTTGATAGCCTTCTTTGACTCCTCAAAGTCACGACCAGCCTCAACATAATCTGTCTCCTCAGGGAGTACACCTTCGTTGAAGCCTCTTGTCTTACTCTCAACACTATAACGAACTGATACAGGATAGTCGTCACCGCACTGCTTCTTAATCTCTTTTACGATTTCACAGGCGAAACGAAGTCTGTTCTCAAGTGATCCACCATATTCATCAGTTCTGTGGTTTGTATATTTCATTGCAAACTGGTCAAGGAGGTAACCCTCATGAACAGCATGAATTTCAACACCGTCAACGCCTTGGTCCTTGAGCATCTTTGATACTCGACCGATAGCATAAACAATCTGGTCAATTCTATCTTTTGTAAGTTCTCTTGTCTTAAGCTTCTCTGGACCCCAGAAAGTTGGAGTGTTGGCATCAGGGCCAACGTTCCACCAATCAAGGTGGAGGATAGGCTTTGTCAAAAGCTCAAGAGATTTATGATTCATGATAGGATAAAGGAGTCCTGGGAATGGAGTCTCTCTACCAGGACCAGCTGTAATCTGGCAGAAGAACTTAGAACCATTCTTATGGATCATATCCATGAGTGGTTTAACTGGTTTGAAAACCTCTGGATGGTCATAGAGCCACATTGGGCCTACCATACTTACTACTGGTACAAGACCGCCGATAAAGAGGCCAACGCCTGCTTCACTACGCTCTTTGTAAAAGTCCCAAACATCCTTGTTATAGCAGGTGTTCATCTCCCACTTAATGATGTTCGTACCTTCCATTGGAGGCATTACAAATCTGTTCTTAATCTCAAGATTGCCAACCTTCCAAGGTGTGTAGAGTACTTCATATTGCTTGTCCATATTAATCCCCTCTCATTATCTCCTAATCAAGGTTTACCTGTTCAACTTCACCACCGAGAGCATCACCCATAAATACTTTCGCTTGTCTCATGAATCCTTCCGCATCATCACTGACAAAGTATTTTCTGTCAAAGCTCTCCGTTTCAGATATTAAGCCATTCTCCTCAAGGTTCTGCTTCAATGTCTCAGCAGCAACACCTGAAGAACTGATTATATTAATTGAAGGATAGAGGCCCTCAATAATTTCCATAAGAAGTGGGTAATGTGTGCAACCAAGAACTAAAGTATCAACACCCTTTTCCATAAGTGGATCGAGGTATTCCTTGATAACTGTCTCGATTACGATATCGCCTTTGTGGAAGCGACCATTCTCTACAAGTGGCACGAGCAAAGGACAAGGCACGCCGAAAACTTCGGCGTCTTTATTGTACTTTGCAATAGCCGCTTTGTAGCTTTCGCTCTTGATGGTCGCGTTAGTAGCGATAACACCAATCTTGTTATTTTTAGTCACCTCAGCTGCGCGCTTAGACGCAGGGTCAACTACACCGAATACTGGAAGGTCGTAGAGTTCTTCAACCTTTACCCTGGCAATTGAGTCTGCAGTGTTGCAGGCGATAACAATTGCCTTGATATCAAACGTGTTGATAAACTTTACGTCTGACAAAACGTATTCGGTAACCTGACGAGGCGACCTTGTACCATAAGGCACATGGGCGGTATCGCCGAAGTATATTATATTTTCATTTGGCATAGACTCAATGATGGACTTTACAACTGTAAGTCCACCTATACCTGAATCAAATACGCCAATGTAACTGTTGTTTGTCATATTATTTCAACTCCATAACGAGTTTCTTGAAATGATCACCGCGCTCCTCGAAACATGTGTACTGGTCGAATGAGCTTGTTGTTGGTGAGAGAAGGACAGTGTCCCCGCTCTCAGCAATTCGTACAGATTCGGCCAAAGCCTCCTCCAAGTTTACAACTACGATACCGTCGTCACCAACAAGGTCCTTTACAAGACGAGGGCCACAGGCACCGAAGCCGATTACCTTTTTGACAGGGCCAAGTTCAGCTTTTACGTCGTCCATTGGGAGACCTTTTTCAAAGCCGCCGACGAGTAAGATTACGCCCCTGTCAAAAGCTTTAAGCGCTGTGACTGTGGCGTCTGTATTTGTGCCCTTTGAGTCGTTGTAATACTTAACACCGTTAAGTTCTCTTACGAATTCAATTCTGTGTTCAACACCAGTAAAGTTTTTGACACAGTTTTCAATAATGTCGTTCTCAATGCCGATTGTCTTGGCAATTGAAACCGCAATCATAACATTCTGGAGGTTGTGCTTACCAGGAAGCCTGATTGCATCAACCGGTAATACCTTCTCACCATCAACGAAAAGGTAGCCGTCTTTAACAAAGTTATCTGTGTCAGTACTATCAAGACTGAAAGTCTTAACAGTTGCTGGTACAGGATACTTATCCGTATATTCAATGACTGTTGCGTCATCTCTGTTCAAAATAAATGTATCTGCCTTATCCATATTGCGATACACTTCTGTCTTTGACTTGTAATAAGCGTCAAGTGAACCGTGAACATCAATATGGTCAGGAGTCAAATTGATAATAGTTGCAACATCTGGATGGAACTGATCAATATTTACAAGTTGATAGTTTGAAATCTCAAGAGTGATATAGTGTCCCTCTTCGTTCAAGAGATTCTCATTCATAACAATCTCACAGAGTGGAATACCAATATTACCGCAAAGGTGAGCCTTATCACCAAACTTAGCCTTCAAAATCTCATGGCAAAGTGTGCTTGTTGTTGTCTTACCATTTGTGCCAGTGATAGCAACGAAGTGCTGTGGCTTTGCAACTTCAAAAGCAAGTTCAATTTCAGTGATAACTTTTATACCACGTTCATAGAGTTTAACCATAAACGAAATATCATTATGAACTCCTGGGTTTTTAACGCAGAGATCATAGTCGCCCTCTGCAACCTCAAGTGACTGATCAACTATCTCAACTCCAAGGTCTAAAAGATCCTGGAGTTCTTTAATATCTTCTTTTTTCTTCGATTCAGAAAGTACTATTGTTGCACCAAGTGTAGTGAGAACTTTAATAGCTGCCATACCTGAACGTGCAAGGCCAACTACAAGTACTTTCTTGCCTTTAAAATCCATCTAAGATTTTGCCTCCAAAATTAGTCGTATGAAACCATAAAGAATACATACTGGTCATAGTATGCGGTTGCTTTGTAGTTCATTAATGTAGAACCAATACCAGTATAGGAATAACTTGATTTAGCGTTCTTTGAAAGGAACTGTGCAAATGCCGCAGGGTCAGTACCCTCAGCCACCTTAAATACATAACCAAAGTTACGCTGGCTTCCAAGAGGATTAAGTCTGTTAAAGTCAGCAGTGAATTTATAGCACTCAACATAACCAGTTGGTTGCGAACTCAAAGCAGCAATACTTGTAACCTTAGAAACACTGCCATTTACACCGCTTGCCTTTGCACACTGATTTGCGATCTGCTGAGTTGTAATACCAGCAGTTGCAGCATTTGCGTTAAACTTGCTTGCAGCATTATTAACCTTTGAACTACGTGTTGAGTTTGCAGCAGAAGATGGGATAACCCTCTGTGTTGTTGTCTCTGTTGTAGTTTCAGTAGTTGTTTCTTTTGTTGTAGTCTCGTCGTCTTTCTTAGTTGTCTCGTTAGGATTCTTCTCAGTTGTAACTGGAATTGTTACTGTATTACCCTGATCATCAGTTACTTCAATAACAGTCTTAGCAGTTGTTGTCTCGCCTGGCTTAACTGTTACTTCCTCCTGCTTGATAGCCTCTGGGGCAATTGTAACCTCCTGAGTAACAAGAGCTGTTGTACCATTCTTCTTTTCCTTAACGGTCTTGATAGCTGTTGTCTTGTAATAGTACTTCTTGCCATTCTCAGCAGATGTATCTGTATACTTTGTCTCAGTTACTACAGCGATGCATATATAGTCACCGTCTTTTTTATCTGCACGGTATACGTTATATCCGATGGCGCCGTCAACAGGGTCCCATGAAATCTCGTTTGCCTTTGTTGGTTTTGAGCCCGGCATATCAGCGTCGCCCTGAGAATACTTCTTCCACCAAGCATCTGGATCTTCAGTGCCGACCTCTTCAGTGCCGGCGCCCTTCTTACCAGATTTTCCACCATTCTTGTTGTGCTTTGTTTTTACACAAGCAACAAGAGAGATGAGTAATACGAGAAGGAGAAGGACTGCGATTATCTTTTTCTTATCGATATTAAGTTCAGCAAGTTTTTCTTTTAAGGATTTCTTTTCTACTTCCGGCGCGGCATCAGGAACTACGCCATCTGCATCTGCAGTAGCGTTTCCAAAATTGGCCGCAAAGGATTCGGCGCTATTTAGAGCGCTTTTCTCTTCCTTCCTTAATTTCCTTTCTGCCTTTTTGTTTGAGATCTTCTCCCAAAAGTCAAAGAAGAAATCCTCAATGGCATCTTTAATTTTGTAAAAGAGGTCGCCGAGTTTAGTAAAGAAATTCATGCCTTAACCTTCTCGTTTAAAATTTTTATTTCAAATACTCGTCATACTTTGGTTCAAAAGCATCAAGGAATACGATAGCAACGACACCAGGTCCTGTGTGTGCACCGATTGCGCATCCAACCTGTGTCTCAACAATATCGCGAACCTTGTACTGGCTCTTAAGTTCATCTTCAAGGTATTTTGCGGCTTCAATCTCTGTACCATAGCAAACACCTACAACCTGGTTTTCAAGATTTGCGCCACGCTCGCCCACGATTTCAAGAAGTCTAGCCTGAGCCTTCTTCCAACCGCGAGCCTTTTCTACAGACTTAAGTGAACCGTTCTCATCTGTCATAATGATTGGCTTAATGTCGAGCATACCGCCAACAACAAAGCCAGCCTTACTTACACGACCACCTGCATAGAGATAATCAAGTGTCTGTACTGTAACAGCATGAACCATATGCTCACAGAAGAAGTGAGCTGCCTCAATAATGAGTTCCTTTGATGCACCATTTCTCTGCATACGGAGAAGTCTCTCAGTTACGAGACCATAACCGATTGATGCACACTTTGAGTCGATGATTGTGAGATCAAAGTCAGGATACTCTTCAAGAACTTCCTGCTTTGCAAGAGTTGCAGCCTGGAAAGTACCAGCAATACCTGTTGAGAAACAGATGTAGAGTACTTCATCACCGCGCTTTGCAAACTCTGTAAAATATTCCTCGAACATGAGCTGAGAAATATGATATGTTTTGATTTCCTTAATGCCCTCTTCCTGAATTTTGTAGAATTCATCAGGGAAGATTGTTAAACCGTCACGAAGATCTTCGTTATCGATTGTAACAGGTGTTGGCATTACGAATGCGTTATATTCATCAATGACACTTCTTGGCATATCAGATGCCGAGTCAGTAATAATACAAAAAGCCATGGATATTTGCCTCCTAAAATTAGCGGATGTTACCTACTGTTCTTGGGAACAGGATAACGTCACGAATATTTTGTACTCCTGTAACGTACATGAGCATACGTTCAAAGCCAAGTCCAAATCCACTGTGTGGAACTGAACCAAACTTACGGAGATCAATATAGTCTTTGTAGTCGTCGAGATTCATTCCACGAACGTTCATAGCCTCGAGAAGCTTGTCATAGTCAGCCTCACGCTCTGAGCATCCGATGATTTCTCCTATACCAGGTACAAGAAGGTCAGTTGCAGCAACTGTCTTTCCATCTGGATTCTGTTTCATATAGAATGATTTAATCTCTTTTGGATAGTTGGTTACGAATACCGGTTTTTTGAACACCTCCTCTGTGATATATCTTTCATGCTCAGTCTGAAGGTCACAACCCCAAGACACAGGGAACTTGAAATCAGCGTCAGCCTTTTCAAGGATTTCAATGGCCTTAGTGTAATCGAGGATTTCAAAGTCACTTTCGATTACGTTTGTGAGCTTTTCGCGAAGTCCCTTTTCAAAGAACTTCTCGAAGAAGTCGAGCTCTGCAGGGCAACGGTCCATTACAGCTTTTGTAATGTACTTAATCATGTCCTCTGCTATCTCAATGATGTCAGGAAGCTCGGCAAATGCAACTTCTGGTTCAACATGCCAGAACTCTGCAACGTGTCTTGTTGTGTTTGAGTTCTCTGCACGGAATGAAGGACCAAAAGTGTAGATCTTACCAAATGCCATAGCGGCTACTTCACCCTCGAGCTGGCCTGAAACTGAGAGGCCTGCTGTCTTACCAAAGAAGTCGTCGGCATAGTATTCATCTGCTGTCTTATACTTAGCAGCATCTTCAAAGCTCTGTGTTGTAACGCGGAACATCTCGCCTGCGCCCTCACAGTCAGAGCCTGTAATGAGTGGAGTATGAACATAGACATAATGTCTATCCTGGAAATATTCATGAATTGCATCAGCAAGAACTGAGCGTACTCGGAAAACTGCGTTAAATGTATTTGTACGAACACGAAGATGAGGCATTGTACGGAGTGTTTCAAGATTTGTGCGTTTTTTCTGAAGAGGATAGTCCTCTGGGCATGGGCCAAGAAGCTCAATATCTGTAACGTTGATCTCAACGCCACCGTCCTGAGCTACTGCCGAAGGTACAACTGTACCAACTACCTTGAGTGAACAACCGAGTTTTGTGAAGTCAGACATTTTATCTGCCTTAGAAAACGTCTCCTTATCCACTACAAGCTGAATGTGCTTGAGGCTTGTACCGTCGTTGAGCTCGATGAATGCCATAGTTTTGGAGTCACGAGCTGTGCGGACCCAGCCACAAACAGTTACTTCTTTACCGACATATTCCTTGTCGGTCATTACCTCAATAATGTCTACGTGTTTCATTAATTAATTACCTCTTTAATATATAAAAATTCAGTATATTATATCACACACATTTGCTTTATTCAATGCAATATGGTAAACTACCACCCGTTATGAAAATTCAAATTTCAGATCACTTCACATTCAAAAAGTTAATACGTTTTGTCTTACCATCCATAGCAATGATGATAGCAACATCTATGTACGGCAACGTAGATGGATTCTTTGTTACCAACTGGGTGGGTGAGACACCGTTTGCTGCAATAAATCTTTCGTGGCCACTTATTATGATTTTTGGTGGTATTGGTTTCGTGTTCGGCACCGGCGGAAGCGCCGTGGTAGCGACCGATTTAGGCGAAAACGAAGCCGATCGCGCAAACCAAAATTTCTCATTGATTATTTATTTCGGCATTGCACTTGGCATATTACTCGGTGCGATCGGCTTCATTTTCGCACCGCAGTTCGGCGTCCTCCTCGGTGCCGACGGAGAACTCCTAAAATGTAGTATAAAATACATGCGAATCCTCTTCTGTTTTACGCCTGCATTCATTCTCCAAAACATGTTCCAATCTCTCTGTTCAACCGCGAGCAAACCAAAGCTTGGACTTGATGCGACAATCATCGCAGGTGTGGGAAATATCGTTCTCGATGCCATCTTTATTGTCGGCCTAAAATGGGGCCTTGTCGGTGCCGCAATCGGCACAGCAATGAGCCAGTTTTTCGGCGGTATTGTTCCCCTCATTTTCTTTGCAAGAGAGAACGATACCTACTTCAAACTTTGCATACCAAAATTCCATAGAAAAGTTATCACCAAGACATGTACAAATGGTGTGTCGGAGTTCGTAAACAACTTGACATTAAGTATTGTAATTATTCTCTATAACTTAAAGCTTATGGAGATTGCTGGACAGAACGGTGTAAACGCATTCGGAATTATCCAGTACATAAACTTCTCATTCATCTCCGTATTTATTGGAATTGTAATGGGAAGTGCGCCGATTATCAGTTTCAACAACGGTGCAAACGATTACGCTGAACTTCAAAATGTTTTCAAGAAAGAAGTAACTCTTCTCCTATCATCAGGAGTTATACTTTTTGGACTTGCAGAACTTCTCTCAAAGCCTTTTGTATATGTATTTATTCAAGAGAATAAAGAACTCTTTGATATGTCAGTACATGGACTTAGAATCTTCTGTATTGCATTCCTTCTTATGGGCTTTAACATGCTCGGATCATCCCTGTTTACAGCACTTGAAAATGGTGGAATCTCAGCAGTTATCGCATTTATTAGGAGCTTTATTTTCCCAATAGCAGCTCTCTATACAATTCCAACTCTTCTTGGAAACACACTTGATTCTGTTTGGATCTGTCAGATAATTATTGAAGCTTTTAGTTTCGTTATGGTACTAAGTTTCATACTCGGATTCAGGAAGAGATACAAATACTTATAAAACAAAAACGCTGTGCCATTTAGCACAGCGTTTTCTTTTATTCATAGTCGTAATTAAACTTTGCTTCGTTCCAGTCTTTCAAAACTTCAAGCATATCTATTGCAGCAACTTTTGCTGAAGCTAAATCATGTTCCAAATAATTGCCACATTCTTTTCTCTTTGCTCCGGGAATTTCGCCCTCGAAATCCTTAATGAATTCAAAAGAATCCTTAACAAGTTTTAAGACGTCAGACTTATTTACATCATCGCGAAGGAGCAGGTAAAAACCGGTTCTGCAGCCCATTGGACCTATGTAGATTACTGAGTCTTTAAACTCACTATTTCTTGCATAAGTTGCAAAGAGATGTTCAAAGGTATGGAGTGCTCCATTTGAGAGATAATCCCCCATATTAGGGCGTTTCATACGGATATCATAAGTAACAACATCACCGTCTACACGGGATGTGTATATGCCTTTTTGAAGTTTGTCGTGGTCAATTGAAAAGCTTGCTATTCTTTCCATCATTTTGCCTCCGAAGTGATTATTTTCCAAATATCTTTAGGCTTTGGAGTGTTGCCATACATGAGGATTCCTGCTCTATAAATTCTTGAGCAGAGTACTCCAAGGCCCAGAATAGATATGAGTTGAATCACTACTGAAAGTATGATTTCCCAAGTCGCAACCTCACCCATACAAATTCTAACAAGCATAAGCATTGAAGAGAATGTTGGTAGAAATGAGAGGACTTTGAAATAGAGCTCATCGACAGAACCATTGTTCATGCCGATGATAGCGACGAAGAAGGTAATCATAAAGAGTACCATAACAGGCATAACAAGTGCGCTGATGTCCTCTGTTCTTGAAGCGAGGGAACCTGCAGCACCATACATAAATGCAAAGATGAAATATCCAAGTATAAAGAAGAGGATGGTCATCAATGCGACATATGTTGGAATGCCGAAAACTGAGGAGACAATATCATTAGTTATAACATCCTCATTCAGTTTATAGAATCCAATTGCAGAACCAAGAATGATGAGAAGCTCAATAAGGCCTGCACAGCCAGAACCAAGCACCTTGCCAAACATGAGATTCATAGGCTTTGCAGAGGTGATAAGAACCTCCATTGCCCTTGAACTTTTCTCGCCTGCAACTGAAGTTGCAACAAACTGTCCGTATATTATAAGTACGAAATATAAAATCATGACAATAACATATGTGTACCAGAAACTTGTCGTCTGATCTTTTCCAGTAACAATGGTGTTAACGTCAATATTTGAGCTGAAGAACTGGTTTACTTCCTCTTCAGAGAGACCCATTTCAGCCAAGGTGTTGTACTGATATAAGCTCTTTAAAGTTTCAGATGCAATGCTCGTCTCATAGTCATAGAGACCAACAGTTTTAACAACATAATTGATAGATGTTGGTCCAATAATTTCAATTATTGCATCATACTCGTCATTTAAAACCAATGTTTTGAGCTCATCCTCTGGAACAAGGAAGGTAAAATTGTACCCTGCCTCCTTAGAAAATGCATTCTCAAAGGCAGGCTTTAAAACCTCATCTGACATTGAGGATGAATTTACAAGAGCCACCTCTTTAAGGTGCTTATCCTCTAAAGGTTCAATGTTAAAGCGAGGATATGAGAGAACCAATGCCAAACCAATTACAATAACTGCTGTTATGACAATAGCAATTTTATTCTTCAATTGACCAAGGAGTTCAAACTTAAAAACTGTCAAAAACTGTTTCATGAGTCCACCTCCGTATAGTCAACAAATATCTCGGCAAGTGAAGGCTCTAAAGCCTTTATCTCATTTACTTTTGCAGTACTGTTTGTCACAACTTTAATGAGGTCATCTACAGATGATTCTGGTTTAAGTGTAACAACCAAGCCCTCCTCATCATCCTCTAAAGATGAGATGACTGTGGATTCATTAAGTTTTTCAGAGAGGTTGCCCTTATCTGATAGCGAGAGCAATACTTTACTCTGGGACATGGACTTTTTAATGTCCTTAATAGCACCGGAAACTGCGATAACACCGGAGTTTAAGATTACTATCTCGTTACAGAATTCCTCAATGTAGTTCATCTGATGACTTGAGAAAATAACAATCTTACCCTTCTCAATCTGCTCTTTGACAATATCTTTGAGGAGCATAGCATTGACTGGATCAAGACCTGAGAATGGCTCATCCAAAATAACTATATCTGGGTCGTTAATCAAGGTCACAACAAGCTGAATCTTCTGCTGATTACCCTTTGAGAGAGTTGAGAGCTTTGCACCTCTATACTCTGTCATGTCGAGCCTTTCAAGAAGAGCATCAGCACTCTTTATAGCATCCTGTCTTGTCATGCCACGGAGTTCACCAAAATACGCCAGCTGTTCAATGACAGTCTTCTTTGGATAGAGGCCTCTCTCCTCTGGCATGTATCCGACATTCGCCTCTCTAATATCAAGTGGCTTACCGTCGAGAAGTACCTCACCTGAGTTTGGCTCAAAGAGACCCATAATGATACGAATGGTGGTAGTTTTACCTGCACCATTTCTACCGAGAAGACCTAAAGCTGCACCACTCTCAACATGGAAAGATACACCTTTAAGTACCTCCTTATCACCAAATGACTTGGTGATATTTTTAACCTCAAGTTTCATTATTGAGCAACCCCTTTCATCGTAAGGCCAATACGTTTCTTCTGAAGATCGACGTCAAGTACACGAACTGTAATTACGTCGCCAACGGAGAGTGCCTCTGATGGGTGTTTGATATATTTATCAGTAATCTGGCTGATGTGAACAAGGCCGTCCTGGTGAACACCGATGTCAACAAAAGCGCCGAAGTCGATTACGTTACGAACTGTACCTTTGAGTTCCATGCCAGGCTTTAAGTCCTTCATCTCCATAACATCAGAGCGAAGAAGTGGTGGTGGGAGCTCGTCACGAGGGTCACGGCCCGGCTTTAGGAGTTCATTCTCAATGTCGTGAAGTGTTGGCTCACCAATTGAGAGTCTCTCAGCGAGAACTGCATAACCCTGCTTCTCAATTCTGTCGTGAAGTTCTGGAATATTTCCAGCCTTAACATCTTTGAGTTCATATCCGCAGAGAGTAAGGAGAGTCTTTGCTGCATCATATGACTCAGGGTGAACGCCTGTGTTATCAAGAACATTCTTTGATTCTGCAATGCGAAGGAAACCTGCGCACTGCTCGTATGCTTTTGGACCGAGCTTTGGAACTTTTTTCAAAGCTGCGCGGCTCTCAAAAGCACCGTTTTCTTCACGGTATGTAACGATATTCTGAGCAATTGTGCCGTTGATACCAGCGATGTGCGAAAGAAGTGAAGGTGATGCTGTGTTGAGGTCTGCACCAACAGAGTTTACACAGTCCTCAACTACACCATCAAGAGCTGATTCCAGCTCCTTCTTTGGCATGTCGTGCTGGTATTGGCCAACACCGATTGCCTTAGGTTCAATCTTAACAAGTTCTGCAAGTGGGTCCTGAAGACGACGTGCGATAGACACAGCAGAACGAAGTGAAACGTCGAATTGAGGGAATTCTGATGCTGCAAGTTTTGAAGCTGAGTAAACTGAAGCGCCAGCCTCAGAAACTACCATATATGAAACCTTTTCAGGAATCTTCTTAAGAAGATCAGCAGCAAAAATCTCTGTCTCTTTTGAAGCAGTACCATTACCAATTGAGATAATATCAACTTTATGCTTTTTAATAAGGCCTGCAATAAAGCTCTCTGCATCAGCTTTTTCAGCAGCACTATGAGTTACATAAATGACGCCAGTATCAAGCACCTTACCTGTTGCATCTACGCATGCAACCTTACAACCTGTTCTGTAGCCAGGATCAAGGCCGAGGCAAACTTTACCCTTGATAGGCGGTGCCATAAGAAGTGGGCGGAGATTCTGTGCAAATACTTTGATAGCAGCAGTTGCAGCGCGCTCGGTAAGCATAGAACGTGTCTCATTTTCAACTGATGGGAAAATGAGACGGTCATACGCGTCCTCACCAGCAGCCTTTACAAAATCGGTACAGAGACCACTACCTTTAAGGGTTACCTTTTCAATAATTGAAATTGCTTTTTCACGATCAAGAGTTACAGATACCTTGAGGAAACCCTCTTTCTCACCACGGTCAATTGCGAGGATCTTATGTCCTGCAATCTTCTCTACTTTGTCAGAGAAATCGTAGTATGTAGCATAAACGCTATCCTCATCCTTCTTTGCTTTAGATGAGATTACACCAAGAACCGAGAAGAGATTACGGAGACGACGACGGATGTCAGCGTCATCTGAGATGTCTTCTGCGATGATATCTGAGGCACCCTGAAGAGCATCCTCCACTGTCTCAACGCCCTTTTCGGCATCGATATATTCTGGTGCAAGAGCCATAGGGTCAACACCTGGCTTCTGCTCGAAAATTGCCTGTGCAAGAGGCTCGAGACCCTTTTCCTTTGCAACAGAAGCACGTGTTTTTCTCTTTGGTTTATAAGGTCTATAAAGGTCCTCAAGTTCAGCTAAAGTTGCAGCATTATCAATTTTGAGCTGCAACTCATCTGTCATCTTCTCCTGCTCAATAATTGACTTTGAAATCTCCTCGCGACGCTTGTCGAGATTGCGGAGATACTCAAGTCTCTCAGAGATTTCACGGAGAGTCTGATCATCTAAAGTACCGTGTGCCTCTTTCCTATAACGAGCAATGAAGGGAATAGTATTCCCTTCATCGATTAACTTGACAGTATTTTCAACCTGCCAACGCTGTAATTTAAATTGATCTGTGATACTAGCAATAATGTCCATCTAAAAAATCCTTTGTAACAAAATAGAGTTTAGCTTTTAAGTTGGCGAATATCTGAGCCCAAGAATTCAAGCATCTGGTAATCACCGATAAGACGTGAATAGACACGTGGGTTATATTTATCTCCAATCTCATCATAGAGGAGATTTGTGCTGATAATTGTTGGAAGACCTGAAAGAAGTCTTGTGTTGATGATATTGTAAAGCTCAGCTACGACATAAGGCTTTGTAAACTCAGAACCCAAATCATCAAGTATAAGAAGGTCGCAGTTTAAAACTGCCTCCTCAGGCGACTCATCTGTCTTAAGTCTTCCAAAGCTCTCCTTCTCAAGTTTGTTGAAAAGGTTACCTGAACTTGCGTAAATTACGTTATAACCCTTTGCAACAACTTCATTTGCAATAGAAAGTGAGAGGTGTGTCTTTCCAAGACCAGTTTGTCCATACATAAGAATGCTGTTTGAGTTTCTATCAAAATCAGCAGCCCAAGATTTACAGTAATTATAAATCTGTTCCATACGTGGACGTGCTTCGCCCTGATAGTAATCGAGACTGAAGTTCTGGAAAGTTGAGCCCTTTGCGGGAGCACAACTATTGAGATTCTCAAACTGGAACTGCTTAACAAGTGCCTTTAAACACTCGCAGTAATGGCCATCCTTAACACCTGTGTCCTCACACACTGGACATGTGTAATGAATATCAAGTGTATCCTCTGGAAGTCCAAGCCCCTTTAAAATCTCAGCACGCTTTGCTTGAAGTTCGAGATTCTTCTTTGCAAGTTCCTCGATTGAAACAGAGCCACCATTGATAGCTCTAAGAGCATCAAGGCCAGCTCTTGAAATTTTATAATTAACTTCCTTGAGTTCAGGAGAAACAGTCTCAAGTTCAAAACGCTTTTGCTCTGCCAAAGCTTCGGCATTTTCACGTCTTGTATCAATTACGGCTTTTGCACGTTCAAGATTACTTGGCATTATTATTCCTCCTTCTTCTTTCTTTTATATTCGATAGGCGCCTGCGCCTTTTCTTTTACTTTTTCCGAATCATATGATGTCTTGCCGGCAGTATTTGTTCCTGCGAGATTATAGGTTCTCTTTGCTGCAGCAGCCATGGCATCTTGTGGTTTCTTTATACCGTCTACCTTCCAAGATTCAAGAATTGAGTTCATATAGGCAAAGCTAACTTTGTCAATACGCTCAACCATAATCTCATAAGCGTAGAGAATAAGTTCCATTGACTGCTTGTTATCAACATGCCAATGCTTTAAGAACTCGAATCTCTTAACGGTGTAATTTGGAGCGTCAACTGTAAAGTTCGATACAAACTTCTTCCAAAGACACTCATCAGATTTGAGTTCACGAAGATAAGCATCAGCCTTTTCGAGTGTGTTGATCTCACGCTCGCCCCAATCCTTTGCAACCTTTGAGATATATGAGAATTTCGATTTTTCCCTTGAAACACAATACTCAATAAGAGTCAAAATTACTTCGACTGGAAGTCCATAATAGTCAAGCATCATAAGAAGTTGTGACTGCTCGCCGTAACCAATAGTTCTACCGAGTTTAAGCTGAACTTCGTTGAAGAGCGCTCTGAGGTTGGAGTCCTCAAGAGTCCTTGCTGCAACCTGCTCATATGTTGGCGCAACATCTGGGAGTGCTTTGAAAGTTGGCGCTGTCTTTTCTGCAGCCATAACCTCAGGTGGCGTCTCGCCATCCTCATAGATAAGGCCTACTTCTTTCCAATAACTCATGGCATCCTTGACGTCACCTACGTCCATGCCAGTACCCTTAGCGACAGCGCGAGCATCAAGAGATTCTGAATTATGGCGCAACAAAAATAGGAGGACTTTGACCTGCTGTCCTCCTGCTTTTTTAATATGTTCATCTACCACACAATTTGGTACAACAAATACGCCGTTCCAAATTGCAGAATTCATCTTGTAACTCATTTGAACAAAACCTTCTCTTTTTAAGGGGAGTGAATAATATTCTACCATAATAATACATATAATAATAGAAAAAATGGCTTCAAGAAAAGTAAAACTTGAAGCCATTTTTCCGTGCAAATATTACAAATTTTTTAGCAATCGTGCTGTAAATCGCCATACTATTATCCCTATTCCTTTGATAAAAGGCATACCGTCTCTACATGGCTCGGTTCGTGGGTGGACAACCTATTCAACACCCACTGTACAAGGGAATGGTGGAACACCTATTTT
>JAKSQX010000023.1 GCA_024403955.1 Clostridia bacterium | reverse complement strand
CCAGTAACCTTAACTGTTGAAGTGAGGTTACGGAGTGGGTGAGTTACCTCATCGTGAGCGTACTTCTCACCGTTCTTACAAGTAGCACCTTCGATGTTTACAACTTCATTGTTGTCATCGAGTGTAACTTTAATTGCACAGCCGCGTGGACATGCAATACAAATAAGATCTCTAGTTGTCATGTCTTACGCCTCCTCAATTGATACGATGATTTCATCGCCAGCATTCATCTGTGCAAGGTTCTCAGGCTTGATGAAGACATTCTCCATCTCACCAGGAGCAAGTTTGAGTTTCTTGCGGTTCCAAAGTTCCTTACCGTTGCAAGTGACAACAACGCGCTTATCTCTATAAACATTAGCAACACGGAAGTAGATTTTAACCTCTTCAGGGTTGTTCTTGTTGATGCGCTGTGGAACTGTGTAACGCACGCCGTTTATGCCTTTACATGTTACATATTCAGGCTCAGCTGCACCGTGGATGTACTGTGCGGCACCCTTACCAGCAATCTGAGATTCCTGTGTTACGAAGTCTACAAGGTCATGTACCTGGAGAACGTTACCGCAGGCAAATACGCCCTTGTGTGATGTCTCACGCATCTCATTAACCTTAGGGCCACGAGTAACTGGGTCCATCTCAAGACCAATCTGATTTGAGAGCTCGTTCTCTGGGATAAGACCAACAGAGAGGAGAACTGTATCACATTCGATATATCTCTCTGTACCAGGGATTGGAAGCATTTTGTCGTCAACGTTTGCGATTGTAACGCCAGTTACACGGTCCTTACCATGAACCTGGATTACTGTGCATGAGAGATAGAGAGGAATATCAAAGTCCTCAAGGCACTGAACGATGTTTCTCTGAAGACCACCTGAGTAAGGCATTACTTCACAAACACATTCAACCTTTGCACCCTCGAGTGTCATACGACGAGCCATAATAAGACCGATGTCGCCAGAACCGAGGATTACTACTTTATGACCAGGCATATAGCCGTCAATGTTTACGAACTTCTGAGCAGCACCTGCAGCCATAACACCAGCTGGACGAGAACCAGCGATGTCGAGTGCTCCACGTGGACGCTCACGACAACCCATTGCGAGGATGATAGCTTTAGCGTTGATAGCGTAGATGCCGTCATCTTTGTTAGAGCAGATAACCTGGTTGTCCTCAGTGAGATTTAAAACCATAGTGTCAACTTTAACAGCAATCTTTGTCTTCTCTACGAGCTTTACAAATCTGTCTGCATATTCAGGGCCGGACATCATCTCACCGAAGTAAGTAGCACCGAAACCTGAGTGAATGCACTGCTCGAGGATACCACCGAGACGCTCTGCACGCTCGAGGATGATAATGTTTTCTTCAGGGATACCATTATTCGCAGCTTCAAGTGCGGCTGCCATACCAGCAGGACCACCACCAACTACGACAAGGTCATAATTTAAGATTTTGCTCATGATTACTTAGTCCTTTCGTAGATGATTTTTGAGTCTCCGCCAAATTTTTCTATCTGGTTGATTGGCTTGCCTAGTTCTTCTGAAAGAATTGCAAGAACCTTTGATCCACAGAAACCGCCCTGGCAACGGCCCATGCCTGCGCGTGTGCGGCGCTTAACGCCGTCTACGTCGATGGCACCAGCTGGTGCCTTGATGGCTGCTCGAATCTCACCTTCGGTGATTGTCTCGCAGCGGCAGATGATACGTGCATAAGCAGGATCCTTAGCGATAACAGCTTCTTTCTCTTCCATTGAGAGTTCACGGAAGATGATAGGCTCTTTTCTGCCTGGGTTGTAGTCAGATTTAAGCTCTGGCTTGCCAATGATATCGATTACCATATTCTCAACATATTCAGCGATAGCAGGGGAGGAAGCAAGACCTGGAGATTCAATACCAATGAGGTTGATGAAGTGGTCGTTGTCCTTTGCAGGCTGAATGATGAAGTCGTCAGTTGTTGAGTGAGCACGGATGCCAGCGAATGAAGTGATCATATCGCGAGTTGAAACGATTGGAACTGACTTCTGAGCAGTAGCAAAGATTTCACGAAGTGCGCCAACTCTTACTGAAGTGTCGTCGTTTGCATCAGATGGAACGTTGATAGATGATGGACCAACGAGAATATTATGATGACAGGTTGGAGTTACAAGGATGCCTTTACCCATTTCGTTAGGGCACTGGAAGATTGTGTGAGAGCACATGCCAGCGCATGAGCGATCGAGAAGACCATATTCACCGAGACGGCCGACAACTTCGAATTCTTCTCCGTTAAACTTCTTGGCAATATTTGCGGCGCCGAGACCAGCGGAGTTGATTACGAACTTTGCCTGAATCTCTTCGCAATCACAAGCACACTTTAACGTGAAAATGCCGTCGGCATAAGTGATGGCGTCGATGTCAAAGTTACGTACGAACTCAACACCGTTACCTGCTGCGCACTCTGCGGCGCCGATAGCGAGCTCATATGGGCTTACAATACCAGCACTCTTAGCCCAGAGGGCACCTTTTGCTTCATCGGAGATGTTTGGCTCGAGTTCTTTAAGTTTTGCAGCATCAATGATTTCCATATCTGGAACATTGTTGCCAAGACCGCGGTTATAGAGTTCCTTGATGTGCTCCATCTCAGCATTTGAGAAAGCAACTACAAGAGAACCGTTCTTCTCATATGGAACGAAGAGAGCCTTACAAGTCTCTTCCATCATTGCGCAACCTTTAACGTTGAACTTTGCTTTGAGTGTACCATTCATTGCATCAAAGCCTGCATGAACAATACCACTGTTTGCCTTAGAAGTTCCCATTGCAACATCAGAAGTCTTCTCGATGAGTACAGTATTTAAGTTGTACTTAGCGAGAGCTCTAGCAGTGAGGGAGCCTACTACACCTGCACCGATAATGGCTATGTCATAAACCATAATCAATAACTCCTTCCAGGATAATTTTTCAACAACCTATATTATATCATAATTATTAATAGGCAAAATCCACATAAATTTTAGCACCCACTTGTGCAACTTGCAAGGAGTTTGTTTAATATTTAACAAATTCAGTAAATAGCACAAATTTATAAATAATTAACATTACATTTTATTGACTTTAGTCTGCTAAAATCTTAAAATTTAAGTGCTAACGTTATTCGGATTTATATGATAAGGGAGGAGATTATATGTCATTTGAATCTGCAGTTTTAAGTTTGGTATTTAACGTTGACAACTGGGCAAAATTCCCACTCATAGATGTAAGAAAGAATTATCCAAACATCACAAGTGAAATCGACGTAACATTCAGCGACACAAACAAGAAAGTTTGTAAGGCTGACCTTCACTACGCTGATAAGAAAGCTAAGAAGCCAGTTCTTCTCAACATCCACGGTGGTGGATGGATCATCGGCGACAAGTCAAACAGCACAAGTTACTGTCTTCCATTCGCTGATGCTGGCGCATTCGTAATGAATGTAAACTACGGTATGCCAAAGAAGGATATGCCTTTGCTCTTCAATAAGGTAGACCCTAAGAAGAATCACAACAAGGATTGGCTCTGGCCTTATCCAATTCAAACTACATTCCTTGCAATGAAGTGGCTTGAGGATAACGCTAAGAAGTACAACCTTGACCTTGACAACGTATTTATTTCCGGAGACTCAGCTGGTTCTCATATGACAGGCGTTGTTTGCGCTTGCTTCTGTGATGATAAATATGCAAAGAAACTCAAAGTTAAAAAGCCTTCATTCGTACCAAAGGGATATATCATGAACTGCGGTATCTACAAGGTTTCAATCTATGAGCATATTCCAATCGGCCGTGCAATGATGAGAAAGTTCACAGGCGAGAAGAATATTAAAAAGTGCAAACTTTATGACGAGCTCAACCCAATGCCTTACATCAATAAGAAGGCAAACAACGTTCTCGTTGTTAAGGGCCAGTTCGACATCATGACAATCTTCCAGTCCGACTGGATGGTTAAGAGACTTAAGAAAGAGGGAGTGGATTATGACTTCTATGTAGGTCGCGGATTCCCACTCGCTACTTTCCACGACTTCATGTTCCTCACATTCACAAAGCACTCTAAGGATTGCATGAAGTATGAGACAGAATGGTTCGTAAACAAAGCTTCCAAGTAAGCTTTTAATAGGAGGAAAATCTTATGATTCGTTTTCTTGAGTATTTAGGTTGCGGTATCCTTTGGGTAGGCAGCATGATTCTCACAATCGTTAAGAAGAACCCAATCGGTATCATCATTCTTTCACTTATGCATGGCACAGAGTGTGTCCTCATTGGTGTAAAGACTGGTCTTAAGTATGGTAAGAAGCTCCCAGAATCAATTGCAATGTGCATGACATTCGGTTTTACTTGGTGGCTCCCTCTTAAGAAGCAGATTGAGGCTGAAACATTTACAGACGCTGATTTTGTTAGAACAGATCACGACTTCACAATGCCAGAAACGGGGGTACAGGGATAATGCCAGCAGTATACGATAAGAACGCAGTAGTTATTACTAAGGCTCCTGCACTCAACTATTTTCATAATAATGTAACTCTTCCTTACGACTATGGAATGCCATCATATGATGAGCGTGCAGACGTTAAGGCTATTAAGGCTACAGTTCGCAAGTCGCTTGATGACCTTGATCGCGAGACAGGTTGGAAGGCAAAGTTCAAAGGCCAAAAGATTCTTGTTAAGCCAAACCTTGTATTCGTAACACCAAAGGGCGGATATCGCTATGATTATGCTATCCCACAGACAACTGACCCACGTGTATTTGACGCCGCTATCGAAGTTCTCAATGAAATCGTAAGTGACATCGTAATCGGTGAGGGCTCAGGCATGGTTACATGGGCTTATGCTCATATGGCAGGCTATGACCGTATTGCAAAGCACTATGGCGCCAAGATTGTTTACTTCGAGGAAATGGCAACAGACAGGTACTTCTGCCCTAAGGCTGAGTGTGGTCAAGAAGTATATGTTCCAAAGATTATCTCTGAGGTAGTCAAGGGCGAACGCCTTTATGTTTCAGTACCTAAGATGAAGACCAACATCTACACAGGTGTAACACTTGGCTTTAAAAACGCTATGGGTACATTCTCTTGCAATATGCGTTATAGAAACCACACATGGCAGATTGACAAGAAGCTTTCAGACCTTCTCTATCTCTTCAAGCCAGACCTCACAGTTGTTGACGGTATCATCGGTGGCGGCGGAAACACACCAGGTCCTAACTTCCCAGTACTTGTTGACAAGATTGTTACAGGTACAAACTCTGTTGAAGTAGACCGTGTTGTTACTGAGATGATGGGCTTTGATCCTGAAAAGAATAAGCTCCTTATCGAAGCTGGTAAGCGTGGCTTTGGTGACCCTAAGGTAAAGGTTGTTGGTGAGAAGGAAATCACACCATTCATCCCAGCAGAGCAATCACTTATTACAGAGCGTTTTGAGCACAATTGGCCAGGCGTTAACTACTTTGTAGGACATACAAACAGCCGTGCTCCAAAACTCACATCTCTTACAAATAGTCGTGAATTTGCTATTGAGATGGAAAAGACATGTGGTGGCGGTTGTGTAGCATCACTTGGTACAACATTTGAAGTTATGTTTGGTTCTTACACATATCCACTTACTAAGCTCCGTCATCTCAATATCATTGTTGGTAATGGCGCTGAGTATAATGGTAAGCTATACTGGCTCGACAGAGAGGGCAAAGCTTACTCTCTTGAGGACCTTAAGAATCTTAAGGGCATGACACTTGTTTGTGGTGAGTGCTCATCACCAGCAAAGGATGCTGCAACACCTGGTCTTTGGATTCGTGGATGCGGCGAGGTTAACAATCTTGCTGTTCGAACAATGCTTGCTATGATGCCAACATTGCCAGGTCAGTTCGATCTTAACAATATCCATATCATTTTGTTTGGTTTAATTCGTAAGTATGTCATCAAACTCTTTATGGCAGCAAAGGGCACACCTACAGAGCCAAACTTTGATGCATATAACGATGGACTGTTCACAATTCCAGAGCTTGCAGCTAAGAACCTTGACTGCGATTGGATTGAAGCTCCAGTACCACCACTTACCAAGGAACAGAGAATAGAAGCAGTTAAGGGAGTTCGCTTCCTTGCTAAGTTTTTATTCTAAAAATAGAGGAGAAGAAAACATGTTAAAACTTTTAGTAAAAATCATCACAAAACTTGAGTATGTTGATTATGCTCTCGTTATCATCCTTTGGATTGCTGGCGCAATCGCTTCAATCTGTGGCATGCCTTGGATCACACTCGGTATCGTTATTATGCACGCAACAGAGCTCGTAACTATCGGCCTCAAGGCTGGTAAGAACGGCGGCGAAGGCCTCCTTTACAGCATCGCTATGTGCATGATGTTCGGCTTTACCTGGTGGGTACCACTCAAGTCAAAGACAAACCAGTTTAATTTTGATTAATCTGGAGGCGTAGTAAAATGATTCAAGCTTTAGAGTATCTTGGCTGCGGTATCCTCTGGGTAGGCAGCATGATTCTTACAATCGTTAAGAAGAACCCTATTGGTATCATCATTCTTTCACTTATGCATGGCACAGAGTGTTTCCTCATTGGTATCAAGACTGGTCTTAAGTATGGTAAGAAACTCCCATACTGCATCGCTATGTGCATGTCATTTGGCTTCACTTGGTGGCTTCCACTCAAGCAGCAGATGGCAAATGAGACATTTGATGACAGCGACTTTGAGCTTCACGCATACGACAAGAACAGATTTAATCACTGATAAGGAGGAATAATTACATGCCAGTAACTTATGATAAGAATGCAGTAGTTATTACTCCTGCACCAGAACTCAATTATTTACACAACTATGTTCAGCTCCCATATGACTATGGTACTCCATCATATGAGGCTCGTGCTGACATTAAGGCTATTAAAGCTACTGTTCGTAAGTCTCTCGATGACCTCGATAAGGCAACAGGTTGGAAGGCTAAGTTCAAGGGCCGCAAGGTTCTCATTAAGCCAAACCTCGTTTTCGTAACACCAAAAACTGGTTATCGTTATAGCTACGACATTCCACAGACAACTGATCCACGTGTATTTGATGCAACTATGGAAGTTCTCTCAGAACTCTGCGACGACATCGTAATCGGTGAGGGCTCAGGTCTTGTAACATGGACATATGCAAAGATGGCTGGTTATGACAGAATCGCAAAGAAGTATGGTTCAAAGCTCATCTTCTTTGAGGAGGAGTCAATTGACCGTTATTTCTGCCCAAAGGCAGAATGTGGCCAGGAAGTTTATGTTCCACGTATTATCTCAGAAGTAGTAAAGGGTGAGAGACTCTACGTTTCACATCCTAAGATGAAGTGCAACATCTACACAGGTGTAACACTTGGTTTCAAGAACGCAATGGGTACATTCTCATGCAACATGCGTTATAGAAACCACACATGGCAGATCGATAAGAAACTCTCTGACCTTCTCTATCTCTTCAAGCCAGACCTCACAGTTGTCGATGGTATCATCGGTGGTGAGGGTAACACTCCAGGTCCTAATGATCCTGTTCTCATGCACACTATTGTCACAGGTACAAACTCTGTAGAGGTTGACCGTGTAGTTACTGAAATGATGGGCTTTGATCCTACAAAGAATAAGCTTCTCATCGAAGCTGGTAAGCGTGGATTTGGTGACCCTAACGTTGAGGTAATAGGCGAGAAGAAGATCGTTAAGTTCCGCCCAGCAGAGCCAACACTTCTCTGCGACAGATTCCATGAGAACTGGCCAGGCGTAAAACTCTACGTTGGTCACACAAATAGCCGTGCACCAAAGCTCGAGAAGCTCACAGGTAACTCACACGAGTTCGTTGAGGCTATGGAAGATACGTGCGCAGGCGGTTGTATCGCATCTCTCGGTACAACATTTGAAGTTCTCTTTGCTTCATACACATATCCACTTACAAAGCACAGAAAACTCTCTGTTATCGTTGGTAATGGTGCAGAGAAGGACGGTGTTAAGTACTGGGTAGGCGAGGACGGTAAGGCTTACAGTCTTGAGGACCTCAAGAAGCTTCCAGGTGTTAAACTCGTATGCGGCGAGTGCTCAAGCCCTGCAAAGGACGTAGCATCTCTCGGCGGATTCCTCTGGATCCGTGGTTGCGGCGAAGTTAACAACCTTGCAGTTCGTGTAGCTCTTGCTATGATGCCAACCCTCCCTGGACAGGCAGATTTACACTACCTTCCACTCATCGGTGTTGGTGCTATTCGTAAGTATGTTATTAAGGTTGCAAAGGCAGCTAAGGGTGACCCAACAGAGCCACACTTTGACGCCTTTGACGATGGTCTTTACACAATTCCTGAGTATCAGGCTAAGAACCTCGATGTTGATTGGGTAGAGGCTCCAATTCCACCACTCACAAAACAGGATAGGATCCAGGCTGTTAAGGACGTTAGACTCCTTGCAAACTTCCTCTTCTAAGTGCGAAAAAAGCGAACAACATATACAAGTTAAACAAAAAAATGACCTTGATTTCTCAAGGTCATTTTTATTTTTTATGTTTGTTATAATACACGGCTAACAATGTTGTTCAATACGTTGTATGGAATAAAAGATACAAGGGGAGTATAATATTACTCGTATGTATCGTGTGCGCGTGTTAATTATATTATATATAAAGAATTAAGCTTTTGTGAGGAAGAAAGTGCTGCAGGTTTCAATGGACTTTGTGATGAGCTTGGCCATTTCATCAACGGAATAATTGAAATCGTTTTTAGCCCATTCACGGATGAGTCCCATACATCCATTAGTCCAAAATGTTGCAGTTACTTCACATACCTCGGAACTGATTTGTTTGTGTGAAGACTTGTAGAATTCTGCAATAGCTGCCTGGAGAGAATTGATAATCTCTTCAATCATTGACCAGTTTTTTGCATCAATGATAACGGCCTTTGTGAGGGGACCTAAGTCATAGAGGTATTGAAGAATGTTTTTGTAGATGATTGTGTAACTTGTTTGATTCGGAGTCTTCTTGTGAGTCTCAATAACAATATTTGAGATCTCTTTCGCAATCATATCACTGAAATCCTCGGTGAGTTCAATGATATCAGTGTAGTGTGTGTAGAATGTGCTCCTTGAGATATCGGCTCTATCAACAATTTCCTTAATTGAGATTGTGTTGATGTCGCCCTTCTCTTTGATGAGTTCGATGAAGGCATTGCGGATGGCAGCCTGTGTTTTCTTTACGCGTCTGTCCATAATCGGACTCCTTTCGATTATTTTTTCATATAAAACATTACACGACATGTGTCCAAAATTCAACACGTGAAGTTTAACAAATTTTGTCCAAAAAATTTATTTAACATACATAACTGTTTACAGGGAGGTTGACGTTATGGAAACAAAAATGGTCTTAACCCCAGAGCAGCAGGCTATACTTGATGGCTCAGAGGGCGAGACAATGGCCAAGGTTATGAAGACCATGGTAAACTATGGCGAAATCTTTGGCGCAACAAAGATGGTGCCTGTAACAAGTGAGTACGGCCATTTAGTACTCAGCTTCGGTCTTATGTTCTTAGGACCAGTATTTGACCTTTATCAGGAACTCATTGATGAGGGTTGTCTCTCTGGTCAGAAGTTCACATGCGACCCAAGACCTTATGACCCAGCAGTTCCACAGAGCCTTATCGCTAAGGGAGCTGCAAAGGTTATCTACTCAAAGCAGGGCAAGTATGAGAAAGAGATGAGACAGCTCGGTCTCTTAAACGAGGACTCTTTCACATGCACATGCTACATGCCAGAGCTCGGTAATATTCCTAAGAAGGGCGACGTTCTCTCTTGGGCAGAGTCATCAGCAGTAGTTTATGCAAACTCTGTACTCGGTGCCCGTTGTAACAGAAACTCAGGTATTCTTGAGCTCTTCGGTTCAATCTGTGGCTTTGTTCCATACTTCGGCTTCTTGACAGACGAGGGAAGAAAGGCAACTTGGGTTGTAAAACTTGAGACAACTAAGATGCCTGATGCACAGATTCTCGGTTCTGCAATTGGTATGAAGGTTATGGAGGATGTTCCATACGTTTACGGCCTCGACAAGTATCTCGGCAACGAACTTAATGACGCTGCTAAGACTTACCTCAAGGACTTCGGCGCAGCAACAGCTTCTAATGGAGCAGTCGGTCTCTACCACATCGACGGCCTCACACCTGAGGCAGTTGAGTTTGGCGACAAGCTTATTGCTGCAGGCGCTAAAGAATATATCATCACAGACGAGGAACTTCAGAGAGTTAAGGACAATTATCCTGTAATCTGGAAGGATAAGAATGCTACACCAGAGATGTGCTTCCTCGGCTGTCCTCATATGTCACTTCAGCAGCTTAAGGATTGGACAGAGAAACTTGAGGCTGGCCTCAAAGAGGCTGGAAACGAGAAGGTTTCTATCCCTACAGTATTTACAACTTCTACTGCAGTTCTCAAAGAGTTTAAGAAGTGCCCAGAGTATGAGAGACTTATGAAGACTGGTGTAATCATCAGCTACATCTGCCCACTCATGTACATGGACAACCCACTTTGCTCAGGCAAGGCTGTTATCACAAGCTCAAATAAGCTTCGTACATATACAACTGCTCGTTATTACTCAAATGACGAGATTCTCACTATGCTTACAAAGGGGGTAAAGTAAAATGACAGAATTCAAAGGACGCGCTATCGTTCCTGGTGAGGGAACTTATGAAGCAGTAGTTACTAAGAATGGTTTTAATACTTTGGCCTCAATGCAGATGATGAATCTCCAACCAAAGACAAAGTGCAACGACCAGTCAAACCCAGATCTCTATAAGCAGATCTTGGAGAAGAAGGCTCTCTGCCTTCCACTTACAATCGGTTCAACAACCGGTGGTATGTTCCTCTTCGCAGCAGTTAAAGAGGGTAAAGCACCTTCTTGCATGCTCTTCTCACAGACAATTGACTCACTTGCAGCAGCTGGTGCAGTTCTTGCTGATGTATGGGCAGAGGATGACATGCCAGTTTATGATCAACTCGGTGATGATTTCTTGAACACTGTAAAGAATGGTGACAAGATTACACTTAAGCCAGACGGAACAGTAATCGTTGGCTAAGAAATTCGCAATTTTCAAAAAGGAGATGGCTCCAATGGCAATTGAAGTATCAAAGTCTAATATCAAAAAAGAAATTGATATTATGAACAGCTTCGGAACCCGTCTTACAGGTTCAAAAGGTAACAATGATTTCATCGCTTACCTCAAAAAAGAAATTAAAAAGATGGGCTTCGAAACAAAGTCTGATGTGAAGAAGTTTAAGCGTTGGGAAGCAACCAACACAAAACTTGTACTTCACACAAAGGATGGCGACGTTGATGTTAAAGTCGCTTCCGCTCATCCTTACTCTGGCGTAACAGGTCCAGAGGGTATCACAGGTAAGCTTCAGAAGAAGGGCATAGGAAAAGACATCGTTGTATTCCGTATGGCTGACTTTAAGAAACTTACATCACGTTTCCCATTTGATCAGAAGAGGTCTTATCCAAAGGATGTTAAACTCGGCAAACAGTATAAGGGCCCTGTTACAACATCTTTCGTTAAGACAGTTGCTCTCCTCATTCAGTCATTTATCGGTTGCAAGGGCGCAATCCTTATATGGCAGGGTATGAGTGATGAGATGGTTGAAGGTCAGTACTTGAACTTCATCCTCGGTTATATGGGTGTTCCTGCTCTCTGGGTAAATGAGACAGAGGGTGAGAAGGTATTGAAGGCACTAAAGGCTGGAGATACTGCAACACTTACACTTGAGGGTATCATCGAAAAGAAAGCTAAGGGCGAATCCTTCTGCGCAATCGTTCCTGGTAAGAAAGATAAGGAAGCTATCATTATCAACACTCATACAGACGGAACAAACTGCGTTGAGGAGAACGGCGCTGTTGGTATGCTTGAGATGATGCGTTATTTCAAGAAGCATAAACCAGAGCGTACACTCATCTTCGTATTTACAACTGGTCACTTTAGAATTCCTGATTTCTCACACAAGCACGGTATTGTTGATCAGTCAACATCACTTTGGCTCCACAACAATAAGGCTCTCTGGGATGGTAAGGGCAAGCACATCAAGGTAGTTGCTGGTGTTACGGTAGAGCACCTCGGCTGCACAGAGTGGAAAGACGTAAACGGTGTTTATCAGCAGACAAACCCAGTTGACGTTGAAGTTGTATATACAGGTAACAAGGTTATGGACGACATCTACTTTGAGGCTATTAAGGGTCGTAAGCAGTGCCGTACTGTAACACTTCATCCACACAACCTTCTCCACTTCGGCGAAGGACAGTCATTGTTCAACGTTGGTATTCCTGATATCGCACTTGTTACAGCTCCTGATTATCTCTGCGTAGTTTCAGATAATCACGAGATGGATAAGTTTAATCTCGATCTTGCTGTTGAACAGACTGAGACATTCATTAAGGTAATCGAACTCATCAATAAGAAGAAGACCAAAGAACTTGGAAAAGTTGATGGTTATAACTTCGGACTTGGTAGAGCTTAATAAAGGGAGGAAAAAATTATGAACAAAGAATATGAAGCTCTGTTCACCCCTTGGAAAATAGGTAACTGTGAGATTAAAAACCGTATAGTTCTCGCACCTATGGGTGGAACATGTATCTTCGGTTGGACAGAACCAAACCACTTTGACAAGGAAGCAGCATATCTTCTTAAGACTATTGCAGACAACAACTGTGGTCTTATCATTCCAGGTATCGCTCCTGTTAAGGACATCATGGGTGGCGCTTGGCTTTATCAGCACAAGTGGAAATTTGATCAACTCAAGAAGTTTATGGACGAAGTTCATAAGACTGGCGCAAAGATGTTCATTCAGATGACAGCTGGTTTCGGTCGTTCAATGGCTCTTTCAGCAATGATGACAATGCTCATCAACAATAAGATTATTGGTACTATTGCAAAGCCAATTATGGACCCAGAATATTTGACAACAGCTCCATCAGCACTTCCTAACCGTTGGGCTGATGACATCACAACAAAGGAAATGACCAAGAAGCAGATAGATGACATCATCTATGCTTTTGGTGAGACAGCACGCCTTTGTAAAGAGGCTGGTGTTGATGGTGTAGAAGTACACGCTGTTCACGAAGGTTATCTTCTTGACCAGTTCACACTTCCTTACACAAACTTCAGAACAGACGAATACGGCGGATCTTTCGAGAACCGTTATCGTTTCCCAGTTGAAATCGTACAGGCTATTAAAAAGTCTTGCGGACAGGATTTCCCAGTTTCTCTTCGTTACTCAGTAGTTTCAAAGACAAAGGGCTTCCAGTCAGGTGCTATGCCTGGCGAGGACTTTGTAGAAGTAGGTCGTGATATGGCTGAATCTGAGAAGGCAGCAAAATACCTTCAGGATGCAGGCTATGACATGCTCAACTGTGATAATGGTACATATGATGCTTGGTACTGGGCTCATCCACCACAGTACATGCCTGAAAACTGCAACCTTGAGGATGTAGCTCACATTAAGAAGTTTGTTGATATCCCAGTTGTATGCGCTGGACGCATGACACCTGAGGTTGGTGCGAAGGCTATCGCTGCTGGCAAGATTGACGCTATGGCTGTTGGTCGTCAGTTCCTTGCTGATCCTGAGTGGGTAACAAAACTTATGCAAGACAAGGAAGAGGAGATTAAGCCATGTATTTGCTGCCACGCTGCTTGCTTCGACATGGCTAAACATGGTAAGTCAGCTTGTGACCAGGATCTTGATGACTCAATGCATATGTGCCGTTGTGCAATCAACCCACCTTCAATGCAACACAAGAAGTACGCTATCAAGAAGGCACTTCGCAAGAAGAAAGTTGCTATCATCGGTGGTGGTATCGGTGGCATGGAGGCTGCTATTGTTCTTAAGCAGCGTGGCCACGAGCCAGTTATCTATGAGAAGTCAGACAGACTTGGCGGTATCTTCATTGCAGCTGCAGCTCCAGAGTTTAAGTCACACGACAAGAAACTCATCGAGTGGGAGAAACTTCAGGTTAAGAAACTCGGTATTGAAGTACATCTCAACACTGAGGTTAAGGACCTTAAGGATATCAAGGCTGATGAATACATCGTTGCAACAGGCGCTGTAGCAAAGACAATTCCTATCCCAGGTATTGAGAATGCTATGGAAGCTTGCGACTACCTCCTTGAGAAGAAGGAAGTTGGCGACAGAGTTGTTATCGTTGGTGGTGGTCTTACAGGTTGTGAAATCGCTCTCGACCTCTTCAGAAAGGGTAAGCACCCAATGATCGTTGAGATGCAGGATGACCTCATGTGCGTTAAGAACCTTTGCCTTGCAAACTCTTCTTATCTCCGTGATTGCTTCAAGACAAATAATGTTCCTGTATACCTTAACGCTAAGACAAAGGCTATCGGCGCTGACTACGTTGATATCATCAACGAGAAGGGCGAACCTGTTAAGCTTTCTTGCGACAACGTAATCGTATCTGTTGGTTACAAGCCAACTCCACTTGCTGAGAAGTCTAAGAAAGTTCACGTTATTGGTGATGCCAATAAGGTTGGTAATCTCCGTACAGTAATCTGGGGTGCTTGGGACGTTGCAATGGCTATCTAATTCTATTTAAGGAGATAGTTTAATGGAACACGATACAAAAATTATTGCTGTATCCGGTAAGGGAGGGGTCGGCAAGACCTCTCTCTCAGCAGCGATTGTTAGGTTGCTCGTAGAGCAGTATCCTGACAAGCGCATCTTAGCTATCGACGCCGACCCCGCTATCGGTCTTGCAACAGCGCTTGGTGTCGAGGTCGACGAGACTCTCGACGACATTAGAAAGCGCGTTGCAAATGACGTTACGGAAAAACTTCGTGACACACAGGATATTTTAGCGGAGGCTAAATTTAGACTTATTGATGCCATGAAGGAAAAGAATGGTTTCGGCTTTGTAGCTATTGGCCGTCCGGAGGCAGCTGGATGTTATTGCGCAGTAAATACTTATTTGCGTGAAGTTATATCAATGCTCGCTGGCGACTTCGACTTTGTTGTAATAGACGGTGAAGCTGGTATTGAGCAGATAAATCGCCGCGTTATGGAGAAGGTTACACACCTTCTTCTCATAAGCGACCAAAGTAAAAAGGGAATAGGCGTGCTCGAGGTTATTAGGGAAGTTGCAGATGAACTCGTAATGTACGACGAAATCGGCGCTATCATTAATCGTGCACCAAAGCCTGAACTCGCTCCTAGTGAAGTTGCTGGTGCTCCAGTACTTGCTGTTATCGAGCCAGACGATTCCCAAACACAAAATGACATTATTGGAGAGAGTGTTTTTGAGCTTCCAGAAGATTCTGCATTGCTTCAAGGCGCAAGAATTGCTCTGACAAAAATGCATATATTTTAAAGGGGTGGATAAAGATTGAAAGATTTAAAACATTTAATCTACTTCGAGAACTTGCTTGAGGAGTCTTCAAACGAACTCATTAAACAGGCACAGGAAGAGGGCGGCCTTGCTATAGGTTATACTTGCTACTCAATTCCTGAGGTTCTTCTCAATGTAGACAAGTGCTTCTCAGTTCGTATGCGTGCACCTAGAACTGGCTCCATCGATATTGCTACATATTACATGTCAAACTACACTTGTGAGTTTGCACGTTCTCTTCTTGAGCGTAGTATCGAGGGTGGTTTCAATTATCTTGACGGCGTTGCTGGTGTTGACGCTTGTTCAATGATGAACCGTTTCTATGAGCACTATGAACTTTTGAAGCTCAATGAAAAGCCAAATCTCTTTGTTACTCACTGTGATATTCCTTTTAAGACAGAGGAGTGGTCACTCAATGCTTATGTTAAGCAGATGAGAATCCGTCTTCTTGACGTAATGGAAGCAAGTTACGGGGTAGACACATCTGATAAGGCTATCCGTGAAGCAGTTAAAGAGCACAACGAAGTTTGCAAGATTATTACAGAGATCGGAAATATGAGAGCTCTTGATAACCCACCAATCACAGGTTATGAGTTCCATATTTTGAACCTTGTAAGCTATTGCTGCCCTAAGAAACTTATTCTTCCTTATCTCAAGGAAACACTTAAAGAAATCAAGGCACGTAAGCCAGATCCAGAGCCATGGTACAGAGCAAGAGTTGCTGTTGTAGGTTCTGAGATTGACGACCCTTCACTCACAAAGATGATTGAAGAGTGTGGTGCTTTTGTAGTTTCTGACCGTTTCTGCTTCGGTTCAACACCGGGCCGTGAGGTTATTGAACTTAATGATGAAGAGGACGCACTTACACAGATCTGCCGTCATTACATGATGAAGTCAGAATGTGCAAGATGGATGGCTGACAGCAAAGTTATGCAGCGTCGTGAGACATCAGATATGCTCGCTAAGAAATTCAATGCAGATGGTATTATCTACGAGCAGATGAAGTTCTGCGATTACTGGGGCTTCGAGCGTGCACTTGTTAGCCATATTATGGCCGATGAGTATGGATGGCCTGTTCTTTCTATCGACCGTCCTTACAATGCTCGTTCATCAGGACAGCTCCGTACTCGTTTCCAGGCATTCGTAGAATCACTGGAAATCAAAAAAATTCAGGGAGGTAAAAAATAATGGCTAAGAAAAAGAAAATCACTTACTTAAACCCTGAAATCTTTAAGGCAAAAGACAACATCGACTGGAAAGCACAGGGTAAAAACTTGAAAGAGTTCGGTGCTTGCTGCGTTGATATTGCTAAGACAACAAACTGGAAGGGTTATAAAGACCACATGGTCTTCCTTGTTCAGAATGATATTGAACGTATTACTGGCGAAGCAAAAGACATTGCTAACATGACTTGGGCAGAGCGTAAAGACCTTCTTATCGACGGTGAGAAGAAGCTCGGTAAGCTCTACAGAAAAGACGCAATGGCTACTGCTCGTCGTGAGTGGCGTGGCGTTGAGTCAACACTTATCGACTTTAAGTATTGGCTTAGAATGTGGGGCATGCTCCTTACAACATTTGGTAAGGACCTTGTTCCTGCACTTAACACAACACTCCATTACCGTTGGATGATCTCATACATGTGCTGCGTAGGTTTCCTCGACAAGAACGTTATGGGTCAGCGCGGTAAGGCTCTTAAGATGAGCCATCTTATGACTTATGATATTTTCCGTTATGTTGCTGAGAACCTTGTAATTATGGCAAAGTGCGATGCTAAAAACGGTAACAGTGAAGAGCTCAACAAGAAGATCGTTCTTATCGATGAGATGACAATGGGCCAGATTATCGCTGGTTTCCCTGATCTTATCGGTGTACCTTATCAGCTCTTCCCAGTATTCCTCGTATCTGAGATCGACCAGCTCACATGCGTACCTTATATCGACGCTGTTGAGTCTTTCGGTCTTCCAGCAGATACATGCCCAGTACCATCATCAGAGTGTGGTTCTATAGTAATCGATGCACTTCCTCATATGGGTAATGCATTCATCTCTAGTTCAATGCCTTGCGATGGTTCTACAATGGCATCAGAGTACATGGCACGTCGTTTCCCTGATCTTCCTGTTTACCATCTTGCATTCCCAGTAAGATATGAGTATGAGGAGACAGTAGAGGACGCAGCTGCTGATATTAAGGGTTGTATCGAATTTATCGAGAAGCAGTTCAACACAAAGTGGGATTGGAATCACTACTTCGAGTGTATGAAGCGCTTCAACTATGAGACACAGCTCGAAATCAACAAGTGGGAAGTTAACCAGACAGCTTATCCACAGATCATTGGTCCATCTTACGAACTCTTCCGTAAGTGGAACTATGAGATGGATGGTGGTTGTGACCCACGTGTTGTTCCAACAATGGAAAAAGTTAACAAGATAATGCTTGAAGCTTACCAGAATAAGGAAGAAGCTTGGCACGGTAAGATGAAGTATCGTGGTATCGTTTGGTCTTGCCCAGCTCACTACTATGCTAACTTCTCTAACTGGCTTGCAAACTGCTGGGGCATTGACATTCTCGTAGAGATGGAGAGCCTCAACTATACTCGTCCTCTTAATACAGATAACGAGGAGCTTGCACTTCAGGATCTTGGTAAACTCTATGAGCGTATGGTAATGCGCCGTCATACTAATGGTGGTTACAAGAACGTTGTTGAAGAGCTCTGGAGACAGTGCGAAATCTGGAACGTTGATATTATCATCATGTATCAGAACGTTGCTTGTAAGAACATGGCAACTCTTCAGGGTATTCTTGATGAGCAGGCACGTGATAAGGGTTACCATATGATTTGGATTGAGCATGACCTCATGGACCCTCGTACAGTATCTCGTAAGGATATGCGTGGTAAGGTTAACGAGTATATGCGTACAGTTATGAAGGCTGAGCCAGTTGACCCAACACTTCTTGAATTCGACGACGAAAAATGTATGTAATTTAACGGAGGAATTTATTATGAAATATTTTGGCGGTTGTGACGTAGGTTCTACATACACAAAAGCAGTTATACTTGATGAAAACGGCAAAATCGTTGCTGACACAACTCTTCGTAGCAAGATTAACTCAGAGCAGAGCGCTATCATGGCTATGG
>JAKSQX010000022.1 GCA_024403955.1 Clostridia bacterium | reverse complement strand
CTTTAACCTGCGCCTTCTTTTCCGCTTCTAGACGCTTCGCAGTCTCTATTTTTCGATTAGCCCTACTATTCTGTTTCTTCTTATTGGTCTTCTTTTTGGCCAATTAAAACAGTCCCATCTTTTTCATTTCGTTAACCATTCGTCCGAAAATAGTATACCAATTGTACCATAAAAAAATAACGTTGACAATTAAAGGTATTATTTTTAAAATTGTATTTACGATTTATTTCCAAAGATAAAAAAGAAGGCTATAAAATGAAAAACGCACTGGCAATACGACTTGTTGCATTAGTCGCATTAGCATCAATTACACTGGGCACTTTTATCCCAGTTTCTAAAATACCAAACCAGCCAGTTAAGTTGCCTGAGGAGACAACCAAGGCTGTTCAAAAAGAAGAGACAACTACTGCTCCAGAAGAAGAGAGCGAAGAAGCTGGCGACGGTACTCACACCGGTGATGGCGGTGCTACAACTGCTGAAGCCACAAAAGCGACGTACACAGTTTCAAAATACACAGGTGGTGCTCTTCCATATCTTGATTGGGCTACAGTACAAAACCTTGATCCTAACTATTTTGCAAACTCAGTTTTCATCGGTGATTCAGTAAGTCTAAAACTCCAAATGTACGGTGGACTTCCAGGTGCAACTTACCTCTGCTATGGTAGTTTCGGTTCAACAAATGCACTTTGTGGAAATATTAAGGCTAACATTTGGAACTGCATTAATGGTAAGAGACGCGTATACATCATGCTAGGCATGAACGACTTAAACGTTGTTGGTGTCGGCGGCGCTGTTTCAAATATGCAACAACTCTGTAGCAAAATTGAATCTGCAAACCCAGGCGTACTTATCTATATCCAGTCAATGACACCAATTACTAAAGCAAAAAATGGTACAAACGGCCGTATACTGAACAACGACAATATTCGCATATACAACCAATCTCTCTCAAGTATGGCAGCAGCAAACGGTTGGTACTTTGTTGACGTAGCATCTGTTATGTACACAGATGACGGATACCTAAAAGATGAGTATTGCGGCGATAATAGTGCCCAAGGCATGGGTCTCCACTTCTCAAGTGCAGGTTGTGGTGCTTGGTGCTGGTACCTCATGTACCACTGCTACGACCCAGCTTGGCAGGTATATACACTCACAATCAACTGTATTGATAGATCAACAGGTGGCGTTCTTAAAACTGTTTCTGGTGAAAAACATGCAGCTGGAGACTCCGCTACAATTTTCAGTCCAGAAATTCCTGGATATACTCCAGAGCAGGCATCACTGACCTACACATTTGGACATGGTGATTTCACTATTGATGCCTACTACAAAAAGAATCCACCACCACCAACAACAACAGAGGGCCCTACAGAACCTCCAACAGAAACCCCTACAGAGGATTCAACATCTGGGACAACTGAGTCAACTCAACAGACTGAGCCAACTACACCATAAGGAGATTGATTATGAAAAAGATTATTGCAGTTGTACTTTGCTTAACAATTGTATTTGCATTTACTGCTTGTGTTTCTAGACCAGTACAAACTGTTGAAGCAACAACCATTTCAGAAAAAAGTAATAGAGTTAGTACAAAGTCAGTTGCTGATATCTATATGGATATTGTTTCACTTGTAAAGAGTGATGATTTTTTGGAGGTTGATTCAGCAAGAATCACAGAACTCTATGATATTGAAGCCGGACTTGTAGCTGAGGCATATATAGCTACATTTACGATCCCTGATGCTGCTTTCCCTGGACAGATTGTTCTTGTTGAGGCTGTAGATGAGGCATCAGCAGAAAAGATTAAAGATAAGCTTGATGTTAAGCTTGCTGACATTAAGTCTCAGGCCGAGAGCTATGATCCTGTATCATCTAAACTCGCTGATGAATGTGAAGTTTTAGGCTCCGGCAAAAATGTTGCATTCTTCTTCACGGATAAATACTCAGATATGGAGAAAGCTTTCTTTAGCTAATTCTTAATACAAAACTAAACAAAGGTGGTGACATAGGTGATATTCTCTAGCATTACGTTCTTATTCTTCTTTTTAGTAATTACGATTGCTGTATATTACCTGTTACCACGCTCATTGAAAAACGGCTGGTTACTTTTAACCAGCTTGTTTTTTTATAGCTATGGAGAACCGGTATACATTCTCCTTATGGTCTTCTCAATAGTCGTAAACTATGTGATTGGACTTTTGATGGGCAAGTATGAAGGTAAGAAGAAACTGTTCTTAGTTATTGGCATAATTATCAATCTACTTCTCCTCGGTTACTTCAAGTATGTGGGCTTCCTAACTGAGACCATAAGTCTTCTTTTCACTAATGTAGCAGTTAAGACCGTTGCCCTACCTATCGGTATCTCCTTCTACACCTTCCAGATTATGTCCTACCTCATTGACCTCTACAGAGGCAAATGTGGGGCACAGAAAAACATAATCACATTCGGTGCATATGTAACTATGTTCCCTCAACTTATTGCTGGTCCTATCGTCAGGTACAGGGATATTGAGTTACAACTTATGGAGCGCACCGAGTCGTGGGAGAAGTTCGGAAACGGTGTTCGCCTATTCACCGTAGGTCTTTGCAAGAAGGTGCTTCTTGCAAACACATTCGGCGAACTCTTTGACGAACTCGTAGGAGTCGGTGCCGGAGCGGGATTCGTTGGCCATATTGTGGCTATGCTTGCCTTCTCACTTCAAATCTACTTCGACTTCTCAGGATACTCAGATATGGCCCGTGGCCTTGGTAATATGTTTGGATTTGATTTCCTTATCAACTTCAACTATCCATACATCTCAAAGAGTATCTCAGAATTTTGGAGACGTTGGCATATCTCCCTTGGAACTTGGTTCAAAGAGTATGTATATATTCCACTTGGAGGTAATAGAAAAGGTACCTTTAGGACCTGCCTCAACCTCTTTATCGTATGGGCTCTAACAGGCCTCTGGCATGGGGCATCTTGGAACTTTGTACTCTGGGGTCTATACTACGGCATTTTGATTATTATAGAGAAACTCTTCCTCGGAAAAGTTTTAGAAAAGATTCCAGCATTCTTCTCTCACCTCTATGCTTTAGTACTCGTAGCACTTGGTTGGATGCTCTTCCAGTTCACAGATATGCATGAACTATGCACATTCTTTACAGGATTCGCCGGAGGCGGATTCTCCACAGATGCACGATATCTCGTCCTCACATATCTGCCAATGCTTATAATCGGTATCCTTGCATCTCTTCCTATTTGGAAGAATGCATATGATAAATGGAAAGAAAAGAGATGGATGCCTTGGGCAGAGAGTATACTCGTAATACTTGCACTCCTTGTCTGCACAGCATCTCTCGTCACATCAACATACAACCCATTCTTATATTTCAGATTCTAAAAAGGAGCATAAAATGAAGAAGAAAATTCTACCTATAATTTTCTGTGCTTTCATTTTAATATTCTGTCTCCTCACCATAATCCTACCTAAGAGTGCCCGCTCCGCAAATGAGAAACGTGTACTTGCCACCTTCCCAGAATTCACTTGGGAGAACATTAAAAGCGGTAGTTTTATGAGTGACTTTGACACATATGTTGCTGACCACTTCGCATTCCGCGACAAGTGGGTCGGCCTCTACTCCTATGCGTCTTTAGCTGTCGGTAGAAATGGTGCAAATGATATCTATTCAGGAAAAGATGGTTATCTTATAGCTGCGCCAAAGGACTACAACACTGAACAAGTTACAGGCAATTTAACTAAACTCAAAACATTTGCAGATAACTGTGGAGTTACAAGCAAGTTAATGATTGTCCCTGAAACCGGATACATTCTAAGCGGCAAATTACCATCTCAGCATAAGGATTATTATGATGACAAGCTCTATAAAGCAGCTCAATCTTCTGGTTTAGATTTAATTGATCTTCGAAACACTTTTAAAGAGAATGCCAATTCGGTACAGCTATACTACAAGACAGACCATCACGTGACGTCTGAGGGCGCTCTTCTCATGTACAATGCGTACTGCAAATCTGTTGGTTTAACTCCTAAAAAATTCGCTTTGTCCGAGACCATATACGGTTTCTATGGCACATCATATTCAAAGAGTGGTCTCTGGCTTAAAAAGCCTGATACTATCCACATCTATTCATTGGCCGCTGATCCTTCAGATATTAATATTACTATCGATGGAGAGACATCAAATTCCCTCCTCTTTAGAGACAAGCTCTTAACTTCAGACAAATATGAAATCTTCTTAAATGGTAACCACGATTTAACTGTTATTGAAAACAATTCAGTGAACAACGGCAAACATCTCTTAATTGTTAAAGATTCATTCTCTCACTGCTTCACTACATTCCTTGCAGAGAACTATGAAGAGATAGTCTTAATTGATCTTCGATATTACAAGTTCGGTGGCTCAAAGCTAATTGATGAGTACGGCATAACAGATGTACTCTTCCTCTATGGGGCGGAGAACCTTGCGACATCAACTGACTTTGGCTGGTTGAACTTCTAAGTAAAAAAATAAGAGGTAGCTTTTCGCTACCTCTTTAATTTTTATCTTAGTTAATCTTTTCTGGGTATACGCCCTTTGCAACAAGATCTTTAAATGCTGCCTTAACAGCATCCTTGTCATCAGCATATGTTACGCCGAACCACTTGTCTGGAGTGTGGAGGATTTTAACGTCTGCCTCACCCTTTTCCACGAGTTCACCGATAACCATTGGGAGTAAATACTCAGCCTTGATATTGCCCTCTGGAAGGTTCTTTAAGAACTCTACAAAACCAGGCTTCAAAACATCAGAGATGAAGTCAGGACCGATACCCCACATATTCATTGAAACGAGTGTATCGTCTGGGTAGAAGTTGATGCCATTGTCTGTTCTAACAGCTGCCTTGCCATCAATCTTCTCAATGTTCTCAGTCTCAAGGATGTCTGTCATAAAGCCATCAACATCTGCCTTACAAACACCGCGTGTTACACCACCGTTATCTGAAAGAGTATTGCGAAGTTCGAAACCTGCCATGCAGAAATGACGCTTATTGTCTGTTGTTGCGCCACCATTAACAAGCCAATCATGTACAACTTTGAAGCCCTGCTTGCCATAATAGTCATCAGCATTAATAACTGCAAACGGTTCATTTACAACATTCATAGCTGAGAGAATAGCCTGGCCAGTGCCCCAAGGCTTCTGACGCTCACCAACAGAGAATCCCTCTGGAAGGTCCTCCTTCTCCTGGAAAGCATATGCAACCTCAATCTTCTTTGCAATACGGTCACCAATTACTTCCTTGAAATCCTTTTCAAGGTCGTGACGGATGATAAATACTACCTTATCAAAACCTGCTTCAATAGCATCATGGATTGAGTAATCAATAATTATTTCACCTGAAGGACCGAGTGGCTCCATCTGCTTGATGCCACCACCAAAACGGCTACCAATACCAGCCGCCATAATTACTAAAGTTGTTTTCACTTGAGAACAGCCTCCTTCTTTTTCTTCTCTGCTGCTTTTTTCATAATATCATCATATTTAGTTATCGCATCATCTACGGTGCCGTCAAAGATAATCTTTCCGGCATCAAGCACCATACCACGTTTACAGAACTGCTGTGCCATAGTCGTACTGTGGGTTACAAGAAGCAATGTGACATTTTCATCCGCAATGAGCTTGTTTACCTTGTCGAGGCACTTCTTTCTAAAAGTGGCATCACCGACAGAGAGAGCCTCATCGACGATGAGTATCTCTGGGCGTACATTGGCATTGATTGCGAAGCCGAGACGTGACTTCATACCACTTGAGTATGAACGGACTGGCTGATCAACATACTCGCCGATGTCCGCAAAGTCGATAATCTCTGGCTCAAGTGCTTTAATCTCTTCCTTTGAGAGACCCATTGTAGTACCGCGCAGGTAAATGTTTTCACGACCTGTGAGTTCTGGGTCAAAGCCTGCTGTCAGCTCAAGGAGCGCTGACACACGGCCATTTACAATAATCTCACCCTCGGTTGGGAAGCAGACCTCGGTGATCATTTTAAGGATTGTCGATTTACCTGCGCCGTTCTTACCGAGCAATGCAACCGACTCACCAGGATTTACTGTGAAAGATACACCCTTGATGGCGTCCTTAGTCTTAACCTTAACTCGCTTTGAGAAGATTGCTGCGAGTTTCTGTCTGTTTCCTGAGTAAAGTTTGTATCTCTTAGAGACGTTTTTAAATTCAATAATAGGTTCTGACATTTAAAAACACCTCCCTTATAATACATCCGGGATCTCTTTACGGAGTTTACGATAACTCCAAAGACCCAGGAGATACATCAAAAGAAGTTCTACTATAAAAGCACCAAACTGTCTTGGGCGTTCCCAGAACCAGTACTGACCCATAAATGATGCTCTAAAACCTGTTACCAAATAAGTAACTGGGTTAGCTTTAAGAATCAAACCTATTGTTCCACCGACCTCTGTTGAGTCCCAGAAGATTCCCGAACACCAAAGAACTGCAAATACAAATGAGCGAATGAGGTTTGAAAAGTCTTGAGAGATTGCAGAAATAGGTGCTGCAAAGAGTGCCCAAGATGTGAAAAATGCAAAAGTAAAGAATATGAAAATCAAAATTTGTAAGTAATAAATTGTTGGGAAGAAACCTAAGATAGCATAAATTATGACTACTATCACCATAAGTATTAAAGATACTACCATCTTTGACATACTTACAAAAGTTGGAATAGTTGAAACAGGGTATCTCATCTTAGTAATAAGATATCTATACTTTCTCATGCAATCTGTACCCTGAGTCAACATGTCGCTCATATAAAACCAAGGTACAAGACCTGTTATAAGCCACAAAAAATAAGGATAGCCATTAACGAGACCATTTTTCTTAAAACCTACGCTCATGGCAAACCAGTATATAAAAATTGTCACAACTGGTCTAATTACAGCCCAAGCCCAGCCAAGTGCCGAACCACTATAGGTCTTAATAAGGTCGTTTTTAGCCATCTTAAAAATCTGAGATTTGTATGTCCTATGCTCTATAAATATTTCTTTAAAAGTGCTCAGAATACGCACCCCCAAATGAGACAAATTACCTTGCTATTATACTATTATTTCTTATATAAAACAAGACAGCCACAGGATAACACTGTGGCTGTCTCATATATTTTATTATTAATTATTTCTCAGCTTTAACCTTTTCAAAATAAGCCTTTGTTTCCTTTGCAACAACACCGCCAAGAGCGATAAGAGCAACAAGGTTAGGGAAAGCCATAAGGCCGTTGAAAATATCTGCAATATTCCAAACAACGTCAAGCGCAAGGAATGGACCTGCAAATGTAAAGAGAACAAAGAGAATTCTAAAAATTACAACTGCCTTCTTTGACTTAGTTAAGTACTCAACGCAACGCTCTGAGTAATAGTCCCAACCAAGGATAGTTGTGAATGCAAAGAGTGCAAGGCAAACCGCAAGGAGTGTGTTTGAAATAACTGGTGACCAAGGAAGTGATGAGGACCAAGCGAGCTGCGTAACGGCAGCACCACGAAGTTGCTGAACGTTTGAATAAGCACCGGTTACAATAATTGAAAGACCAGTCAAAGTACAAATAACAATAGTATCAATAAATACACCTGTCATTGAAACAAGACCCTGTCGTACAGGCTCTTTTGTCTGAGCAGCAGCTGCTGCAATTGGAGCAGAACCAAGACCAGCTTCGTTTGAGAAGATACCACGGCCGATACCTTTCTGCATTGCAAGTTTGATTGCAGCACCGGCGAAACCACCAATAGCGGCCTGTGCTGAAAATGCACCAGCAAAAACAGCAACGATAGCAGCTGGAACAGCTTTGATATTGATAAGAATTACAACAATTGCAAATACGAAATAGAAGACACACATAAATGGAACAATCTTCTCTGCAACAGCAGAAATTCTCTTAATACCACCAATTACTACGAGAGCCACACATACTGTAACAACAATAGCAACAATTAAAGCAACAAGTGTGATTGGCTTTGAACCAATTGTAAAGAGAGTCTTTGATTCTGCAATATTATCAAAAGCTGAAACAATACCGTTGATCTGAGTCATTGTACCAATACCGAGAAGACCTGCAAGTGCTCCGAAAATAGCAAAGAGTTTTGCTAGCCATTTCCACTTTTCACCCATACCTTTTTCGATATAAAGGAATGGACCACCAAGATAGTGACCGTCTTCAGTTTTTTCTCTATAAAGAACGGAAAGAAGACACTCGGCATACTTTGTTGCCATACCGAGGCAAGCAGCTACGAGCATCCAGAAAAGTGCACCAGGACCACCGACACAGATAGCAGTAGCAACACCTACGATGTTACCTGTACCAACTGTTGCAGAAAGAGCTGTGCAAAGAGCCTGGAAAGATGTAACTTCACCTTCGCCTTCTTCTTCGTTTCTAACCATGTACTTAAGAGCTCTACCGAGATGTAAGAACTGAACTGCGCCAGAACGAATTGTGAGGTAGAGACCTGCTGCGAGGATAAGACCAATAAGAGTCCAGCCCCATACGAAGTCATCAATGTTTGTGATGAGTTTTGAGAATGCTTCCATTGTTTGATTTCTCCCTTTTCTTTTTTAAAAAATGAAAAATAAAAGCCGTAGTTATTCACTACGACTCTAGAGAGGAACTATAAGCAATTGTATTGCTCTGTCCTTTTGCCTGAGAGATTAACTGTGCGAATGAGCACAGCCGTACACCTTCGGCGCTCTACAGTGGCTTCTGCAGAGACTCTCCAGAGTCCAAAGTTTAACGATTTACCCCGCTAAACTATTGGCATGTACAAAATATAACATATGATATTCAAATATGCAAGAATGAGACTGACAAAATTGCACAACTAAATCTTTTAAAATTTGTAAGATTTGTTTAAGGTTGTTTTAAGCAACCAAGGTTATTATGTAGGTGCAGTAAGGGATTAGTCACCCCTTCACTCACTTTTTCATTTCATTTTCTCCTATTTTAATGGAAAAGCCACCGGCTCCCCACCGGTGGCTTTTTCCTGTATATAATTTAATATTGATCTCTTCTTCTAATAGCTTTGACAATCGCAATAACAAACGATACGAAAAGGCTGAGAAAAAAGAATATTGCAAATGCAAGGAACGTAACTGAATATGCTCCAAAGTTTGGACACATGGCTTGTTGCTCAACTGTAAGATAAGCCATATTATTCTTTGCAATAGTCTCAAATGAAGAATAATAAGACATTGTTGCAAGGCTTGAAAAACCACCAGCAACTCCAAGGAAGAGAGGTGCGAGCCAAACAAGGATGCTCTCTGACTTCATTGTAAAAATAATCTGCATAACCATAAGTCCAATAAGTGCAAGTCCCAAAATCAACGCTGGAACCCAAACACCTGTATACTGGCTGAGGAAAGCAGCAGGATCAACATTACCCTGTGTCATAATTATTCTCCTTTCAAGTAAGCTTCAAGTCTGTAAATCGGGAGACCTTCAGCTACAAATTTACTTTCATACTCTGTAACAATATTACCTTCAAAATCGCTGTTGTGCAAATCGAGGGATATATTCTTAAGAGCAAAACCACACTTTGTGAATTCCTCAATTGAGTATTCAAAGAAGTGCATGTTATCCGTCTTCTGATGAATCTCTGCACCAGGAACAAGTAAGTTCTTGTAAATCTTTAAAAAACGCTCGTTTGTAAGTCTATGTGTTGTGTAAGCCTTTTTAGGATATGGGCAAGAGAAGTTTAAGTAAATACCATGAATTGTGTGATCAGGAATGATGCACTCGAGGTACTCAGCTCCGCATTTTATAAAGCGGAGATTTTTTATTTCCTCTGCCTTTGCGTGCTCAGCAGCAGACACAATTACGTTGCTGACTTTCTCAACAGCAAGGTAATTATACTCTGGATGCTGCTTCGCAAGTTCGCAAGCGAACTGGCCTTTACCACAACCAATCTCAAGATAGACTGGATTATCATTACCAAAGAGTCCCTTGAAATTAAGGTATTCCTTCTTCTTCTTTGCAGTCTCAAAGTTTTTATCCTCTGAGATGAAAGTTAGAAGGTATCCCTCGCAAGCATCCAAGCGCTCATCAAGGTACTTCTTTTTTCTCATTCTCATTATTCTTCGTCCTCAAGAAATTCTTTATCGGAAAAGAGAGACTTAACTCCCTTAACAACCTTCGCAGCTCTGTCCTTACGTCTATACTGTCTACGGGCAATCTTCTTTGCTCCAGAATAAAAACTCATCGCTGTCATTGCTCCTGCTATGTTGAGCTTAACAAGGTCGTTATTTGAAACGTAGTTGTAAACTTCGTTGTAGTTGATGTTAGAAATAAGTTGATATACAACATCACCAACACGCATTGCTTTAACCATATCGATAGTGCCCTGACCAAGAACTGAGTCATATGCGACATCGATGAGGTTTGCAAGTTCTGTGCGACCAAGACCTAAAACGTTGGTGAGGAAGTTTGCAAGAGTAATATCTTCAAGCTGTGAGACAACACCGAATAGGTAGTCTGTGAGCTTACTAGCTGCATCGTTTGCAAGGAAACGGTCAATTGCAGCCGCGATAGTTCCAGAGGCTGCCTCAGCAAACTTATCATTAAAAATCATAGATGCAAGTGTGCCCTCAGTTACAAGGCGCATGAGTTTTACAACTTCCTTTGTTGCATCCTGAATAATCTTGTCGCGATCAGCTTTCTCAGTGATAATCTTCTGTATATAGTCACGGAGAACATCCTTATACTTGCTTCTATCAACAAAGTTAAGTCTGCCAAAAGTGAAATTGATAAGAGTATTGAGAGAGTACTTACTCATGAAGTCATAAACAAACCAGAGCACGCCTTTCTTAAACTGTTCACGTACCTGAAGTTTCTCGCAGACACTAACAGCTGTGCTCATGGCAAATGGAAGTGCCTCGTTGAGCGCAGTTCTTGAGATATCGGCAAGATATTTTTGAGAGAAAGGAAGGATTCCCTGTACTGGAATCTTTACGTTCTCTGTAATCTTAATTTCTGTTTTTGGTTGAATGAGTATTCGCTGAGTGATTGCACTGCCGGCAAAAGCAACTACGCCAACAGCTATAACATCAGGTGTGTACTTCTTACTTTTCTTAGACATAGTAAAATCTCCACAAAATAATATTACTAAACGATTATAAAAGGTTTACTCAAACTTATCAAGATTTTCATCAAGCATACATTTTCTAGTGATATGGACATAAACCGGATCCACTGAAATGAGCTCAAGCACCCTAGTTATGAGGATACTAGGGTTTACGCCAAATGTTGGATTGCTTGGAAGAGTCACCAAAATAGTGGTAATTTTATCTTCATCAGACCAAATTTTTACGTCTTTTATGTGACCTGTCAAGGCAATTTCCTTTACAACCTTCTGTTTTCCCTGCTTTCCGACCTTGGAAATCGTAAGATTCTCATCGGAAAGTTTCTCAAAAACCACGTTGTTAAAGGCCTTAGCTGACATCTTATCCTGCATAATCTCAATCTTATAACGTGAAAATGCAACAAGCTGCGCCTTAAGTTTTGGCTCCTTAACATCGATAATCTTAATATCCGGTGGCATAACTTTCATGAGCCTCTCTTTTACTTCTGAGAGTTTCATATTGTCATCACTCACACGGATATCAAGGATCTCCAAAAGACCTTCCATGCCGAGAGACAGTGGCATTGCAAAATTCATATAAGGTCTTGGATTAAATCCCTCTGTATACCAGAGAGGTATTTCAGCCCTTGTGATTGCACGTGAGAAACAGCGCATTAGATCTAAGTGGGAGATGTATTTTGCATCTCCGGTCTTTTCAAAAAAGATTCTAGCATTTTGCACCGCACTCACCTCCATTCAAAGCTGATGCGCCGCAAGCAGCACACTGTATGCGACAGTGGGACGTTGTCTCACTGCGTTTTGCCTTTTCGGACTCACGCATTAAGAACTCTTTGGTGATACCATAGTCGAGGTGATCCCAAGGCAAAACTTCGTCGTAGTCCCTACGACGATTCGCATACCACTCAGGGTCAACACCGCATGTCTTAAATGCTTCCATCCATGTATCGAACTTGAACTCCTCATCCCAGGAATCAAGTTTACAACCATTCTTCCATGCCTCAAGAATAACAGGACCGAGTCTTCTATCTCCTCTAGCAAATACTGCCTCAAGGAAGATTGTGTTAATCTTGTGGGCAGATAGATGAATGTGTGACTTTGGAACTCTAGTCTGATCATAGAGATAGTCACGCTTCTTTGTAAGTTCCTCCCTTGTGTCCTGTGGTTCCCACTGGAAAGGTGTGTGAGGCTTTGGAACAAAAGAAGATGCGCTGATATTAATATTGAGCTGTTTGCCCTTTGGTCGGTCCTCCATACGGAAGTACTCAGATACAATTCGTCTTGAGAGATTGATTATCTCCTCTACGTCCTCCTGTGTCTCAGTTGGAAGGCCGAGCATAAAGTAGAGTTTAACAGTGGTCCAACCGCTCTTAAAAGCGATACGAACTGTACTCATGATCTCATCTTCAGTGATGTTCTTGTTGATAGCATCACGGAGGCGCTGAGAACCAGCCTCTGGGGCGAATGTAAGACCACTCTTACGAATGAGTTTCATCTTCTCGACAAGCTCATCGGAAAAATTATCTACACGAAGGCTTGGGAGGCTGATGTTGACATTCTTTTCCTGCGTCCAGTCAATCATATCTGAAAGAAGTGGCTGGATTTGTGTATAGTCAGATGTTGAGAGTGAGATAAGGCTCACCTCATCATAACCTGTATTCTTAATTAAGTTGTAGGCCTGCTCATTTATAACCTCAGGACTCTTCTCCCTAATAGGTCTATAGATAAAGCCTGCCTGACAGAAACGGCATCCACGAATACATCCACGGAATATCTCCGCACTTACTCTGTCGTGAACTATCTCAATAAAAGGTACGATAAACCTGTCTGGGAACGGGCATTTATCCATATCCTTTACGACACGTTTATGTACGACTGCTGGGGCACCGCACTTAGGCGTCACCGCCTCGATTGTGCCGTCAGCCTTATAACTTACATCGTAAAGGCTAGGCACATAAATGCCCTCAATCTTGGAAGCTGCGACAAGGAACTCCTCCTTGCTCTTTCCAGCTTCTTTATATTCTTTATAGAGGTCAAGGAACTCATTCATAAGTTCCTCACCGTCTCCAAGTTGGAAGACGTCAATAAAGTCACAGAGTGGCTCTGCATTTGAAGCACAAGGGCCACCTGCGATAACGAGATTCTTAAGATCATGCCTATCCTTTGCAAGGAGTGGAACTCCACCGAGGTCGAGCATGTTGAGTATGGTTGAGAAAGAGAGCTCATACTGAAGAGTAAAGCCGATAACATCAAAGTCAGTTAAAGGATCTTTTGACTCAATTGCAAAGAGAGGAATGTTATGCTCTCTCATCTGCTCTTCCATATCTGTAGCTGGCGCAAAAAAGCGCTCACACCAAGCGTCGTCTCTATCGTTAATGAGCGAATAAAGAATCTTAAGTCCCAAGTGAGACATACCAATTTCATATGTATCAGGGAAACAGAACGCAAAGCGCAGAGAGACTTCATCTGCACTCTTCATAACGCTATTCAGTTCTCCGCCCGTGTAGCGACCTGGCTTTTGCACCAGCGGTAAAATCTTTTCGAGTTTTACGTCCATGTTTTCTCCTTATTTAAGAGAAGGCATCTTGAAGAATATTCAAGATGCCTTTTGTCTTACTTATTTGCCTAATGTCTCTGGAGCACTTGTTGGCTGGATGGCACTGATGTAGTATGCCTTACCCTTCTCACGAAGAGTCACCTTAACATATTTGCTTGGAGTTGGCTCGACAATGTCACCATTTTCTGCCTGCTCAAAGCCACTACCTGAGAGATAAGCTACAGTCAAAATAACTGTATTGCTCTTTTCTGTAATATCAAGAACTTTAGGTGTGTATGTTGGATCAACACCTGTGATAGGAGCTTTATAAACTCCCTTTTCCTCGTCATAGACAAACTCAAATGCAGCTGATGAAACAGTCTGATGTTCAATCTCACGCTCAGCGCCGAAGAGTGAAATAAACTTAGCTTCAACGTCTGCTGCTGGATAAAGAATCAAACCATCTTCAACTTCATACTGGTCTGTTGTGACATCGCTCTTGATAATAGCCCAAACAGATGCCTCTATGAGCTGGCTCATATTTGCCTTTGTAATATCATCGAAATCATCGATATCGTTCATTACAACAGGTACAAGCATCTTCTGGAACTTCTGCATCTCAGCCTTCTTAGAAGCAGTTGCCTTTGCAGATATTGAATTTATGATTGTGATAATAATAAATACAATACCGACAATTGCAAGGAGAATTACTAAAATGCCAAGAGGCTTTGCCCATTTCTTATTTTCTTTTGGAGTACTCATAATTATTCCTCCTAATCTTGGAACTTATCTTCTGCCGCCTCTGCGGAAGTTGTTATTATTTCTTCTTGGTGGACGCTCGTCAGAGATGTCGTTCTCTGGAACTGCACCTTCTACTTCGATAAGAGCATCACGGCGAGAGAGATTAAGTCTGCCCTGCTCATCAAGTGGAAGAACCTTAACGATAATTTCATCACCGATCGTTACAACGTCCTCTACCTTTTCTGTTCTCTTAACATCGAGACGACTGATATGTACGAGGCCCTCAACACCTGGTACGATTTCAACGAATGCACCGAAGTCCATAAGTCTTGTAACAACGCCCTTGTAAATAGCACCAACCTCTGGGCCATTTGCAATTGTCTCTACGATGAAAATTGCACGCTCAGCGTTGTCATAGTCAAGAGCAGATACGAATACCTGACCCTCATCATTGACGTCAACCTTACAGTCGCACTCAGCGCAGATCTTCTGGATAACTTTACCCTGCTTACCAATAACCTCACCAATCTTCTCTGGGTTGATTGTTGTTGTGAGCATCTTTGGAGCATACTTAGAAAGCTGTGGGCGTACCTCCTTGATACACTTGAGCATAATTTCATCGAGGATGTAAAGACGAGCTTTACGTGTCTTTTCAAATGCTTCCTTAATGATTTCTGGTGTAAGGCCATGAACCTTAAGGTCCATCTGAATAGCTGTGATACCCTTGTGTGTACCAGCTACTTTGAAGTCCATGTCGCCATAGAAATCCTCAAGACCCTGGATATCAACCATAGTCATGAAGTCACCATAAACGCCCTCATCGCCTGTGATAAGACCACAAGAGATACCAGCTACAGGAGCCTTAATTGGAACACCAGCTGCCATAAGAGCAAGTGTTGAACCACAGATAGAGCCCTGTGATGTAGAACCGTTTGATGAAAGTACTTCTGATACTACACGGATAGCATATGGGAATTCTTCTACTGAAGGAATTACTGGAACAAGAGCACGCTCAGCGAGAGCACCGTGACCGATTTCACGACGGCCAGGTCCACGTGATGGCTTTGTCTCACCTACAGAGTAAGATGGGAAATTGTAGTGGTGGATGTAGCGCTTCTCTGTCTCTTCATCAAGACCGTCAAGCTTCTGAGCGTCTGACATTGGAGCGAGTGTTGCGATTGAGAGAACCTGTGTTTGACCGCGTGTGAACATACCTGAACCATGAACACGTGGGAGAAGGTCTACCTGAGCGTTAAGTGGACGGATCTCATCGATACCACGGCCATCTACACGCTTCTTCTCTTCCTTGAGCCAACGACGTACAACGTGCTTCTGAATGAGGTACATAATCTCATCGATTTTGCCCTCTTCCTCAGGGAATAACTCGTCATACTTCTCATGAACTGCATCGTAGATTGGGAGAAGTCTCTCATCACGAACGTTCTTGTCGTCTGTATCAAGAGCTGCTTCTACGTCTTTAACGCAGAATGTTTCAATTTCATCAAGAATTGCTGGGTCTGGATCATTTGATTCAAACTCAAACTTTGGCTTACCAATCTCTGCAACGATGCTGTTGATGAACTTAACAACTTCCTTGTTAACCTCATGACCAGCCATAATGCATTCAAACATCTTGTCCTCAGGAATCTCGTTACCACCTGCCTCGATCATAGCAACGAGGTCAGCTGTTGAAGAAACTGTGAGTTTAAGATCTGTCTTTGCTCTCTGTTCGAGTGTTGGGTTGATAACGATTTCGCCGTCAACAAGACCAACATCTACAGAAGAGATTGGGCCGTCCCATGGAATATCTGAGATAGCGATAGCTGTTGATACACCGATAGCTGCTGTGATTTCTGGTGAGCAGTCTGGGTCAACTGACATTACAGTTGCAACAACTGAGCAGTCATTTCTCATATCCTTTGGGAAAAGAGGACGGATAGGTCTATCGATACAACGAGAAGCAAGGATAGCCTTATCAGCTGCCTTACCTTCTCTTCTCTGGAATGAACCAGGGAAACGACCTACTGAGTACATCTTCTCCTCGTAGTCAACTGAGAGTGGGAAGAAATCTACGCCTTCACGAGGCTTTGCTGATGCTGTAACTGTGCAAAGTACAGATGTCTCACCGTAGTTTGCAAATACAGCTGCGTTTGCGAGACCAGCCATTTTACCTGTCTCAAGGCGAAGTGGTCTGCCTGCAAGAGTTGTTTCATAAACCTTGTAGTTTTCAAACATTTTACTTTACCTACCTTTTAATATTTTTCAGGGAGGCACAAGGTTTAGCAATAAATTAAACATCCGAATTTCGGGTCCTTAATTTACCGCTAACCCCTTTTGGGTGGCCTCCCAAATTTAACTAAATATTAGCCCTTAAAAAGCAATTTAAGGCAGATGACAAAGCTGTCATCTGCCCTTTTGTCTTACTTTCTAAGACCAAGTCTTGCAACGATTGAACGGTAACGTTCGATATCGTTCTTCTGAAGGTATGCGAGAAGGTTACGTCTGCGACCAACCATCTTGAGAAGACCTCTGTTTGAGTGGTAGTCATGTGGATGCTCCTTAAGATGTGCGTTAAGGTCGTTAATTCTCTTTGTAAGAACTGCAATCTGAACCTCTGGAGAACCAGTGTCGCCTTCGTGAGTAGCATACTCGGCCATGATAGCCTGCTTTTCAGCCTGTGTCATTGTTTTCACCTCATTAATTAATATTTATCCAAAATCCTAGCGTGTGGTAACGGTGATCAGCTATGCTGCATACGCCACACTCCAAGAAAAAGGGCTCGCTTATAGTAACACACTTTTATATAAAAGTAAAGATATTTTTATTACATTTTATTTCTGTCTGTTCTTTACTTTTTCAGCAATCTCTCTGACCTTCTTTTCATCCAATCCAATTTGAGTTTCTAGTTGTACAAGAGAATCAAAATTCTTCTCTGGACGAATGTAAGCGAGAAGTGCCACTTCAATGTATTTGCCATAGAGGTCGCCATCGAAGTCTAAGATGTGTGTCTCTACACCCGGCGCGTCATCCTCGTAGATTGTTGGACGAACACCGATGTTGGTTATTGAAAGATAACTCTTGTCACCGATAGTTGTCTTTGACATATAGACACCATACTTAGGTGTTACAAGGTTATCTGGGATTCTTTGATTAATTGTAGGTGCGCCAATATGACGACCTCTCTTGTCACCATCATTTACGATGAGTTTGAATGAGTATGGACGACCGAGCATTACATTTGCAAGTTCGATGTTGCCATTCTCGAGTGCCTGTCTGATGCGAGTTGTTGAGACAGGTTCACCCTCAAAATCAAATTCAGGTGACATAGAAAATTCTATGCCAGCGTTTTCACAGAGTTTCTTCATTGTCTCTGCAGTGCCTTTGCCTTTTTTGCCGAAGGTGTAATTGAAACCACAGCAAACTCCAACAGCGCCCATACGCTTGATGATAATCTCATCGAAGAATTCTTCTGGAGACATATCCTTCATCTCAGCAAAATCAAGAAGGCAGAGTGTAACACCAGTCTTCTTAAAAGCTGCTGCGCGTGATTCCTTGTTGAAGAGGCAAACAGGTGTCTTTCCTGTGAGGGCACCTAGAGGATGCTCTTTGAAAACGAGAGCAAAAGGAACGGCACCAAGGCGCTTTGCCATATCACTGGCAGCATTGATAACTGTCATATGTCCTCTATGAAGGCCATCAAAGTTGCCAAGTGCAACAACAGATGCCATATTCCCACTCCCTTCAAAAATGTTATATCTACTATCTTTCTTGGTATACTCTCCTGAAAATTAAGCTGCCTTTTTCGGTGTCAGTTTCACCTAAACCAATGAATTTTTGGTCCGGAGAGTAGATTCTGTAAAGTCCGTTTACTTTACAACCTTTGATTCTATCGAGATTTAAGTCGCCACCATTCATGAATCTATGTGCCTGTGCATCACTGACAGATAACGTAGGATAAGCATTTAAAGCCTCTTCTACACTTATCAAGTACACTGATGGATCAGCCGCATTTTCCAGTTCATCAAGGGTGACAGTATTTGAAATTTCAAAGCCCGCTCCAACTGTTCTCTCAAGAGAAGTCATAGTCGCACCACATGAGAGGTCACGACCGATGTCGTCAATCAAGGTCCTGACATATGTGCCAGATGAGCATTCGATATCGAGTATATACTCGTTTGGCTCTGATTCTGCAGTTATGTCGAGACGACTAATTGTGACAGGTCGTGGTTCGCGCTCAACCTCAATACCCTGGCGGGCAAGCTTATAAAGCTTGACGCCGTCCTTATTGAGCGCCGAGAACATCGGTGGGACCTGCATTATGTCGCCTTTATATTTCTCTGCGACAGACAAAACGTCCTCAAGGGATACATTTACTTCGCTTTCGCTCTGCACTGTGCCCCAGATATCAAGCGTATCTGTGGTGATACCTAGGCGCATCTTTGCAGTATAGCGTTTCTTAGAGTCAGGCAAAAATTCCAAAAATCTAGTAGCACCACCAAGCATAATTGGTAGTACACCAGTTGCCATTGGATCAAGCGTGCCACAATGGCCAGCCTTCTTCTCTCCCATTATACGACGCACTTTGGCTACGCATAAAAAGGATGTTATATCCTCTGGCTTATAGAGATTAATAAATCCTGTCATATTACTTCAACTCTGTTTCAATAAGAGCGATCATCTTTGAAAGTACGTCCTCCTCTGTGCCAGCATCAGCATCACAGCCAGCTGCACGCATGTGGCCACCACCACCGAAGGCGCTACAGATCTTTGCGGCGTCAAGTGGTTCGTGTGTACGAAGCGAGAACTTAAAACCACCCTGTGGTTTCTCTTTCATTGTAATGCCGCAGAGTGCGCCTTCTACCTGGCGCGACATAGCAGCAATTGCATCACACTGGTCTGGAGTCGCGCCAGTGCGTGCAAACATCTCATTAGTAACCTTGAGCGCGATAACTTTGCCATCACAGAATGTTCTCATTCCAGAGAGAGTCTCTGAAAGAAGATTGAAATATTCCATTGGCTTAGTCTCAAACATCAAAGCATTGATATTTGCGTTATCAGCACCGAGGTCAATAAGTTCAGCACCAACACGGTAGCATTCAGAAGATGCATTTGAATATCTGAAGCAACCAGTGTCAGTTGAAAGTCCTGTGTAGAGTGCAGTTGCAACGTCAGGTGTAATCTCTACACCCATCTCTTTAAAGATTCTAAAGAGTGTGAGTGCCGCAGCACCGTCATCTGCGCAGAGGTATAGTTCCTTTGCATATCCCACGTTTGTACCGTGGTGATCAATGCAGAGGTCAACCTTGTCGCCATAGAGCTCATCGAGTTTTCCAAGGAGCTTATTATCTGCAACATCAACAGCAACTATATATTCTGGTTCGAAATCCTGTGGTTCAAGGTTCTCAAAGAGATAGTTGTATCTCTTTGGAACGACGTCTCCATTTATGACGTTGGCGCGTTTGCCAAGTGCTCTGAGCACACGGCAGAGAGCAACGCCACAACCGAGCGTGTCGCCGTCAGGATTCTTATGTGTAAGGATGAGAACATCTTCTGCACCGTTTAAGAGTTCAATAACTCTCTTCATATCAATGTTCATCTGTCGCCTCCTGAAACCTGGTTGAGTTTCTTGAATATTTCCATACCCTGCTCAACTGAATCATCAGCAATGAACTTGAGTTCAGGTGCCTTACGAAGGTGGAGATTTTGGCCAACTTCACGGCGGATGAAGCCTGAGGCACCGTTGAGTGCCTTAGCTGCTTCAGTAGCACTCTCAATACCTTTAAGGTCACTGATGTAAACCTTAGCATATGAGAGGTCGCCTGATACTGTAACTCTAACTACAGTGAGAAGTTTGCCTGCAACACGAGGATCTTTAATGTCACCAAGGGTTGCAATAATCTCACGTTTGATGTCCTCAGCCACTCTATCTTTATTATGTCCTGGCATAAGGATTCCTCCCTTAGTCTTCTCTGTATTCCTCTGTAATGAAGGCCTCGAAGATATCGCCTTCCTTAATATCGTTAAACTTGTTGAGACCAATACCGCATTCGTAACCAGATGCAACTTCCTTAACGTCATCCTTGAAGCGACGAAGTGAGCTCATCTCGTCCTCAGCGATAATGATACCATCACGTACTACGCGAATCTTAGCGTTACGAACGATTTTACCATCAAGTACATAAGAACCTGCGATTGTACCTGCAGAAGAGATCTTAAATACGTTACGTACTTCTGCACGACCGATATCAACGTCTCTGAACTTAGGTGCAAGCATACCCTTGATAGCAGACTCAATCTCTTCAATGCAGTCATAGATGATTCTGTAGCAACGAATGTCTACAAGATCACGTTCTGCCATTACTACTGCTGCTGGGTCTGGACGTACGTTAAAGCCTACAATGATAGCATTTGAAGCGTTAGCAAGCATAACATCAGACTCTACGATACCACCAACTGCACCGTGGATAACCTTAACACGAACTTCCTCGTTAGAGAGCTTTTCAAGACTCTGACGAACTGCTTCAACAGAACCCTGAACGTCTGCCTTTACGATGATGTTGAGGTCTTTAAGTTCACCCTCTTTAAGTGAAGCAAAGAGGTTATCAAGAGTAACCTTCTGCTGAGCACCCCAGAGTTCTTCCTTGAGCGCTGACTTTCTCTGTTCAACGAGTTCACGAGCAAGACGCTCATCTGATACTGCGTCGAATGTATCGCCAGCCTGTGGAGCTTCCTGAAGACCTGTGATCTCAACTGGGATAGCTGGACCTGCTTCCTGAAGTTCCTTACCGTTTTCGTTTGTCATTACACGAACACGGCCAACTGCTGTACCAGCAACGATGATGTCACCAGTGTGAAGTGTACCGTTCTGAACAAGGAGTGTAGCAATTGGACCACGGCCCTTATCAAGGCGTGCCTCAATTACAGAACCCTTAGCTGCACGGTTAGGGTTAGCCTTGAGTTCAAGTACTTCTGCTACAAGAAGAACTGATTCAAGGAGTTTATCAAGATTCATACCAGTCTTAGCTGAAACAGGAACACAGATTGTGTCACCGCCCCACTCCTCTGGTACGATTTCATGCTCAGTGAGCTGCTGCATAATTCTATCAACTGTTGCACCTGGCTTATCCATCTTGTTGATTGCAACGATGATTGGAATATCAGCTGCCTTAGCGTGGTTAATAGCCTCGATTGTCTGTGGCATGATACCGTCATCTGCAGCAACTACAAGGATTGCGATATCAGTAGCCATAGCACCACGTGCACGCATTGCTGTGAAAGCAGCGTGACCAGGAGTGTCGAGGAATGTAATCTTCTGACCGTTGATCTCAGTTCTGTAAGCACCGATTGCCTGTGTAATACCACCGGCCTCTGTGTCAGTTACAGCTGTGTGACGGATAGCATCGAGGATAGATGTCTTACCATGGTCAACGTGACCCATAACGCAAACTACAGGGTCTCTTGGCTCAAGGTTTGTAGCGTCATCTTCTGTGTCGTCAATGATACGGTCTTCAATTGTAATAACAACTTCCTTCTCAACCTTAGCATCGAACTCACCAGCGACAATCTCAACTGTATCAAAGTCGAGCATATCGTTGATTGATGCCATCTGGCCAAGAGCGAAGAGCTTTTTAATAACTTCAGCAGCAGTTGCGTGAAGAAGTTCAGCTACGCCACCAACTGTAAGTCCCTCTTCTGGAACTGTGATAACGAGGTGCTTCTTTTTACGCTCTGCCTCAATTCTCTTCATACGATCAGCTTCGGACTCACGCTTCTTAGAGCGCATGCCCTGCTGCTTTCTGTACTGCTTAGACTTCTGGTTAAGCTTTTGCTTACCCATATTAAATCTATCATTACGAGCATTGCCTGAATCGCCTGAGAGACGGTCATATTTTTCATTGTATTTCTCAAGGTCAACATTCTGAGAACGTGTGTCGATTGTACGAGCCTCACCCTTTGTACGAGCCTGTACATAAGTGTCGTCTGCCTTCTCTTTCTTCTTGAAAGGATGCATGTTGCTCTCAGATTTTTTCTTGAGTGCTGCCTCTACGTCAGCATCTGGCTTCTTTGTAGGAATCTTCTCCTTCTTTGCAGGAGCAGCCTTTTCCTCAGCCTTAGGAGCTTCCTCAGTTTTCTTTGTAGGAATCTT
>JAKSQX010000021.1 GCA_024403955.1 Clostridia bacterium | reverse complement strand
AACCCCGGACACCTTGATTAAAAGTCAAGTGCTCTGCCAACTGAGCTAATGAATCATATTTAAGCGCCTAAAATTAGGCGCTTTAAAATTATGCGAAAAGTGTGATAGCAATAGTTACAACTACGAGAACTCCAAGAACTCCACCGAGGATAACTGTGAGCTTACCAAGTGTAGCATCCTTGCTGTGACCCTGTGTCTTATCAAAAAATGAGCTTGATGCGCCGCCGTTAATAGCAGAAGCATCTGACTGTCTATCCTTCTGAATGAGTACTACAAGAATGAGAAGTACTGAAACAATGATAAGAAGAATAGAAAGAGCTATCTGTAAACCTGTCATATATGTAACCTCCTAAAAGGATTTCGCTTTAGCAACTTTGATATTCTAACATAATACATTGTATATTGCAAGACAAATTTACCTAGTTTACAAAGTCAATTGTTCCCCTGCCGTGTCATCTGCAGAAGGCATTGCGCCCATTGCTGGAAGATTCTTTGTGCGGTAGCGATGAGGCTTCTGGAACTCACCTTCAACATATGGTCTCACAGACATCAAACGCTGTCCTTTCTTCACTGTCAGAACACCTACACCAATAGTATCCTTGGTGGATTTTGGACTGATAACAGCGGTGTTAACAAGAAGCATACGGCCTGAGCTTGCTGTGAGTACAAGTTCAATGTCCTCACGGATATAGATTGCGAAGACAAGTGGAGACTTCGCACCATAAGCTTTAATAAGTTTCTTACGGTTAGTTTTAGTCGCATATGCACTCATATCGACCTTTGCAACCTTACCATTTTCAAAGAAGAACATCATATAGCCCTTAAAGTCGTCTGTAACGGCCATATACATAGGTTTTTCGCCTTCGTCGAAGCCAAGGATAGTTGGCACGAAATCGCCGAGCAATGAGGCCTTAGAATCATCGAACTCAGATGCCTTTGCCTTATACACCTGGCACTTATCTGTGAAGAAGAGAAGTTCCTTTGCGTTTGAGGATTCAACTACCTGTGAAATCTCGTCGCCTTCCTTGAACTTCTGCTCACCACTCATACGAAGTGAAAGAGGTGTAATTTTCTTGAAATAACCAGCCTTTGAGAAGAAGAATGTGCAGACATAATCGTCCACCTCATCATCCTCATCATCCTCATCATCTTCAATATCTGTAGCATAGATAATCTCAGACTTACGAGGCTGCTTATATTTATCAGAAACTTCCTTAAGTTCCTTGATGATAACCTTCTTAATCTTTGTTTTGCTTGAGAGGATGTCCTGCATCTCTTCAATCTGCTTTTTAATGTTATCTACATCAGCAAGACGCTTCATAACATATTCGCGATTCAAATGACGAAGTTTAATCTCAGCAACAAATTCTGCCTGAATTTGGTCGATACCAAAGCCAATCATGAGGTTTGGAACAACCTCTGCCTCCTCCTCTGTCTCACGGACAATCTTAATTGCCTTATCGATGTCAAGGAGAATCTTCTGAAGACCTTCAAGTAAGTGAAGCTTCTTTTGAGCCTTGTCTAGATCGTAGTAAATGCGGCGCTTTACGCACTCAGTACGGAAAGCAATCCACTCGTTTAAGATATCCTTAACGCCGAGCACCTGAGGTGAGCCGCCGACAAGGATGTTGAAGTTGCAAGCGAAGTTATCCTCAAGCGGGGTCTTCTTGAAAAGCTTCTTCATAAGCTTGTCAACATCTGTGCCACGCTTGACGTCGATTGCGATTTTAAGACCGGACTTGTCGGTCTCATCGCGGACATCCGCGATTTCCTTAAACACGCCTGTCTTTGCGCCATCAATTATCTTATCGATGATGTCATCAGATGTAGTAGTATAAGGAATTTCATATACTTCAATACAATGATTTTCTTTATCGTAGCGATACTTTGAGCGAACCTTAATACTTCCTCTACCGGTGTTGATAACGGAATCCATTACGGCACGGTCATAGATAATCTGTCCACCGCCTGGGAAGTCAGGGGCTTTGATTATTTCACTGATGTCATAGTCTGGATCCTTAATAAGTTCTGCTGTTGCCTCACAGATCTCTAAAAGGTTGAATGAGCAGATATTACAAGCCATACCTACGGCAATACCCTTGTTGTTATTAACAAGAATTGTTGGGAATGTAACTGGAAGGAGTGTTGGTTCCTTCATAGTTGCATCGTAGTTATCCACAAAATCCACTGTGTCTTTATCGATGTCGGCAAAGAGCTCAGCGGAAATGCCTTCAAGCTTTGCTTCTGTGTAACGGGAAGCAGCATATGCCATGCTGCTTGAGTATGCCTTACCGAAGTTACCCTTTGAATCGATAAACGGATGAAGCAAAGACTCATTTCCGCGTGCAAGACGAACCATAGTCTCGTAGATTGCTGCATCACCATGTGGGTTAAGCTGCATTGTACGGCCAACGATGTTAGCTGACTTGATACGAGAGCCAGTGAGAAGGCCCATCTTATACATTGTGTAGAGAAGCTTTCTATGAGAAGGCTTAAAGCCATCAATTTCAGGAAGAGCACGTGACATGATTACGCTCATTGCGTAAGGCATGTAGTTAATCTCGAGGGTATCAACTATCTGCTGGTCAACAACTTCACCTGCGCCTAAAATGTGAGCATTAGCGTTAGTCTCTTCATGATTCGCTTGTGGCTGTTTTGGTTTTCTTGGAGCCAATCTGGTACCCTCCTTCCTTATGAAAGATCAAGCATATCGAGGTATTTGTATCCCTCGTCTGCGATTTTATCTTTTCTGCCCTGGAGATTATCCCCAAGGAGAACTTCAAATGTCTCAAGTGTTCTCTCAACGTCAGATTCAGTGATTTGAATAAGACGACGTGTCTTAGGATTCATAGTTGTGAGCCACATCATATCAGCATCATTCTCACCAAGACCTTTAGAACGCTGAACAGTGTATTTCTTATTACCTATCTCCTCAAGAGCTTGAGCTTTTTCCTGTTCTGTGTAAGCAAACCAAACCTCGTCTTTACAATTGATCTCGTAAAGTGGAGATTCGGCGATATATACCTTACCCTCCTTGATGAGAGTTGGCATAAGTCTATAAATCATCGCAAGAATAAGTGTTCTAATCTGATAACCATCGACATCGGCATCAGTACAGATGATTACTTTGTCCCAACGAAGATTGTCAATATTAAATGCGTTAACGTCCTTTGATTTGGTAGCAACTTCTACGCCACATCCAAGGACCTTAATGAGGTCTGTGATAATCTCGCTCTTAAAGATTTTTGGATAATCAGTCTTCATACAGTTGAGGATTTTACCACGTACAGGGATTACTGCCTGGAACTCGGAGTCACGAGCCTGTTTACATGAGCCAAGAGCAGAATCACCCTCTACGATGAACACCTCACGGCGTGAGACATCTTTTGAGCGGCAATCTACAAACTTCTGAACACGGTTAGACATGTCCATATTGGCAGTGAGATTCTTCTTCATTGATACACGTGAAGCCTCAGCATGAACACGTGAGCGCATGTTGATAAGAACCTGATTTGCAATCTTATCTGCGTCAATCTTATTCTCAATAAAGTAGACCTCAAGCTGATGCTTGAAGAAGTCTGTCATTGCTTCCTGGATAAATTTATTAGTGATTGATTTCTTTGTCTGGTTCTCATATGAAGTGATTGTTGAGAAGGATGAAATAACAACCATAAGGCAATCAGCGATGTCCTGGAAGTTTATCTTTTCGCCCTTCTTGTAGAGACCGTTATTCTTGATATAGGCATCAATCTGATTTACGAAAGCTGTACGAACAGCCTTTTCAGGAGCGCCACCATGCTCAAGCCATGATGAGTTGTGGTAGTACTCTGTAATCTGATGCTTATTTGAGAATGCAACGGCAAGAGAAATCTTTACTTTATATTCCTCTTTGTCATCACGGTCGCGGCCCTTGCGTTCACACTCCCAGAACTGTGTCTGTGTAAGTGTTTCGTCGCCGGCAATCTCTTTGATATAGTCAACGATGCCATTCTCGTAATAGTACTCGTAGGTCTCGAACGCATTGCCACCAACCTGATCTTTAAGTACGAATGTAACGCCAGAGTTTACGATTGCCTGTCTTTTAATGGCATCTTGATAATACTCAAGTGGAATATCAATATCTGTAAAAACATCGAGGTCAGGCTTCCATGTGATCTTCGAACCAGTTTCGCTCTTCTTAGCATTTGGTTCTTTTTGAAGTTCACCTACAGGATTACCTTTTTCAAAGTGCATTGTGTACTTCTGACCGTCACGCTTTACTTCAGCATCCATATACTCAGACGCATATTGAGTAGCACAAAGGCCAAGACCATTAAGACCCAAAGAGAAACCATAATTTGAGTCAACGGCGTTTGTATTATATTTACCACCAGCATACATCTCACAGAATACGAGATGCCAGTTATATGCTTTTTCCTTTTCGTTATAATCCATAGGAATACCACGACCAAAGTCCTGTACACTTATGGATTTATCAAGAAAGCGAGTTACGACAATTTTATTACCATGTCCTTCACGCGCCTCATCGATAGAGTTCGAGAGGATTTCAAAGAAGGAGTGTTCGCAACCATCAAGTCCGTCAGAACCAAAGATAACGGCAGGACGTTTTCTAACCCTGTCGGCACCTTTAAGCTGACTTATGTCAGTATTGCCGTACTCAGATTTTTTAGCAGCCATAAGACCTCCAAAAAGCTTTAATATCAGTATTATACAGATACATATTCTACACCATATATAGTGGTTAAGTCAAGGAAAAGACCACAAAATAAGGGCAGTCTTTCGACTGCCCTTTTGTGCATTATTTGTCGTCTTCATCGTCAAAATCACGAGCTGTTTTCAGGAGTTCATAGAGTGCGTAAATCTCATCATTCTCTGTGAAAGTTCCGCCCTCTTCATCTCCATCTTCACCAGCATAGAAGTCTACTTTTCCATCAGGAATTTCATCCTCTATTGTGTGCTCTTTTTCTGCCTCTGGAGTCTCGACTTTTTCTGTTTCTTTAACCTTTGTTTTTACCTTAGCTTTTGCATTACCTTTTCCCTTAGCTTTAGCCTTTACTTTTGGTTTTGCAGCCTTAGGTTCAGGTTTTTCATCAGCCTCAGTTTCAGGTTCATCATTCAAGTACCTAAGATAATCATCAACATTGGTGTCATCGTCATCAACATCGATATCAGCTGAAGCATATTCATCCTCAAGACTTTCATACTTAAGTTCTTCTTCAACTTCAGGCTCTGGGGTTGGAAGTAATTCCTCAAGAACCAGAACTTCCTCCGAAGTCTCTTCAATAGGTTCTGGAGTGATCTCAACTTCAGGCTCTTCTGGAATCTCCCGAGCAGGAGCATCGTCCTCACCTACGAAATCATCTTCTGGAGTGCCACTACTAAAGAGTTCACCAAACATTGCAGCTGCTGCAAGATCCTGTTCAAACTGAGCTTTAAAAGCGAGCTCTTCTGGTGTAAGTTCAACTTCACCAGCCTGGAGTGAATCAACACTATTCTCATCTTCTGTATTAGGCTCTTCCTCTTCTTTTGGAGCTTCCTCTGTTGTTTCTGGCTCTGGATCTACTGGTGGTTCTGGCTCTGTTGGTGGTGTAGGCTCATCAGATTCAAAAATTTTTTCATCCAATGTTCCTTCCATCAACTTAGCGAATGTAATACCGTCAATCTTTTCGTTTTCAATAAGGTAACTCGCTAGGAGATGAAGCTTGTCGATGTGAAGACGAAGAATCTCTGATGCACGCTCATATGCCTGCATAATGAGGTCTTCTACCTCTTTATCAATAACAGCTGCTGTCTCCTCTGAGTAGTTCTTAACTTGACCATAATCACGACCAATGAAAACTTCCTCATTACCTGAACCATAAGAGATAGGTCCAAGTTTTTCGCTCATACCGTACTTAACAATCATGTTACGAGCAATCTTCGTTGCACGTTCAATATCATTTGAAGCACCGGTTGAAATATCACCGAGGATGATTGCTTCAGCAACACGTCCACCGAGAAGTGACACGAGTTCATCGAGCATCTGCTTCTTTGAAACGTATGACTTGTCATCCTTAGGAAGTGACATTGTGTAACCACCAGCCATTCCGCGAGGAATAATTGAAACCTGGTGAACTGGATCAAGAGTTGGAAGATAGAAGTTTGTAACTGCGTGACCAGCCTCATGATAAGCTGTAAGTTTCTTCTCATCGTCAGTAACTTTCTTAGACTTCTTCTCTGTACCAACAACAACTTTGATAGTTGCTTCTTCAATTTCAAGTTTTGTAAGAGCCTTCTTACCGCGACGTGCTGCGAGAAGTGCAGCTTCATTGAGAAGATTCTCAAGGTCTGCACCTGTGAAGCCGCTTGTAGCACGAGCGATTTCATCAAGCCGTACGTCTGGGCCTATTGGCTTATTTCTAGCGTGAACCTTAAGGATAGCTTCACGACCATTTACATCTGGGTAATTAACTGTAACCTGTCTATCAAAACGTCCAGGTCTCAAGAGTGCTGGGTCAAGGATGTCAGGTCTGTTTGTTGCAGCCATGATAATTACGCCCGCATTCTCTCCAAAACCATCCATCTCAACGAGGAGCTGGTTTAGAGTCTGCTCACGTTCATCATGTCCGCCACCCATACCTGCGCCACGTTGACGACCAACAGCATCAATCTCATCGATAAATACGATTGATGGGATATTTTTCTTTGCGTTATCAAAGAGATCACGTACACGGGAAGCACCGACACCAACATACATCTCAACGAAGTCAGAACCTGAGATTGATAAGAAGTGGGCGTCAGCCTCACCTGCAACAGCACGTGCAAGGAGAGTTTTACCTGTACCTGGAGGGCCTACAAGAAGTACGCCCTTAGGAATACGTGCGCCGAGATCATTAAACTTCTGAGGATTCTTAAGGAATTCAACGATTTCCTCGAGGTCTTCCTTCTCCTCATCGAGGCCTGCTACGTCTTCAAACGTCGTCTTGCGTGCCTCCTCACCTGTCTTTAAACGTGCTTTACCGAACGCCATTGTACGTTTAGTGTCGTCCATAACAGTACTGCCCATCTTCTTGACAAGCAAGTAGAGCATAATGCCCATAAGAAGTAGCATGCCCACCATAGGAATCATCTGTGAAATCCAATAATTAGATGATCCAGACTGATAGTTCATCTTAATTGGTGCATTCTTATGCTCCTGGTTATACTCACGAACGTTGTCGTGAATATCAGCCACGAACAATTCGCAGCTTGGAACTGTATAAGTTCTCTTCTCTTTCTCGCCTTTGAGGAAATATGTGAGTTTTCTTGTACCAAGATTTAAGTCATATTCTGTAATTTTACCCTCATCAAAGTACTGAATAACCTGGTAGTACTCATCATCAGTCTTTTTTGTGTCCATCTTAAGCGCGGACCAAAGAAGGCCAATCATAAGAGCAATAGTCAACAATGTGAGTAAACTTGAGAATAGTCTACCTCTTTTACCAGCATTACCCGGCTGATTTGGGTTAGGCAAATTATTGCTTGGTTTGTTTTCCAACGTTACATCCCTCCTTCTACTTTGGGATATTTATTTTGAATAAACCTCTGGTTTGAGAATTCCAACATAAGGTAAGTTTCTATATCTTTCATCGTAGTCAAGACCATAACCAATTACGAATTCATCAGGTACACATGCGCCTACATAGTCAGCTGAGATATCAGCAAGTCTACGTTCTGGCTTATCGAGGAACGTGCAGATTTTAACTGAATTAGGGTTACGCATCTTAAGAATCTTAATCAAAGATGCAAGAGTTCTACCGGTGTCGAGAATATCTTCTACGATGAGAAGATCAACACCACGAAGGTCCATATCAAGGTCCTTAATAATCTTAACGATTCCCGAGCTCTCAGTTCCACTGCCGTAGCTTGAAACTACCATAAAGTCTATTGAGCAAGGAATGTCAATTGCACGCATAAGGTCTGCCATAAACACTACAGAGCCCTTAAGTACGCTTACAAGTACAAGATTCTTTCCCTTATACTCCTCGGAAATTTGCTTGCCGAGACCCTCTACTATTTCTCTAATCTGTTCCTCTGAGAGAAGTATTTCTTTGACGTCATCTCTCATATTTTCGTTAAACATGTGTATATCACCTTTCAAAAAAAGTTATTTGATAACTGTAAGTTTGCCCTTTTCAACTCGCACGAATGCGCCAGTTGGGACCTGAACCTGGTCTGTACGACCAACGTTCATCATATCGATAGTTTTAAGGATATGTACTTTTTCTGGGTAGGCACCGCAGGTGTCGTAGACAAGACGTGAAATCGCACGCGACAAAACTGGTTTTGGCGCCATAAGAAGCATTTTCACGTCATAGGCGGTGCCGTGCTTTGCAGATGCAAGTAATTCATCTGCAAGGCTCTCAAGGAAATCGCTGTCCTCTTTAAGAGTTGAGAGGCAACGGGTTATGTTGCCCACAGCGTTCTCATTTACTAATGTAAGTTCAGGGATTACGTTATGGCGAATCCTATTTCTTGTATATTCATCGCCGAGATTAGTTGAATCAGTGACATAGTCCTGACCCTTTTTTGCGAGATATTCCTCTATCTCCTCCCTTGTACAGAGAAGAAGAGGTCTAATAACCATAACATCCGCACTTCCATGACAACCTCTGTGTGTGATTGTCCTCGTTGGTGGGATACCAGTGAGGCCTTTGAGGCCAGTACCTCTACAGAGATTAAGGAGCATAGTCTCTACTGTGTCCTGCGCATTATGAGCTGTGGCAACTTTGCCATGCTCGCCAGCAAGACCAGTGAAGAACTCATAACGAGCATCGCGGCCCGCCACCTCTTCAGATACTCCTCGCTCTTTTGCAAGGGATGGAACATCCAAATGGAATGCATAGATCTGCACACCGAGTTTTGCACACAAGTCCTTGCAAAAAGCCTCGTCGCGGTCCGCTTCGGCGCCGCGAATACCATGATTCAAGTGAGCAGCAATAATCTCTAAATCATATTCAGTTTTAAGTTCACAGAGAGAGAGCAAAAGAGCTGTAGAATCTGCACCACCTGAGAGGCCAACAATAACCTTGTCTCCCTTTTCAAGCATGTTATAACGTTCAACTAAAGCCATTGCTTTCTCCAAAACATTAGAACTGCTCATCAAAGTTCCTTTCAATAGCTGAGAAAAGAGTATAGTCAGGATTCCAGCCAAGAGTTACTGTCTCTGTTGGACCGTGACGGTTCTTAGAAACAATAAGTTCAACTGTATCAACCTGTTTTTCCATATCAACTGGCTCATCAGGATCATTCATATAGTAATCCTCACGATAAAGCATGATTACGATATCTGCATCCTGCTCGATAGAACCTGATTCACGAAGGTCAGCAAGCTGTGGTCTATGGCTCTTCTGACCATGTCCCTCAGTACCACGAGAGAGCTGTGCCAATACTACTACTGGAATATTTAAGTCCTTAGCCATAAGCTTAAGACTACGTGTAATCTCAGAAACTTCCTGTACACGATTTTCAATACGTGTACCAGATTTCATGAGCTGAAGATAGTCGACAATAACAAGGTCTACGTCCTTCATACGGCGAACCTTAGCCTTCATCTCATTTACTGTGATACCTGATGTATCGTCGAAGTAAAGTTGTGTATTCTTAAGAGCCTCAGCAGCTACTGCAAGACGGCTCCAGTCACCTTCATCAAGATTGCCCTTACGCATCTTGTTACCCTTAATACGGGCCTCTGTGGACATAACACGCTGTGCGAGCTGTTCCTTTGTCATTTCAAGTGAGAAGAACAAAACTTTCTTATTTGCAAGGAAAGACGCATTTCGTGCAATATTAAGTGCAAATGATGTTTTACCCATTGCAGGACGTGCGCCGATGATTACAAGGTCAGCGCGGTTGAGGCCCGCAATTACGTTATCAAGATCTTTCCAACCAGTTGTGAATCCCTGGAACTGTTCACGTACTGTAGGGTCAGGAGAATTGAGCTTTTCAAGTCTATCATAGAGTTTATCTGCAACGATATCTGCAAGACGACTAGCGTCCTCAGAGCCCTTGCCCTGACGAACGTTATAAATCTTTGTCTCAGCACTCTCAAGGAGTACGTTTGCGTCTGCCTCACCAGATGTTGCTTCATCAAGGATATCTTTGGAAATACCGATAAGGCTTCTAATAAAGAACTTATCCTTGATAATCTTTGCATAGTTTTCTACATTTGCGGTTGATACTACTGCATCAGCGAGTTCTGCAAGGTAGTTTCTTGCAGCGGCCTCATCAAATGAAGGATCAGATTTCAAATCCTCAAGTACTAAGAGCGCATCAACAACCTGGCCATTTGCATCTATCTTGAGGATAGAGTTGTAAATAGCTTTATGTTCGTTTCTGTAGAAATATTCAGCATTGAAGCCTTTTGATTGGATTAAAGTCAAGCAACTTGGGTCGCGGAGAATCGCACCAAGTACAGCCTGCTCAGCATCCATACTATAAGGCATGTTAATGTCAAAAGCGTCCATAATTATTCCTCAGTTACTTGTACTTTAATATCGGCCTTAACTCCCTCAAAGAGTTTTACCGAAGCGTTATAAGTACCGAATGCCTTAATCTCGCCCACAGTGATCTTTCTCTTATCGACATCAATGCCGTAATCTTCCTTAACCTTAAGAGCAATTTCTTTTGCAGTTACAGAGCCGAAAAGTTTACCGGCCTTGCCTGCCTTTGCAGTCATCTTAAGAGTCTTACCGTTAATTTTGTCAGCATTCTGCTGAGCTGTTGCCTTTTCTGTGTCATATTTGAACTGCTTAGAAGCATCAGCGTTATTCTTTTCAGTAACGTTCTGAGCGTTGGCCTCTACAGCGAGATTCTTTGGGAAAAGGAAGTTACGTGCGTAACCATCAGATGCATTTACAAGTTCGCCCTTCTTACCAAGACCCTTTACATCTTCTCTAAGAATTACTTTCATTGTTTGTTCTCCTCGAAATATTGATTGATTGCGTTTTCAAGTTTAACTACGGCGTCGCCCATTGTGATATCAGAGAGCTGTGTTGCGGCCATAGTAAGGTGTCCACCGCCTCCCAAGTATTCCATAATTACTTGGACATTCATCTCTCCAAGTGAACGAGCAGAGATATTAATTTGATTATCCTCTTCAAACAGAACATATGAGGACTTAACGCCCGAAACATTCAAAAGTTCATTCGCTACTTGAGAAGCGATGATACGAATGTCAGCAAAGTGCTCTGTTGCAACTGCAACTGCACAACCTTTGTAAGTAACTGCTGTTGAAACAATTGCATTTTTCTGTTTGTAGTTTTCAAAATTGTTTGCAAAGAGTTGCTTAACTGATACTGTGTCAGCACCTATACTCTTTAAGTAAGCCGCAGCTTCAAATGTACGAGCACCTGTTGAGAGTACAAAGTTTCTTGTATCAAGCATGATGCCTGAAAGAAGTGCCTCTGCGCAGATTGGGTTAAGTTCAACTTTTGCTGGAATATACTGAAGAATCTCAGTAACCATCTCACATGCTGAAGATGCATTTGGTTCATCATAGTAGAGAATTGCTGAACTAATATAATTCGCAGTTCTTCTATGATGGTCAATTACAGCAACCTTTTCGAAAGATGGGAATATCTCAGGATACTCGAGGGACTCTACCCTATGAGTATCTACGATTACAAGCAAGCTCTTTGCTGTGCAGAAATCATCTGCAGTTGCACCATCAATAAATGCATTTGGTAGAGCCGATTCAGAGAGCTGTTCAATAAGCTGCTTTGCCATTGACTTCTCTTTATCACATACGATATAACACGGTTTACCAAGTACACGTGATGCCTCAAAGATACCAACTGCGGCGCCAACACTGTCAAGGTCTGAGAAACAGTGGCCCATAACGAAGATGGCATCTGAGTTGATAATATGATCAGCGAAAGCAGACGCCATGAGGCGTGCTTTAATCTTAGTATGCTTTGTGGAACCCTGTGTGAGTCCGCCGAAGAACTGAAGGTCTCCGTCGCTGTTGACAGTGGCCTGGTCGCCGCCGCGGCTCTGGCTCATCTCTATAGCCTGCTTAGAATACTCATCGCACTGGAGATATGTACCTCCACGGCCAACGCCTATTGAGAGAGTAATCTCTATTGGGTTCTCGCCATACTTGTATTCACGAATACGGCGAAGGATATCGAACTTCTTATCAATAATTTCCTGAAGTCCTCTCTCCTCCATTACCATTACGTACTTACCACTACCGATTCTACGGAAGAAGCTTGGATACTGTGAAGCCCACTGCTCAAGAATTCGCTCAAGCTCACCACTGATAACTTCGCATTCGCTGTTCTTATAGTTTTGATATACCTCATCGAGGTTATCAATCTTCATCTGAAGAACTGCTGGACGAGTAAACTGGTACTCCTCAGCAAGTTTCTTAATCTCTGTGTTATCGATAAAGTAAAGACAGTACTGTGGCTTCTCAGGAGTCGAGATATTAGAAGCATATACTGTATACTTCTTGTCACCGTAGTTGACGCTCATACCATATTGAGCTGATACAAGTGTCTGCAATGAGATATCGCCTATAAATTCAGAAATCTTACCGCTCTTAACGATATCCTCACCAAGTACATCTGTCTCAAAATATCTATTGAACCAAGCAATCTCACCGTTTGCATAGCATACGATTGCTGGGAAAGGACGTTCTGTACTACCATCAGCTGTGAAAAACTCTGATACATTCCTTGCTATCTTCTTGAGCGACATTGTCTTGAACGCATAGATTATCAAACCGGCAAGACAGAGGCAAAGTAATACAATTGCCTGAATCATTCCAGCTGTGTAATTGAGCGAGAAAACATATAAAGTTGAAATAGCTGCCGCTACAAGGCAGACAACAGAAAATACCGTTTTCACATTAAACCTCCATAATAATTGGGAGAATCATAGGTGTTCTTCTCGTCCTTTCATAAACAAGCTGTCCTACTGAGTCACGGATGCTGGACTTGATTGAAGCCCAGTCACGGATGTCGTTGTCAATACAGTCCTCAGTTGCCTCAGCAGCTGCACGTTTCATCTCTTCCATAATCTCTTCGGATTCACGGATATAGACAAAACCACGTGATACGATGTCAGGACCTGCTAAAACTTCGCCAGAAGCGGAGTCGATTGTAAGAACGACTGTGATAATACCATCCTGTGAGAGTTTAGTACGGTCACGAAGTACAACCTGTCCAACGTCACCAACGCCAGAACCGTCGACAAAGACTTTACCAGCTGGTACTACACCCTGCTCATGGAACATACCGTCACATACCTCAATTGTTTTACCAATCTCGGCAATGATGATGTCTCGTGATGCCATGCCCATCTGATTTGCAAGTATAGCGTGCTTTGTGAGATGCTTCTGCTCACCGTGTACAGGGATGAAGTATCTTGGCTTCAAAAGTGCAAGCATAATCTTAAGTTCCTCTTGGCTTGCGTGTCCTGATACGTGAACATCGTACATCTTCTCATATACAACTTCTGCACCGTGGCGCATAAGTTCATTAACTACTTTACTTACAGACTTCTCGTTGCCAGGGATAGGTGTTGCAGAAATGATAACGAAGTCATTTGAAGAGATGTTAACCTTTCTGTGATCCTGGAATGCCATACGAGAGAGCGCTGACATAGGCTCGCCCTGGCTACCTGTTGTAACAAGCAAGATCTGCCATGGTTCATAGTTACCAATCTCATCAAGAGGAATGATAAGGTCGTCTGGCACCTCAAGGTATCCGAGTTCCTTACCTACAGCAATAACGTTCTCAAGGGAACGACCTGAGAGAGCAACCTTTCTGTTGTTTGTGATCGCTTCATTCATGATCTGCTGTACTCTATGGATATTTGATGCAAATGTAGCAACGATAATCCTACGTTTGCCGGCAAGTCGGAAAAGTGTTTCAAATGACTGACCAACTGTCATCTCAGATGCAGAATAGCCAGGCTTTTCTGCGTTGGTTGAGTCAGCCAAGTAGCAGAGTACGCCCTCCTTGCCTATCTCAGCAAAACGGCCAAGGTCAATCATGTTACCGTCAACAGGTGTTGTATCAATCTTGAAGTCGCCTGTCTGAACGATAGTACCTGCATCACAACGAATAGCAAATGCAAGAGCATCTGGGATTGAGTGATTTACGTGAATTGCTTCAAGTTCAAATTTACCAAGCTGAATTCTATCACCAGGATGGATAACTCGAAGGTCACATGCGTCGAGCATGTCATGCTCGCGAAGCTTACCCTCGATAAGACCTATAGTTAAAGGTGTTGCATAAACAGGTACGTTTACGACCTTCAATAAATATGCAAGACCGCCGATATGATCTTCATGTCCGTGGGTAATTACAACGCCCTTGATCTTATCAGCATTTCTCTGAACATATGTAAAATCTGGAATTACGAGGTCAACGCCAAGCATATCAGACTCTGGGAATGCAAGGCCACAGTCCACAATGAACATATCGCCATCATACTCATACAGAGTCATGTTTTTACCAATTTCATTAAGTCCGCCAAGGAAAGATATCCTTACCGGTACCTTAAATGTAGAATTCTTAGTCTTCACAGCTGAAGACTTTCCGCTAGAACTCATTTGTAAAATTTCTCCTTTCACAAGTATTTTTTATCCGCACTTAAAGGCAAAAGCCTAAAATCCAAACTTACAAAAAATTATATAAATAAAACTTAATTTAACTTTAAAACAAAACTATAGGAGATAATATTTTATTACATTTTATACACGAATGTCAAGGAATAAAGACCCCTCTATCAAACCGAGACAAAGTATGATAAAATGAAAACATCAAATAAAAAGGTGTTCGATATGGCTGAATTAACTAAAGTTGAAATGTTCACAGATGGCGCCTGCAGTGGTAATCCTGGCCCTGGTGGTTGGGGTACTATCCTCCGCACTGGCAGTCATGAAAAAGAAATCTCTGGTGGTAACCCAGAGACTACTAATAACAAGATGGAACTCACCGCAGTTATTGAAGGCTTTAAAGCCCTCAAACGTCCCTGCAAAGTAGTTCTTTACACAGATTCTAAATATGTTGCAGATGCCCTCATAAACAACTGGGCCCAGCAGTGGAAAATGAACGGTTGGCGCAAGTCAAACAAGAAACCTGCGCTCAACATCGAACTCTGGGATGAGCTCCTCACCCTCATTGAGCCACACGAACTTCAGATCATCTGGCTCAAAGGTCACGCAGGTCATCCAGAGAATGAGCGCTGCGACAAACTTGCAGTTTTAGCATATCAACCTTACTTGATTCCTAACTCAGAATCTTCTGAATAACCAAACTTAATAGATGAAGAACCAAAGCGTTCTCTGATAGAAGCCATTGTATCCTCAATGGCTTCTTGTTTTTTATTCGAAACAGCCTCTTCAAATAACGAGGTCTGAACTGGCACCTCTGCATCAGCTGGAACGAGTTCTGCACCGGTCACTCCAAGCAGTCTAATTGGACGACTGAAATCCCAGTTTTCCTTGATAAGTTCCATAGCCATATCAGTGATTTCTTTCTGCAAATATGTGGCACCAGAAAGCTTTCTTTGTCTCTGAATCTGAGCGAAAGATGGGTCGCGGATTACAACCTGAACGACAGTTGCTTTTAAGCCCTCATAGCGGAGTCTTGAAGCCACCGAATCTGCGAGACAAGACACCCCTGAAAAGACCTCTTTTTCACCCAAAATATCTCTTCTGAAAGTCATCGAATTTCCGACTGATTTTGGGGTATATTTGTCATAGAAAGACTTCACGGGCTCAGTATCTAAGCCATTTACAACCCTGTAAAGTCCAGAACCTTGGCGGCCTAGAATTTTGACCAAATATTCCTCTGAAAGTTCCGCCAAATCCCCTATGGTTTTTACCGCATGAAGGCTCAAAATTTGGTTGGCTTTTTGGCCCACAAAAAGCAGGTCAGAAACAGGCAAAGGATACGCTATTTCTTCCAAATCTTCCCTCATAATTACAGTGGTCGCGTCGGGCTTTTTGTAGTCGGATCCGAGCTTGGCAAAACTCTTACAGAATGACACGCCGACCGAGATTGTAATGCCGAGTTCAGCCTTCACTCGGCCCCTAATTTCGTCGGCAATTTCCCTTGGAGTTTTGCCCGAAAACAGATGCATACACCCCGTCAAATCCAGGTATGATTCATCTATCGAGAAAGGCTCTACGAGGTCCGTATAGTCCAAATATATCTTATTGATTTTCTCATAGAACTCATGGTACAAATCGAAATGTGCAGGCACACAGACGAGATCAGGACACTTCCGTTTTGCCTGCCAAATTGGCTCAGCGGACTGGACGCCCGCCTCCTTCGCCAACTGATTCTTTGCGCAGACAATACCGTGCCTGCTCAGAGGGTCGCCTGCAACCGCTATAGGTATATTCCAATACTCAGGGTGTACCGTACACTCACAAGACGCAAAAAAATTATTACAATCACAGTGTAATATAACTCGATCCAACCGCTTCACCTCCCCTTTGTTACCATTGGTCAACAACAATTATACCAAACATTCGTTTGCATATCAATGTCTATTACTACTTTTATACTAATAAAGAACCCACAAAGCTTAAAATCTTTGTGGGTTCCTTTTTTATTAAGCAGTTACAATTTTGCTAGCTTTTTCAAGATTGAAGATTTTAATTGCATCTTCACGCATCTTATATTTTAAGATTTTGCCGGCTGCGTTCATTGGGAAAGCATCAACAAAAAGAACATATTTAGGGACTTTGTGCTTTGCCATGTTGGCAGCCACGAAGTCCTTAAGTTCTTTTTCAGTCATGGTTTCCCCTGGCTTTAATACGATCTCGGCGCAAATCTCTTCGCCGAGGCCCTCATCCGGTACACCTATAACTTGAACGTCCTCTACCTTTTCATGTGTGTAAATAAACTCCTCTATCTCCTTTGGATAGATGTTTTCACCGCCACGGATGATCATGTCTTTGAGACGACCAGTAATTTTGTAGAAGCCCTCTGGGGTGCGTTGAGCAAGGTCTCCGGTGTGGAGCCATCCGTCGGCGTCAATTGTGGAAGCGGTAGCTTTAGGCATCTTGTAGTAGCCCTTCATTATGTTGTATCCGCGAGCTACAAACTCGCCATCTACGCCGTCAGGCAGGTCTGCACCGGTCTCCGGATCAACGATTTTACACTCAATTTCAGGAAGTGGTCGGCCGACTGTTGTACAACGTACTTCAATTGAGTCGTCTGTTGAACTCATTGTACAACCTGGGGATGCCTCAGTCTGGCCGTATACTATCGTGATTTCCTTCATATTCATCTTGTCGACCACTTCTTCCATTACTGGAATTGGGCAAGGCGAACCTGCCATGATACCAGTACGCATGTATGAGAAGTCAGTCTTAGGGAAATCAGGATGTTGAAGCATGGCTATAAACATCGTAGGTACGCCGTGAAAGGCTGTTATATGTTCTTGGTTGATGCATGCGAGTGCAGGTCTTGCTGAGAAATATGGAATTGGGTAAAGTGTACCACCATGAGTCATGGTAGCGGTCATTGCAAGTACCATACCGAAGCAGTGGAACATAGGTACCTGAACCATCATACGATCTGCTGTGGAGAGATCCATACGGTCACCGATGTTTTTACCATTGTTAACGATATTGTAGTGGGTAAGCATAACTCCCTTTGGGAAACCTGTTGTACCGGAGGTGTATTGCATGTTTGCAACGTCATTCTTGTCTACTGTTGCAGCGATACGAAGTACCTCTACAAGTGGAACTTCCTTTGAACGCTCTGTTGCCTCTTCAAAGGTCAAGGCACCGTCCATTTCAAATCCAACTGTGATAACATTACGGAGGAATGGAAGACGTTTTGCATGAAGAGGTTTGCCCTTCTCTGTGTTCTTAAGCTCTGGGCAGAGTTCCTCTACTGTGTCCTTGTATGAGTTACCCTTATTGCCCTCAATCATGATGAGAGTATGGGTATCAGACTGTCTGAGAAGATACTCAAGTTCAGCAATTTTGTATGCCGTGTTAACTGTAACTAAAACTGCGCCAATCTTAGTTGTTGCCCAGAAAGAGATGTACCATTCAGGGATGTTTGTAGCCCAAACAGCTACCTGTGTTCCCTTCTTAACGCCCATTGCAAGAAGTGCTCTAGCAAACGTATCTACGTCATCTCTAAACTCTGAGTATGTGCGAGTATAGTCAAGAGTTGTGTACTTAAATGCGAGCTGATCAGGGAATTCCTCTACCATTGAATCAAGAACCTGTGGGAAGGTCTTGTCGATTAAGGTCTCCTTTTTCCAGAGGAATTTACCAGTGTGAGCTTTGTTGTAGTAATAGTGAGAAGTTGGCTTTGCATTTGCTGTGAGGCTGTGCATATAGTGATAGTAATGGATGAGAATTACTTCAAAATCGTCAACTTCCGGAAGGAACTTAGGGTTCCATTCAAGACAAATTGTACCGTCATAGTTTACAGATCTGAGCGCATTAATCATCTCCTCAACCGGAAGGTCCCCCTCACCAATTAAGGCATATTTTTTGTCGTGTGTCTGATCAACAATATGGACAAGTTTTACATATGCGCCGAGGTTTGTAATTGTCGTTTCAGGTTCCTCGTGGGCATTAAAATATGTGTCATGCATGTTCCAATCTGCAGCCAAATTATCGCATGCAAAATGCTTCAAAACTGTAGAAAGTTTATCTGTATCAGCAAACAAATCCCTCGTAACTATGAGTATTGTGACATTTGCAGCCTCGGCAATTGGAATTGCTTTTTCAAGGAAGGCGATACAATTATCAATTGCATTTTTATCCTCACTTTCAGCATATACTTTGACATACTGACAGTGGATACGGTTAGCGGCCTTCATGAGTCCTGTGAAGGTCGTGAGCATAGCCTCATGATCTTCTTTGATTGCGATGTTGTAGTTGCTGTTTATGGCAGCAATTTCAATACCATTTGAGAAGAAGAGCTTTCTAATCTTCTCAGCATGGCTTGTTACAAATCCAATATCATGAATCTCTATTGAATTATATTTTGAATCATTGGCGAGAGCGACAAAGTCCTTGAGTGTATACTCTGGCCAATATTTAGTTGAAAAGCCGAGTTTCAAGGTTATGCCTCCTCGTATACAATCTTGTTAACTGCATCGATGTATGCACGAACTGAAGCGCCGATGATATCTGTTGAAATACCGTTACCTGCGAAGAGTTTTCCATTGTCTGCGCGTAGCTTGATGATTGCGCGACCGGCAGCCTCACTACCTACAGATGCAGTGAGAATCTGGAAGTCGTCGAGTTCGTACTCATGACCGATGATTTGGTTGATAGCTGTGAAAGCGGCATCGATAGGTCCGTCGCCGGTCGCAACGCCTTCAAGCTCATCATTTTCGTATCTAAGTTTGATGTTAGCAGTAGCCTTCAAAATGTTACCACTGTTGATTACATAACTAATAATTTCATATGTTGCAGGAGCTGATACTGCAGAAGTTGCAATGATTACCTCAAGTTCCTTTGAATCAACGATTTCTTTCTTTGCTGCAACACGCTTAAATGCTGCATATACGTTGATTTCTTCCTCTTCTGTGAGGTTGTATCCAAGAGTCTTTGCAGCCTTAACCACTGTCTCCTGTGTGTCGTCCTCTGAAAGTGCAAAGTCAACGCTGCTAACATCTACGTTTGGCTTTGCAATCTCTTTTTCAGCACCGTTTTGAGTCTCAACCTTAATGTTTTTGAAACCAGTCTTGAGCTTGTTACTCTTGATTGATGATGAGATGTCGAGGTCTGCACCGCGCTTGTCGATTACGTTTACGATACTCTCGATTTCGCTTGTGTCAGTTTTAATCTCATTTGCGCCAGCCTTAATTGCTGCGAATGCGCAAGCTGTCGCAAGACCTAATGAATTTACAACTGAAACTGCGAAATCGATGTCGTTATTTTTGATTTCTGGAATTTCATTGTAAAGTTTAGCAATGAATTCACCGAACTCATCAGGCATCATACAGCCCTCTGTATCACATACTGTAACCTTAGTAGCGCCGGCATTAATAGCTGCCTTAATTGACTCCGTGAGGAAGTCAAATTCTGCACGAGTAGCATCAAGTGCCTCGAATTCAACGTTTACAGTCTTTTCTTTGCACTCTTTAATCTTATTCTCAATTGTTTCTAAAACCTTAGCTGGTTTCTGATGGAAGTGATATTCCATCTGAACTGTGCTTGTTGGGATTGCAATCTTGAGGATTGGTCTCTTTGCATTCTTAATTGAGTCCCAAGCAGTTTCAACATCATCTGTTGCATTGGCACAGAGACGTGCATCTTTAAGTGTTGTAGCGAGAGTTTTATTTAGTAGAGAATCAGTTTGAACATTAGAAATTATAGGCAGATCAACACAAGCGAAGTTAAGTTTATCCATAATCTTCGCCATCTCTACCTTGTCTTTAAAGCTAAGTCCTTCTGTTTTGCTGATTGTTACATCAGTTAAGTTGATTTTTCTCATAATAAAACTCTCCTTAAAAAAATAATCCCAGAAATACAAATGTATTTCTGGGACGATAAACTAAATTACCGCGGTACCACCCACGTTCCGATTACTCGGCTCTCTGAGGCTCTAACAAGCCCTTTGTCTGTAACGGGACAATCCCGGAATTCCTTATACAACTAAAGTCTTTGGGGAATTCTGCTCCAGTACGAGACTAATTTTGGGACGAACACTGACTCGCAGCAACCGTCAGCTCTCTTTGAACGTTGGTCCAAAATCATAATACCTTCAACGCATTTAGTATTAAGTTATGGAAGTATTATATTAATTATATATTTAAAAGTCAATTATTATTTACTTCTTCAAGTTTTGGCTCCTCTTGTTTACGCTCAGAAACATATAGGCCTACGAGGATGAGTGCCATGCCAAAGAGTGCCGGAATGCTCAGTTTCGACATCTTAACAACCACTTGAGCAATAAGGGTAATAGCCGGCATGATGAAGAGGTACTTTGCTGTTGTTACAGGGCCAAGTCTCTCCGCCGCTCTGTTCCAAGTGTAGAAGCAAACAGCTGATGCAAAAATACCAAGATACAAAATCCCCGCAATTGTTGAGACAGTAAATTTTTCTCTTGATAAATCTGCAGTGATAATAAGTGGAATCGCCATCTCTACGAGAGAATAGAAGAACAGTTTCCTTGTCACTTCAAAGCCCTTAATACCTTTATCTGCAAGAACTTTTATAATAATTGTGTAAATAGCCCAAAGCCAGATGTTGCAGAAGATAATAAGATCTCCCTTAAGGCCAGTATCCAAAATCTTCGAATCACCGAATGTTACAAATCCTACACCGATGATAGATACAATCATTCCAATTATCGTAAACTTTGTAAGCTTACTTTTAAGGAAAATAGCTGAGAATACAGCAGTGAAAAGCGGAGCCATTGCAGTAATAAAAGATACACTAGCAGGAGTGGTATACTTTACGCTCAAGTTTTCCATATACTGATAGTAGCTTGTGCCGGCAAAGGATGCTGCTATCAAAGCCAATTCATATTTAATTCCAAGAAATTTAGGCTTCTTAGGATAAATTGCCCAAATTGAAACGTATGCAATAGCATAACGTAAAAATAAAATTTCAAGATTTGAGAACACACCCATGAGCGCCTTTGTACAAAGGAACGTCAGTGCCCAAATGAATATTGTCATGAAGGCCAAGATATGCTCTTTAAGATTTTTGCTCTGCATTATAACGTCTCCAAAAGTTTAATAATTGCTCTATAAGTTTTTTCAGTTGATTTAAGGTCTAAGGTCTCCCTTGGAGTGTGGATATCAAAAATATTCGGTCCGATCGAGACAGCCTCAAGGCCCTCAATCTTCTCACAGAATATACCACATTCAAGGCCTGCGTGTATAGCCTCAACTTTTGGTTCAGTCTTAAATACTTCTGTGAAAGCCTCTTTCACCTTATCTCTAAATGGTGAAACTTTCATATACTCCCATGCTGGATAATGTCCATCGAAAGTCATAGAACCATCAAATTCTTTTGCTTTATTGTTTAATCTCTCAAGAAGTTTCTCTTTATCTTTTGTTACGCTTGAGCGCACTGAGAAGCGCATAACTGCGTCATTTTCAGTTATAAACAATTGACCGAGATTGAGACTTGTTTCCACAAGTCCAGGAATGTCCTCTGACATAGCTTGAATGCCATTTGGTGTACTGCAGAGGAAGTTAACCACTCTCTCAGTATCGAGGCTTCCAAGAAGCCTCTCAGAAGCTTTTGCAGGTTCAATATCAATTGTAAGATTTGGATCTGTTGGGAGTTTGTTGATTTCAATAAACTCTTTTGTTACATCTTTAAGTTCATTTTGCGACTTGTAATCCCCTGCATATTCAGCAAAGATTGTTGCCTCAGTCTCATTTGGAATAACATTATCAGCTTTTCCACCACGAATATCAAATATCCTGAGGTTGTAATCATGATCAAGAAGGAACTCGAGATACTCGCCCATTACGATGTTAGAGTTTAGCCTTCCTTTATCAATTTCAACACCCGAATGGCCTCCGATAAGGCCAGCAACTGTTACCTTGTAGCAGTTCTCGTTGTCCTTTGGAATCTGTTGTTTCTTAATTGGGAGTTTTATTTCGGCGCGAGCGCCACCGGCGCAGCCAACGGTCAAAACGTTCTCGTCCTCTGAATCAATATTCAGAAGACGTTTTGACGTAAGTTTCGCTGCGTCAAGCGCGTGCGCGCCAAACATACCTGTCTCCTCATCTGTTGTGAATACAACTTCAAGGTCAGGATGTGTAAGAGTGTCGTCATCAAGGATGGCAAGACACATGGCGACAGCGATTCCGTCGTCGCCTCCAAGTGTGGTGCCCTCTGCCTTGAGTGTATTTTCGTCTCTGACGAGTTTTAAGGCATCTTTCGTAAAGTCGAAGTCAACATCAGGGTCCTTCTCACAGACCATATCTAAGTGCCCCTGGAGCATTAAAGGAGCTGTATCTTTATTACCTTTTTTATAGATGATTACATTATTACTATCATCCTGATAGTACTTGAGATTATGATTCTTCGCAAAGTCCACACAAAAGTCAGAAATAGCTTTAGTATTTCCGCTGCCATGTGGAATCTTTGTGAGTTCCTCAAAGTAATAAAGAACCTTAGAAAGCATAAACATCCTCCAAAAAAGACTCCCCAGTTTTGGGGAGTCATTAGTTTTATCCTAAAAGAACAATCAAACCAACAACAAGCGCAAATATTCCGATAAAGATAAGCGCTACAACTGCTGCAGACACAATCGAAGAGACAACAACCTGACGTCTCTCCTCTGGAGTTAAATCAACCTTGTCTTTGTCGTCAATTTTTAGCGAGTTCTTTT
>JAKSQX010000020.1 GCA_024403955.1 Clostridia bacterium | reverse complement strand
CAACAGGCATTGTACCCATCTTGTTCTCTTCTCTAATTTCTGCCATTAATCTTGACCTCCAAATCTACCACGCGCAATTGTCTCAAGCATGGAGAATATAGTCTGCGCACTTACCCACAATTACGTATGACATAGTACCCTCCTACCTCTTTGCCGATTTATGTACATAGACTGATCTATACTTTGAATAAACAATAAGTTGGCTCTTATAGATACCGAAGTATCCAGAGAGCATATATGAAAGTGCACTGACGAGACAGAAGAACCAAAGTCCCTGTCCACCGAAGAGCTCAACACCGATAATAAGTGATGAGATTGGGCTGTTGGTTACGCCACAGAAGACTGCAACCATACCGAGGGCGGCGCAGAATGATGGTGGCATACCGAGAAGGCCGCCGATTGCACAGCCGAAAGTGGCGCCAATGAAAAGGGATGGCACGATTTCGCCGCCCTTATATCCACCTGCCAAAGACACGGCGGTGAAGAGAAGCTTGATAACAAAAGCGTACCAGACGATGTTTCCAGAAACAGCACTTAAAATACCATTAATTCCAAGTCCGTTGTAATCTTGGTTACCGACGATCAATGTGCCGAGCACGATAATCGCACCTGAGACCAAAGCTCTAACATACGGATTCTTTAAGTACCTATCAAAGCCCCTTTCTGTAAGACCTAATACTACACAGATAAGGATTGAGACCATTGCGAAGAGAAGTCCAAGCAATGCTGTCATCAAGGCAGTGAAAGGTGTGAACTTTGGAATTACTGCTAATGAATATGATGCGTACTGAACACCCAAGAACTTTGCCAAGTTGTAAGCCGTGAGAGCTGATACAAGGCAAGGCACAAGTGCTGCGTAATACATAACACCTATTGAGATAACTTCCATAGCAAAGATTGAAGCTGCAAGAGGTGTGCCGAAGAGTGCAGCAAAGGCAGCACTCATACCGGTCATGATGAGAACTTTCTCATCGTTTTCGTTGAGCTTCAAGAACTTACTAAAAGTATGTCCCATAGAAGCACCCATCTGAAGAGCCGCGCCCTCACGGCCTACAGATGCACCAAACATGTGGGAAATGATTGATGACACGAAGATGATAGGTGTCATAATAAAATGTATCTTCTCATCTGAGTTGATACATGCGATAACTGTGTTAGTACCTCGAGCGGCCTCAGATCCAAATTTCTCATAGATAAAGGCGATGACGAGACCTGCTACTGGCAAGATAAAGATCAGCCAATTGTTTGCCTCTCGAAGTCCAGTAACATAATTAAGTGCGTACGCAAAACCTGTTGCGATAAGGCCAAGTACTGCACCTACAAAGAGAGAAAGGCCTATCCATTTGAGACAGACAATAAAATGTGTCATGAACTTTTTCAATTCCTTTTTCAAAGCCTTTTCCTCCTTTTAAAATCTAATACAAGTATAACAAGAAAACACCGCCAATTAAAGCGGTGTTTTTAATAGGTTAGCCCTCTTTTTTCTTTGTAGCAAAAGTGATAACTCCTGCTGCAAGAGCAACAATAACAACTGTTGCAATTGGAGCAACTGTACCGACCACATCATGTGATACTGGTACAACCTCGTCTGATATTGGTGACTGTTTTCCAAGGTCATCCCAAATACTTACATCAGAGAGTTCTGCCTTAGCTGAAGCGAGAGGTGTCTTGTCATCGACCTCAACGTTCTCATTTTCACTTGTAGGTTCTGTAGTGCTCTGTGTTACGAAGACAGGGGTGTCATCCTTGTCCTCAGCGAGAGCAGAAACAGAGATTGTGCCAATAAGTGCAAGCACTAAAACAAGTGCCAAAACACACTTAAAAACTCCACTCTTCCTCATTTTCTACCACCTATGTAAAATGCTAGTTCATAATCTGTTAATAATATACCAAATATACATATTATATTCAACTGTTTGTTTGACAATATTGCACTACTAACTTGTTAATAATTTGTTCAAATTGTACATAGGATAATATGGTAAAATAAACCCATATTGAAGGAAAGGAGTGCCGATATGGAGATAAGAGCTTACGCTAAGATTAACCTCATGCTTGATATCCTCGGAAAGACAGATGATGGTTACCATTCTCTCTTTATGATTATGCAGTCAATCGGCATCTTTGACGACGTCACTGTTGAACTTGCAGGTCGTGCAAATCAGATTGATCTCACCTGCTCAAACTCCGCACTTCCAACTGACAAATCCAACATAGCTCACAAGGCCGCAAAGGCTTTCTTTGACTACTACAACAAGAACGGGCTCAACCCTCGTAAGACCAACCCAGGTATTAAGATTCACATTGATAAAAACATACCTTTTGCAGCCGGTCTTGCAGGTGGCAGTGCAGATGCTGCAGCTGTCATCTATGGACTGAACGAAATTCTTAATGCTGGTATTGATATCGAGACACTCTGCGCCATCGGCGTAAAGGTTGGCGCTGACGTTCCGTTCTGTCTCAAGGGCGGCACTATGGTAGCCCAGGACATCGGACAGGTGCTCTCCCCACTGCCACCTCGCAAGAAGGAGTACATCGTCCTTGTTAAGCCTTCACAGGATGTCTCAACAAAGGCAGCATATGATGCTTTTGACACTGCAGAGAACATTCGCCACTGCGACACAAATGGCATAATCCACGCCCTAGCCAGAGGCGAAAACTACTACCAATACATCCAAAACGTATTCGAGCAGTTCGTCGAAGTTCCCGACCGCGTTGATATTAAAGCAACAATGCGCAACTACGACTGTAAAGCAACATGTATGAGTGGCTCTGGCCCTTCAGTCTACGGCATCTTTGATAGCGAGATTAAGGCCCGTTCCTGTGCAAATGCTCTAAGAGAAAAATACGAGGATACATTCTTCATCACACCTGTTGACACAGGTCTGCAAATTTTATAGACACATAACATAAGGTTAATAGAACAAATTAAAAAAGCCAGGGGCAACCTGGCTTTTATTTTTTAAGTTTTTCAACTAAATCCGAATCTGGAGTGACATAGATTGTCCAGTTCTCGTGGAAGATTACCTTACCTGGTTTGGCACCGGTTGGTTTTTTAAGATTCTTGACTAAAGTGTAGTCGACTGGAATCTGCTTAGCACCAGACTCACCTGCTGTGCTGTGAAATGCTGCTATAACGGCTGCTTCCTCTATAGCCTGATCTGAGATCTCACCGTTCTTATTTTCAATGATAACGTGTGAGCCAGGGAAGTTCTTTGTGTGCATCCACATGTCGAGCTTTGCGGCCTGTCGAAGAGAGAGCTTATCATTCTGCAAGTTGTTTCTACCAACTAAAACTCTGAAGCCATCTGTTGTCTCATACTCTATTGGAGGAAGACTTGTAGGTGCCTTATGATTAGATTCTTTCTTAGACAACTTACCATTAGCGTCAAACTTGTTCTTAATATATCCCTGAAGGCGAAGTTCCTCTCTTATCACTGCGATATCTTTCTCGCATGTTACACGGGAGAGTGCATCGAGGACCGTCTCAATATATTCAAGTTCCTCTACACCTGAAGCTATCTGCTCTTTGAGTTTCTTCTCAGCTGTGTAGGTTTTCTTATATTCTTTGAAATACTTCTGAGAATTCTGTGCTGGTGAGAGAGCAGGGTCTGCCTTAACCCTCATTATCTTATTCTCATCGTAGTAATTCTCTAAATCATAGTAGGTTGCGCCACGCGAGAGTTTATAGAGGTTTGCATTGATAAGCTCTGCTGAAATACGAAGTGTTTCTCTGTCATCACAGGCCTGAAGTTCTGTGCGCTGGATGTCGAGCTTACGTGCAATACGCTCTCTTGCGTTGATAAGTACGCGACGGGTGTTAAAGGTGCGGTGCGACATACGCTCCTTTGCTTCGCGGATTGCGTAGTAATCGTCAAGCAAAGCGGAAGCGGTGTCGTACTCCACTACCGTCGCGCCATTACCATACTGAGTAATTGGCATGTATGAGAATTCAAATGGCTTGTCCTCTGAGTCCTTGAGAAGGAAGTACTTTGAACTGCCAGATGAATACGATGTTAAAGTCGATAAAGCATTATCAACAGAGCCCAAAGCGAGTTCTCTTGCAACAACTGGCGAGAGACCCATTATTGCTCCAATATATGCCTTTGACATATCATCAGAAGACTTTGCGAGGAGAGTTGCTTTTACGTCCGTTTCAAAGATATTGGCCTTGTCCTGCTGTGGTGGAAGTTCATACTTCACACCCGGGAGGACTAGGCGCTTTGATGACTTGGAATAATCGACACGTTTTAGAGCGTCTATAACGACCGGAGAGCCATCTTCGTAGCCGACTAAGATGACATTGCTGTACTGAGCCATAATCTCGCATACGAGGGTCAGAGTCTCCTTGTCGCCCATCTCATTTGTTGCGAGAAAGTCGATATATAGGATACGGTCACAGCCCTCCTGACGGATGTCAGTGAGAGTTGCACCACCGAGGCGCTTTCTAAGGAGCATACAGAGCATTGGTGGCTGTGCAGGGTTCTCATATAAAGCCTCGGTCAAAGCTACACGTGGGGAGTTTGCACGGGCACAACAGAGAAGCTTCTTTGTGCCAAACTCACGTGTGCGCATAGAAAGGATTAAGTCTTCGCGCGTTGGCTCGAAGACTTTGTCTACTTTCGCACCGATTAAAGTGCTCTTTAATTCGGTTTTTACGCAATGAAGGAAGATTCCATCAAATGACATAAAACTGCTCCTACCCTATATACTCAACTGGTGGTTCCTCAATAAGAAGGAATTCAATATCAGAAAATTCTGTCTTTAAGAGATTCATAAGAACAGGCATTGAGATGTTCTCTGTCTCATAGTGACCTGCGGAGAGAAGTGAAACACCGAGGTCATTTGCGTCAAGGAAGTGGTTGTGCTTTGCCTCACCTGTGACAAAGGCGTCACATGCGCCGCGAAGGTCAGGGAGGAAAGAAGCGCCAGCACCACCGCAGACGCCAACAGTCTTAACTTCTCTGTCAGGAGAAGTTACAGATACAACTGTATCAAGAGCATCAGATACAAGTTCAGCGAGGTCACGTGCTGTCATTGGAACAGGGAGTGTCCCAACACGAACCATACCGAGCTCGCCCTCACCTAATTTAGACACATTCTCAAGACCGAGCATGGTTGCGAGTACACAGTTTACTCCACCATCAGCGAGGTCCCAATTTGTATGGCAAGAGATGATATTAAGTCTATTTCGAATAGCTTTTGATAGGGCAGTATCTGAAGCTACAAATTTAAGAGGATCCCAGATAACTGGATGATGTGTTACGACGAGGTCAGCGCCGAAGTCTATAGCCTTATCAAGGCCTGTCATTGTCGCATCGAGGCAGACTGCTATCTTTTTAACTTCGGCCTTCTCGTCGCCGACAAGAATACCGGAGTTATCCCATTCAACCTGTGATGAGAATGGAGCGATAGAATCTATGAAGTTGTAGATATCACGAACAGTTGCCATATTTACCCTCCTATTTTATGTATGACTTAATATCCTCAATTAAAGCTTTAGTTTCTTTCTTATGAGTTGCTGTAAATTGAACTCCAAGTCTCTTTGTAACATACTCGAGATAATCGTTTCTATATACACTTGTTGATGAAGGCAATTTGCCCACATAAGTTAGAGCTTCAGTGTACGGAGTGTTGTTGCCGGTGTACTCCACCTCCATTGCAAGGTAGAGATGTCTCTTATCCTTTACAACATCCTCTTTGATTATTTCATATCCATTGTCAAAGAGGAAACGTCTTAAGTCCTCAGGGTGTGTCTGAGGCTGGAATACAAAGTGGTTACCAATCTGCTTAACCCAAGGGGAGGTCTCAAGGATAGATGCTATGAGTTCTCCACCCATTCCTGCAATACAGAAATCTGTCTGCTCTCTTGGAATTGCGATTAAACCATCTGAGAGGATTGCTTCAATTTTATCCTCAAGGTCGTTTTCATTAATAGTTTTCTTCGCATTGTTGAGCGGGCCAACTTTGACATCCGACGCAATAGCAGATGGAATTACGCCATTAGCGACAAGGAAAGCTGGCACATACGCATGATCGGTTCCAATGTCGACAAGTGGCTTGCCCGGACGGACAAGGCTTGCGACCATGCGAAGCCTAATATCGAGTTTCATTAATTCTTACCATAAAAAAGGTGAAGGCGTTTTGACCTTCACCTTTTAATCTTTCTTATGCGTTAATCTTTGCAAGAAGTTCGTTTACGTCTACGCCGTGAACTCTGCAAGCCTCTTCAAGGGATTCGCCACGAGCTGAAGGACAACCGAGGCAATGCATTCCCATCTCAAGAAGGAAAGGTGCTGCGTCTGGATTCTGATCAAGAAGATCGCCAATAAGTGTGTCTTTTGTAAACATAGTTTTGCTCCTTTATCAATATTACGAAATCATTATACATTAAAAACTAAAGATAACCAAGTATAATTATGCGCCAATATAAGGTGCTGGGTTAACCTTAGTACCGTTGATACGAACTTCGAAGTGAAGATGAGGTCCGGTTGCGAAACCAGTAGCACCCATCTTACCGAGTGGCTGACCACCGCTTACATACTGACCTACGTGAACAACGATTGAGCCGTAAATCATATGAGCATAGAGTGTGGACATTCCGTTGCCGTGGTCGATGTGTACGTATGTACCGTAACCACTGTTGCCGTTTGACGCCTCGATAACAGTACCGGAAGCTGCTGCAACAATAGTAGAACCATAAGTACCAATTGAGAGGTCGATACCGCCGTGGAATGAACCCCAACGTGGTCCATAAGGTGAAGATACTGTGTAAACACCTGGTGCTGGCCAAATGAGTTTGCCGTAGCCACGGATGTATGTGCTTGGTGTATAAGCACCGTAGTTTGTCTTCTGAACCTGTGCAACCTTTGTGCCGACGAGAATCTTCTCATCTGTTGGTTGGCGAAGAGTTGTACGGTTAACTTCCTGTGTACTTACCTGAATACCATCAACGTAAGTTACCATATATGTTACCTGATCAAGACCAGATCTACCCTTCTGAGTAGTCTTAGTTGTGCCCTGGTAATACTTATCACTGTTTGTCTTGATTGTGTTGTAAGGTGTCTCAACATTCTGAACTACAGTCTTAACTACCTTCATAGTTACGTAGTTAACTTCACCAGCTACAAGTACGTCGTCACCAACGTGAATTGTGTCGCCAAGTTTAGGGTTGAGCTTTAAGAGTTCAGTTACGCCGAGGCCGTTTGAGTAAGCGATGTTAGCAAGGGTATCGCCCTCTTTAACTGTGTAGTGCTTCTCCTGGTAACGTGTCTTTGTGAGAGCATCTGCGAGCTGCTGTGAGTCCCAGATTGTCTCCTCGTTGTTAGGGTAGATGCCCTGAACATACTGTACGTCCTGAACGAAACCTACGGTCTCATTCTCCGAGTCCTTCTCATAACTGTCAATGATATTGTTGAATACCTGCATAGCATCTGTCTCTGTTTTAAGAGCACAGATAAATTCACCATCGATATAAACACCGCAGGCATATGTTGATTCTGCGTTAGTACTCTCAACCATACCATCACTGATGGTATCTGAGTCTGAGAGTTCTGTAGGCTTAGCCTCAACAATTTTGTAGCTTGTTGAAAGACCCTCGATGTTACTGTCATCTGAGAGGTCTGTGCTAAAGCGGTCCTTAACAAGACTCTGTGCTTTGTTGTAAACTTCCTCGTCTGCAACGTAGCCAACCTTCTGTCCACTTGAGTCAACCTCAATAGCAAAGGTTGTTGTCTTAAAGTGAGTGATTGTTGCAAGGAGAAGTACAAAGGCACATGCTGGGAGAATGATGTTCAAAGCATATGAGAGCCTATGGCCTTCTGCCCTTTCCTTCATGCCACCAAAGCTAAATCTCAAATTAGTTTTAATCCAGTGAAATGCGAAAACGAAGAAAGTCTTGATGAGGTTTACAAGATCTACAAATACGGTTGAGATTAGGCGCCAAGCAGAGACAAATGCTCCGCCGACCATCTCACCGATAGTCTCTGCAAGTGAATTGTATTCAGTTGTTTCTGAAGTAGTAGCCACTTCCTCTGAATAGATGTCTTTCAAAAGATTTGCCTCCAATTTAATAGGTTACAATTTGTAACAATTATACTCTTTTATTATAATATGTCAACTCGCCGTCTCAATTCTTGAGAACAAAGCGTCAACTTCTGACTTAAGAAGTGGATAAGCATCCAGGCTATAATCTGAGTCTAACAACCTATCAGCTGCAGCGGCAGCCTTCTCCAAAATGGCAGGATTACCAATCATGTCATTTACGTAGACTGGCTGGAAGCCGTGCTGACGCGTACCGTAAAAATCACCTGTTCCACGGAGTTCAAGATCACGCTGCGCGATAAGGAAGCCGTCGGTGGTGGAGGTCATAACAGAGAGTCGAGCTGTCGTCTGCTCTGACAAGTTGTCAGAGAGCAAAATACAGGTCGATTTATGTGAGCCTCTACCGACGCGTCCGCGCAGCTGATGGAGCTGAGACAGGCCGAAACGTTCTGCATTTTCAATCAGCATGATTACAGCATTAGGTACATCCACGCCAACTTCAATTACAACAGTTGAAACGAGAAGTTGAATCTCACCCAACTGGAATTTCTCCATAACAGAGGACTTCTCTGCAGGCTTCATCTGACCGTGGAGTAATCCAACACGGTAGTCTTTGAAAGCATCTGAGACGATTAAATCATAATACTCTTTTGCAGAGAGAACTCCATCAAGTTCACCCTCGTCAACGAGTGGGCAGACGATATAACCCTGTCTTCCCTCATCGAGGTGTTTCTTAATATAGTTCCATGCGCGAGGACGGATTGAACTGTCAATCTTATATGTCTCAATAGGGATTCTACCCTTAGGAAGTTCATCGATAATGGAGATATCGAGGTCCCCGTAGATGGACCACGCAAGTGTACGTGGTATTGGAGTGGCAGACATAACAAGGACATGCACGCCCGCCGACTTCTCCTGGAGTGCAGCACGCTGTCTAACACCGAATCGGTGCTGCTCATCAGTTATAGCAAGGCCTAAAGAATGGAACTCCAAGCCCTCAGTGATAAGAGCGTGCGTGCCGACGATAACGTCTGCTCTGCCACTCTTAATTTCATCATATATTTCTCTCTTCTCAGCGGCAGTGTTACTTCCTGTCAAGGCTATAACCTTTACACCTGTGTCTCCAAAGAAGGAAACGAGGGTTTCATAGTGCTGGCGAGCCAAAATTTCTGTCGGTGCCATCATCGCACTTTGGTAGCCGTTCCTTGCCATGCTGTACATAAGAGCTGCGGCTACCATAGTTTTGCCCGAGCCAACATCGCCCTGCAAAAGACGGTTCATCGCAAAACCAGAACCAAAGTCTCCTGCTGCCTCAGAGATACATCTTGCCTGCGCACCTGTAGGTTTGAAAGGCAACATAGAGACAAACTCACCTGTGTAGTCTGTACCGAGAACAATTGAGGTGGATACTTTATTTGAACACTTGCGAATCTTAAGTCCAAGCTGAAGTTCAAAGAGTTCCTCAAAGATAAATCTACGACGTGCATCGTACATTCTCTCCATAGATGAAGGAAAATGAATCTCCTGCACTGCCTCTTTTAAGGACATAAGATTATACTCTGCTCTGACATCATATGGGATAGGATCCTCTATTCCCGCACCAAACTGGTTGATGGCTGTCTCAACACATTTCTCAATGTAATTTGAGGTAATGGCACCTGAGCGTCTATAGATAGGTCTGATGCGCTGCTTTGTGCCAGGCTCAGCAATAGAAGGCGTGAGCATCTGGCGTTTGCCGTTGTTGATTGTTACTTGGCCAAAGAAGAGAAGTTCTTTTCCTGGCACAAGCTTTGCAGCGGCAAACTTGTTGTTAAAGATAAGGATGTGCAAAGAGGCAGTTGAGTCAAAAACGTCAACTTCAAATACCATAATGCCACTCTTTGCCTTATGCTTTTTAACAGCTCCGGCAACAGTCGCTTTAATACAGCACTGATCCTGCCACTCTGCCCCAGCTATATGGATAGGGCTGCTCCAGTCCTCATATGCACGTGGATAAAAGTGAAAAAGAGCGTTGATGTTTGTCACGCCGAGAGCACGGAGCTGCTCGGCGCGTTTCTCACCAACGCCTTTTAAAAATTTTATCTGTGTGTCTAGGAGCATAAAAACCCTCTATTATTCTACAGAAATTATAAAGTGGTAAACTGGCTGTCCGCCAGGTAATACGTTAATGTCGACCTTTTCGAACTTATCAGCAATCATAGCCTTAAGTTTCTCAGCATCGTCCTCTGTAGCGCCCTCGCCATAGAAGATTGTGACATATTCAGTGGTCTTGCTGCAGAGATGCTTAGTAATCTTGAAAGCAGCATCAACTATATTGTCATCGATAGTTGTGATTGCACCATTCTCCATACCGAGAATCTGACCCTGCTTTACAGACTTACCGTCAATAAGGCTATCACGAGCAGCGAATGTAACCTGTCCTGTGCCAACGTTTTCGATGGCCTTTGTCATTGCAAGGTGGTTGTCATCGATGCTTGCGTCTGGGTCAAAGCTCATCATAGCTGAGATGCCCTGAGGCACTGTTCTTGTTGGAAGAACGATTACCTTTCTTGTTGAAAGTGGTGCTGCCTGCTCGGCGGCCATGATGATGTTCTTGTTATTTGGAAGTACAAATACTGTCTTTGCAGGTGTTGCTTCAACCGCATTGAGAATATCCTCGGTTGAAGGGTTCATAGTCTGGCCGCCGCTTACAACGAGGTCAGCACCAATCTCCTTAAACATCTGGTTAAGACCATCACCAGCAGCAACTGCAACAAAGCCAACTTCGTTTACAGGTTCAACTGGTTCAAGAGTATCATTTGCCTTCGCATTTATTTCAGCCTTCTTCTCTTCTTCACGCTGAAGGCTCAAGTTTTCAATAGAGCAATCAATTAAGAGACCAAGTTTCATAGCCTCAACCATAACTGGTCCAGGAACGTCAGTAGCGAGAGAGACAGTCATAACGCCATCTTTCTCCGTTACCTTTACATTTCCACCTACAGACTTTAAGTATGCTTTCAAAGTATCAACATTCTTGTTCTCGTTACGGCGAATTACGTACTTGAGTTTATAGTCGAACTGTTCAATCATCTCAGAATCTGAGAGATCTTCAGTCTTTGTAGAAGCACCTGAAGCCTCATTAGGAACGATACCGTTGCCCTCAAATACTGAGAGCATTCCACGGAAGGCATAACAGAGGCCCTGTCCGCCAGAGTCAATTACTCCAGCCTTTTTAAGTACAGGAAGAAGATCTGGTGTTGTTGCAAGGGCATCTTCAGCACCTACACAAACAGCTTCCCAAATATGTGCCATATCAGCTTCTTTATTCTCCGTACCAAAAGCCGCACCATCACGAGCTGCTAGACGTACAACCGTGAGGATAGTACCTTCGGTAGGTTTCATAACTGCCTTGTAGGCAGATTCTACACCATATGATAATGCGACAAGGATGTCTCTTGGTTCTGCCTCAGCCTTACCCTTAAGTCCCTTGGAAATACCACGGAAAATAAGAGAGAGGATAACGCCAGAGTTACCACGTGCACCACGGAGCATAGCTGAAGATGTAGTCTTTGCTACAGTCTCAACTGTGACATCATCTGGAAGAAGAGCAAGCTCTCTTGCAGCTGAATCCATGGTCATACACATGTTAGTTCCTGTGTCACCATCTGGTACAGGAAAGACGTTCAACGAGTCAACCTCTTGCCTGTGATTCATTATGTTATTAGACGCAGAAATAATCGCGTCGCGGAAAACCGCACCTGTTACCAAGACAAGCACCTGCCTTTAAGATTTCATTGAATCAACGAATACGTTGACAGTCTTAACAGAGAGACCAGTAGCGTCCTCAATTGTATAACGTACCTTGTTTACTATACTGTTAACGACTGTTGAGATGTTAACGCCATAAGTTACGATGATGTGAAGCTCAATTACGAGTCCATCTTTTTCCATAACAACATTAACGCCTCTATCGAGATAGTACTTCGTCTTGTGGAAGAAAGAGCGGATATGCTGATAAGCGCCATTATTTGCCATACCAGCAACGCCGAAGCATGTAGGAACTACATTGCCGAGGAGCTGTGAGAAGTACTCTTCTGAGATTTCTATTTTACCGAGCGCATTTTCGTATTTAACTAAGTTTTCAACCATAAATACTCTCCTTTACTTATACCACTCAGTGAGATTTGCGAATGGGTTATTTGGAAGCGGCGCGATACCACCCTGAAGTGACTTCGAATATGCGGTTACGCCGTATCTAATACAAATTGGAACGAAAGGTTGCTCTGCAATAAAGTCAGCCATAAATTCTGACGGGGTGATTGCACCAGCAATCATGTTGAGCATCCTTGTTTGGAGATACTCTGTGAAGTAGAGAGGGCCGGTGTTCATGTCGTTGCTCATCTTAAACTCACCGAGGAAGATGTCATATCTTCCGTTCTCAAGTCCCTCTTCAAACACATCCCAAGGTGCGACCTCAATTTTTGAGTTGACGCCGAAAGATGCGAGCTGATCTCCTATGCGCTCTGCGCATTTTTGTCTAAACTCATTGCCTGAGTTTACGAGAATAGTAACTGTGTACTTACCGAGGTAGGAAGTGATATACTCCTTTGCCTCGTCGACTGTCATTGGGTTCTCCCAAGTGCAGTCCTTTGCAGCGTACCACTGCGGATTAAATGGCATTGATGTAGCTTCGCCATATCCCTCATATCCTGACTCAAGGAGTTGCGAGCGGTCGATTACCATCGCAAATGCCTGACGGAGTTTAGGGTTGCCAAAGTAGTTGCCATCATTGAATCTAAAATACACGAGGTTGTTTAAATCAACCTGTGCTGCGCCAACTGAGATTCTATCGCTTGAACCCTCTGACATATCGTCAAAGTAGGCATCCATATCACCGATTACGATACCCATGTTAAGACTTGATGTATCAGTCGTGTTATTTAAGTTAATCGTTGAGGATGCATACTCAGTTGAAGGATAGTACTTATTTTGAGTTAATGTTCCGCCCTCTGTGGTTGCCTTGTAAATATAAGGACCTGAGGATGCTGGAATATCGTCTGTACAATCCGCCTGAATAATTGGGAAAGTTAAATCAGAAGCTAAATATGCATTAGCTGGTGCTGTGACAAACCTTACTGTCTGCTCATCAACAACTTCACAAGTTGATACGTTACGAAGTGCTGAACCGTAATAGGTTGACTTCTTTGCAGCTCTAAATGAATAGACAACATCGTCTGGAGTGATGGCCTGTCCATTTGAGAACTTACGAGAAGTATCAATAGTCACTTCTGCAATAAGGTTGTTGAAGTTAATTGCTGTTGCGAGAGACCCTGTAGGGTAATAAGTGCTGTCGATAGTGTAGAGACTATCATAGAGGAGCGGCATGATACAGTAATTAATCAGGCTGCTGCACTTAAATGGGTTGAGTCCCTCTTCTCTTGAGTAAGCGAGGTTGATAGGTTTTGAAGAAACTTCAGTACCGCCTTTATTCTTCAGCTTACCGCCGCCCTTACAGCCACAGAGCCCTAAGAGCATAAGAAGACAAAGAACAAGACATACAAATCTCTTCAAAGCTTATTCCTCCTTTACTAAAATTCGGGAAACAGATAGACATTTACCCGTTGAAGGATCAATGTCGAACAAGCAAGCGCCAAGTTCACACTTGCCCTGCTTCCAATCAAACCTTGTTGGCATGTTGTACTTGAACTTATTGATTACGATTGAAGGAGTAACTCCAAGAACCGAATCTAATGGTCCAGTCATGCCGAGGTCTGTGATATAACCAGTACCCGAGGACAAAACACATTCATCAGATGTCTGTACATGTGTATGTGTTCCAACCACTGCGGACACCCTGCCATCAAGATAGAAGCCTAAAGCTTTCTTTTCTGACGTTGCCTCCGCATGGAAGTCAACTAAGATAACAGAACACTTAGATAGCACCGAATCCTGGAGCGCGTTATCAACAGCGAAGAACGGGTTATCCAAAGGATCCAAATACATCGTTCCCTGAGCATTGATAACGCCGACAGAATAGGATCCTTTATCAATAACGCAGAATCCTCTGCCAGGCGCAGACCTGTAATTCAAAGGTCTAAGTATAGAAGCACAATCATCAAAATATGAGTATGCCTCTCTGCGCCTAAAGGCGTGGTTACCAGTTGTAATAACGTCTGCGCCAGAAGTGAAAATATGCTCTGCAGCAACAGCAGTAATGCCGTTGCCGTCAGCAGCGTTTTCCCCATTAACAACGCAGACGTCAACTTTATAAGTTTGTTTTAACTTAGGAAGTTCTCGGCGAAGGAAATTAAGACCGCTGGTGCCGACTACGTCGCCAACCATTAATACTTTCATGGCCTTCGCCTCCTCTCTATTAGGGCAAATACCTTATTTTGCGTAATCAGTAGCGCGTGATTCACGAACTACGTTAACTTTTATCTGACCTGGATACTCAAGTTCAGATTCAATCTTTGCTGCAATATCATGAGCGAGGAGTACCATCTTATCATCAGATACCTGCTCAGGCTTAACGAGGATACGAACCTCACGGCCAGCCTGGATAGCGAAAGATGTATCAACGCCGTCGAATGAGGTTGCAATCTCCTCAAGTTTCTCAAGACGTTTGATATAGTTTTCAATGTTCTCACGGCGTGCGCCTGGACGTGCAGCTGAGATAGCATCAGCTGCCTGTACGATATAGGCAACAACTGTCTTAGGCTCTACGTCGCCGTGGTGTGCCTGGATAGCATGGAGAATGTTGTCGTTCTCTTTATACTTCTTAGCAAACTCAACACCGAGCTGTACATGTGTACCCTCATACTCGTGGTCAATTGACTTACCAATATCATGGAGAAGACCAGCGCGCTTTGCGAGTTTGACGTCGGCGCCAAGTTCCTCAGCGAGAAGTCCTGAAATATATGATACTTCGAGTGAGTGGTTGAGTACGTTCTGGCCGTATGATGTTCTGTAACGAAGACGGCCAAGAAGTTTGACAAGCTCTGGGTGGATGTTGCCGACGCCAGCGTCAACAACAGCGCGCTCACCAGTCTGCTTGATTGTTGCCTCTACCTCACGCTTGCACTTTTCAACTGTCTCTTCAATGCGAGCTGGGTGGATGCGGCCGTCTGAGATAAGGCGCTCGAGAGTCATTCGAGCAATCTCACGGCGTACAGGATCAAAGCATGATACTGTGATAGCTTCTGGTGTATCATCGATGATGAGGTCAACACCAGTGATCTGCTCGATGGCTCTGATGTTTCTACCCTCACGGCCGATAATGCGGCCCTTCATCTCATCGTTAGGAAGAGCAACTACAGAGACAGTTGCTTCTGCAGCGTGGTCAGCTGCACAGCGCTGGATAGCTGTTGTGATGTACTCACGTGCGATGTTATCTGCCTCATCCTTAAGACGCTCTTTGTAGTCGAGGACACGAACTGCCTTCTCATGCTCGAGTGTCTCTTCGAGCTGGCTGAGAAGGGTTGCCTTTGCCTGCTCCTTAGAGTAGCCAGAAATCTTTTCAAGCATCTCAAGTTGAGATTTCTTCATTGTCTCAACTTCAGCAATCTTGTTCTCTGCTACGCTAATCTTTTCAGCAAGGATTTCTTCCTTCTTTTCGAGTGCGTCTGTCTTCTTGTCAATGTTCTCTTCTTTTTGAATTAATCTGTGCTCTTGTCGCTGAACTTCAGCTCGACGTTCACGGAGATCTTTTTCGGTCTCTGAACGCTGCTTGTGAATTTCATCTTTTGCTTCTAAAATTGCTTCTTTTTTCTTCTGCTCGGCTGTTGTCATAGCCTGATTTATAATTCTAGTAGCTTCTTCTTTTGCTGAGCCAATCTTGGCTTCAGCTGTTTTCTTTCTATACGCTGCACCAGCGATAAAGCCGATGATTGCGAAAAGAACTGCAGCTACGATTATAATTGTTATTGCAATTCCAAGTTTCAAAAAATGCACCTCCTGTTTAAAATATTTAATATGTGAAGTTTAAAATTATAAACAAAGCACCACATTAACCGTTATATTATATAATATATAATAAAAAAAGGCAACCACCGTAAGATGGTTGCCTTAAATTTAATTTTCTAGTCCTCTGCAAATGGATTTGTGAAATCGCCTGCATCTGGACTTGCAGTTATTGATTCAGTTGAGCCTGTGTCCTCTTTGAGTTCAACAGTAACTTCAAATGTCTCAACCTTGTAGTTCTTAGTTACGTGAGCAATCTTAAGTGCCAGTTTGTCACCTGGCTTTGCATGCTCGATAATATCTAAGAGTACATCAGCAGATGTCAAATCCTTGCCGTTTGCGGCAATGATGATATCGCCCTTTTCAACGTTTGTGTTGCCAAGGTCACTTGATGAATCAATATCAGCAATAATGATTGAACCTGAAGGTAAATCATTCATACGAGCAATCATGCTGTATGTCTGATTCTGTGAAAGCTGAAGGTAGCTGATACCGAGCTTTGCTCTGTCCTGAACATATCCAGTATCAACGAGGTCAGCTACAACATCCTGAATTACATTTACAGGAATTGCAAATCCCATACCCTCATAATCCATATCAGCAATCTTAGATGAGTTCATGCCGATTACCTGACCAAAGCTGTTAACCAAGGCACCACCTGAGTTGCCAGGGTTAATAGCTGCGTCATGCTGGATGCACTCCATAGAGTATGCTGATGAGGATGAAGTTGTTGGTCTATCAATAGCTGAGATGTATCCGCCAGTGAATGATCCAAAGAAGGCTGTGCCTCCCGGATTACCGATTGCGTATACAGGTTCACCAACCTTGAGAACTGATGAATCGCCGAATTCGGCAAGTGTAAAGCCTGTAGCCTTTACACGTAGTACGGCTATATCCGTACGGGTATCATAGCCCACTAATTCAGCGTCATATTGAGTTGCATCTGCAAGCTGAATCTTGATATCAAGTCCGCTTGCACGAACGATATGTGCACAGGTCAAAACATAAGTATAAGTGCCAGAAGCATCCTCGCTCATGAAGATACCTGAGCCCTCACCGCTCTTTGAATCACCCTTGTATGTGATTACTGCCATAACAGAAGGCTTAACCTTCTCAGCAATCTCAACTGAAGTGAGAACGCCATCAGAGCCCTTTGCGTTATACTCTTTTGCTTCGCCCTGTTCAAGTACAACTGAGGAGTCAGCAGATTTTGCTTTTACTCTCTCTTTGTCCTTGCCCTTGCCATCCAAGACAATTGCGATTGCGGCTACGCCTGCAATCAAGAAGATAGCAACGAGAATGATAATAAAGAACGTGCGACCAGTATTTCTAGTTTTTTTCTCTTCTTCCATAAGATCACTTCCAATAATTATTGCACTTTAGGGATCCAGAAACTGAATGAAGTAAGTTCGCCTGGAGTTGAAGAAGCCGAAATCTCACCACCGTGGAGCTCGACAATGTTCTTTGCAAGGTTGAGGCCGAGACCAACACCCTTGACATGCTCTGAGCGAGACTTATCCACCTTGTAGAATCGTTCAAAGATGTGGAGAAGCTCGCCGTCCTTAATACCCTCGCCTGTGTTGGCAACGGTCAAGGTGACCTTGTCGATTTCTTCAAGGAGCTCTACATAGATTGTTCCGCCTATGTTCGTGAATTTGATGGCGTTGTCGTAGAGGTTATATACAACCTGGTAGAGCATCTTTTCATCTGCTACTACAACGCACTCCTTCATGTCCTCAAAACCTGAAACCTCAAATTGAGATTCCTCAATCTGTTTTTCAAAGTTTAGAAGGGCTGTAAACATAAGGCTCTTCAATTCAGTCTTACCAGGCTTGAGTCTCTCCTCGCCTGCTTCGATCTTTGACAGCGTAAGCATTGTCTGCACGAGTGTAGACATACGCTTAACCTCGTCACTCACTATTTTTAAGTATTTTTTCTCTTCTTTTTGAGGAATCGTGCCATCGAGTATGCCATCAATAAATCCACCGATGGAGGTCATAGGTGTCTTTAATTCATGGGATACATTTGCAACGAAAGCACTTCTTGATTCATCTAAGACCTCTAGAGACTCAGCCATCTCATTAAGCTTAAGTCCAAGGTCTGTAAGTTCGTTATTGCCACGAACTTCAATACGTTGAGTAAAATCTCCTCGTGCGTAAAGCTTAGTTATTCTAGACATTTCACGTAGAGGTGCGGTCATTCTTTTACTATAAACATATACAAGAATAACAGCGAACACAAGTGATACAATTGCAGCACCTGCGAACAATCTGACCATGTTTTGTACATACATGTTGAGGTTTGTGAAGACTGGAAGAGTACCGTAGACATAGCCTACAGGGGTTCCATCACTGTAGTGAATCTTCTGACCTACAACAATAGAGATTTGGTCATCGAGACCTCTCATACGTTCCATGGTGTAATAACCTTCAGAAGTTGTTTTCTTCAAGATTTCAGGTGACACGGTTACGCCACTATGGATCTTGCAGAACTTTGCGTCATTATGCAAAACTTCCAAGTTATCATCAATCAAGTCCTTGCATATTACCACATTACCAGACAAATCCGTCATGAAGAAATCTCCATCCAGGGTGTCTGAAATCGTGTGGAAGTCGATGAAGAGCGTCAAATACGCCTCTTCGGGATTCGACTCAAACTTGCCCTCTTTATCGAGCACTGCAACAGCATGGACAAGCGACGCCACGTTACGCTTAAGCGTTTCCGTATTTGTCGATGTCCAGTAATTCACCATAAATATGACGAACACCAAACACAGTGCCAGAGTTGTCACAAAGATGATTGAAAAAGTAATACGGAAATAGTATATGAATAACGAAGTACGCTTCTTTTCCCTATTCCTTTGTTTCAAATTTATAACCTACTCCCCAAACAGTACGAAGGGCCCATTTGTCTGAAATGTTTTCAAGTTTTTCACGAAGTCTCTTTACGTGTACGTCAACTGTACGTGAGTCTCCGTAGTAATCGAAGCCCCAAACCTCGTCCAAAAGCTGATCTCTTGTAAATACTCTGTTAGGATTTGAAGCTAAATGGTAGATAAGTTCAAGCTCTTTAGGAGGAGTTGAGATAACCTCTCCCTTAACCTTCATCTCATAATTTGTAAGATTGATAGATAAGTCCTCATAATCAACCTGCTTTGCTGTCTCTTCAACAACGCTTGAAGTTCTACGAAGTACAGCCTTGATTCTTGCCATAATTTCCTTTGTATCGAATGGCTTTACAACATAATCATCTGCACCGAGCTCAAGTCCAAGTACTTTATCAAAAGTTTCGCCCTTTGCAGTAACCATAATGATTGGAGTGTCTGCAGTCTTTCTGATCTCTCTGCAAACCTGCCATCCATCCATCTTAGGCAACATGATGTCCAACAAAACGATATCTGGCTTTACTTCCAAGAATGCCTTAACAGCTGACTCACCATCATTTGCGATAATTACAGCATATCCATCCTTCTCCATGTAGAGCCTTAATAGTTCACATATATTAGTATCGTCATCTACTACAAGAATCTTACCAACACTCATACTAATACCTCCTACTTAAATTATCCTTAATAATATATAACATTAATATTTAACCACAAATCTCCCAAATTGTGAACAAAATTATGAACAAAAAAATAAAAGCCAGACCACAAAAAGTCTGGCTTTAATTCTTTAAAGGTTGTATCCCAAGTCAAATGCCGCAAGATTTAACTGTAAGAATTTTTCTGGAACTGTAAGTGTAATTGTATTGATCCAGACGTCATATGGGATTTCAGTTTGCTTTGCCATGACACCAATCAGTGCCACATTAACAGCCTTAGGATTGCCTGCCTCAAGGGCAAGTGACAAAGCGTCAACGGCAACAACGTTAGCACCAGCAGCAACAAGGCTGTCAATAATACCAGAAGGATATGTGGCAGCGCCAGTGATAACAGGCATAGGGTCAATACACTGTGTATTGACAATCATCTTGCCGTTGACAGATAAGAATGGAAGCCAACGTGCAGCCTCAAGCTGCTCGAATGAGAGGATGATATCAGCCTCTCCTTCCTCTATGATAGGTGAATCAACCGATTCACCATACTTAACATAAGTTACAACAGAACCGCCACGCTGTGACATTCCGTGAACCTCAGAGATCTTAACATCATAACCCTCTGAGAGAAGAGCATTACCAAGCAAACGTGATGCAAGGAGTGTACCCTGTCCGCCTACGCCGACAATCATAATAGACTTTGTCATATTACACACCCTCCTTAATAGCATCAACATGGCAATATGGTTTACACATGCCACAACCAACACACTGTGTAAAGTCGATTTGGGACTTGTTGTCCTTGATTGAAATAGCTGGGCAACCAATCTTCATACATACTTTACATCCAACACATTTTTCTGCATCAACCTCAAATGGTGGGTTATGCTTAACACCCTTGAGGAGTGCACAAGGACGACGTGAAATAATCAAAGATGGTGCCTCAACATCAAGTTCCTCCAAAAGTGCAGCCTTAGTTGCTGGTATATCGTAAGGGTCCACAACGAGGACACGGGATATACCGCAAGCATGTGCAAGTGCTTCCAAATCAACGGCAGCAGTAGGGTCGCCGTTGATGCGCTTGCCTGTGGTTGGGTTTTGCTGGTGACCAGTCATACCAGTAATTGAGTTATCAAGCACGATAACCTTAGAATTAGTCTGGTTGTATGCAATATTGATAAGTCCAGTAATACCAGAGTGGATAAATGTTGAGTCACCAAGGATTGCAACACTACGTGATGCACCCTCTGGTCTTACCTTATTCCTACCATGAAGTGATGATACAGATGCACCCATACAGATACAGGTATCCATCATACCAATTGGTGCAAGTGAACCAAGTGTATAGCAGCCAATATCACCTGATACAAAGATATTGGTATCAATCTCTTTAAGGGCGTTGAAAAGGCCTCTGTGAGGGCATCCAGCGCAGAGTACAGGTGGCCTACCAGGTACAGCAATATCAGCACTAAGAGAGGTGTTCTCTTCACCTAAAATAACCTTCTTAATCATTGACTGAGAGTACTCACCACAGAGAGTGAACTTCTCTTTGCCAATAACTGAAAGTCCAAGCGCCTTGCAGTGTCTCTCAATTACAGGATCAAGCTGTTCAAGGACATAAACCTCATCACATGAAGCAACAAAAGTTTTGATAAGTTCAACTGGCAATGGGTAAACGCAGCCAAGTTTCAAGTAAGAAGCCTGAGCACCAAGCGCTTCCTTTGCATACTGATATGTAATACCAGCAGCAATAACACCAATCTTCTTTGAGTTCCACTCAATTTTATTTACAGGACAATTTTCAGCCCATGCAATCTGCTTTTTTATCCTCTCCTCAACAAACACGTGGCGAACCTTGGCCATAGCTGGCATCATAACGTTCTTCTGAGGATTTTTAACGTATTCACGCAATTCAACAGAACCATCATTAACCGATTCAACCAGAGATGTTGAGTGTGCAACACGTGTTGTCAAACGCAACAACACTGGTGTATCAAACTCCTCTGACAAAGAGAAAGCAAGTTTAGTAAAGTCATAGCACTCCTGTGAGTTTGATGGCTCAAGCATCATAATCTTAGAGCCCTCTGCGTGATGACGAGAGTCCTGCTCATTTTGAGATGAGTGCATGCCAGGGTCGTCCGCAACAGCGATTACAAGACCGCCATTAACACCTATATATGACATTGTATAGAGCGGGTCAGCAGCAACGTTGAGGCCAACGTGCTTCTGAGCGGCAAACGCACGAGCACCGGCAAGTGACGCGCCGGCTGCCGTCTCGACTGCAACCTTTTCATTAGGTGCCCACTCACAATAAACGGAATCATACTTAACTGCATTTTCAGTTATCTCGGTACTAGGAGTACCAGGATATGAGGATACGAGACGGCAACCTGCGTCACGAAGACCGAGTGCGACTGCCGCGTTTCCTAGCATTAATTGTGCCATTTATTATGCCTCCTCTACTTGGTGAGCAACAACAGATGTGCCACAGTATCTCTGACGGAGTACTGGTTTCTCTATCTTGCCAGTTGGGTTTCTTGGGATATCAGCAAAGATTATCTCACGAGGTCTCTTGTAACGTGGCAAATCAAGGCAGAATTCATTGACCTCTTCCTCGGTCAATGTATATCCCTCTTTTATCTCAATTACTGCTGTTGCTTTCTCACCGAGACGTTCGTCTGGTGTGCCGATAACAGCAGCATCCTTAATAGCAATGTTCTTGCGAAGGAAGTTTTCAATCTGTACTGGGTACAAGTTCTCACCGCCAGAAATGATAACATCCTTCTTTCTGTCTACGATATGGATAAATCCCTCGGTGTCCTTCATACCCATATCACCTGAAAGCAACCAGCCACCTTTGAGTGTCTCGTCTGTTGCTTTCTCGTCGTTGTAGTAGCACTTCATAACGCCTGGGCCCTTGATCCAAATCTCTCCGACTTCACCCTGGGCAACCTCATTGCCGTCCTCGTCACAGAGTTTGATCTCCCAGCCGTAACCCGGCACACCCAGTGCGCCGACGTGCTCGACATTCTCAACGCCGAGGTGGATACAACCAGGACCAATAGACTCTGAAAGGCCATAGTTAGTATCATACTGATGTGTTGGGAAAATAGTGAGCCAACGTTTGATAAGTGCTGGTGGAATTGGCTGTGCACCACTATGAGTCATTCTCCACTGAGAAAGCTCATACTGTGACAAATCAATGTCCCCTCTATCAATTGTATCAAGTACATCCTGCATCCAAGGAACAAGGAGCCAGATGATTGTACACTTCTCCTCACTCATTGTCTTGATAATAAGTTCTGGTGTTGTACCCTTCAACAATACAGCCTTAGAGCCAGATATAAGAGAACCAAACCAGTGCATCTTGGCACCTGTGTGGTACAAAGGAGGAATACAAAGGAAGCAATCCTCACGTGTCTGACCATGATGCGCTTGCTCAGTCTTACAAGAGTGCATCAAAGACTGGTGTGCATGAAGAATAGCCTTTGGGAAACCAGTTGTACCAGAGCTGAAGTAAATTACACCATCATCAGAGTCTGAAATCTCAACCTCTGGCTTCCTATGTGAGCAGAACTTAATCATCTTCTCATAAGAGTCAGCAAATGATGGGCAGTCCTCACCAACATAGAAAAGCTCACGAACATCAGGAATTCTGTCAACTATCTCTTCAATACGTCCAGTAAACTCTGGACCAAAGACGAGCATTGAGCTATCAGACTTCTCAAGGCAATACTTAATCTCTGATGCGTCATAACGATAATTCAAAGGTACTGCAACAGCACCTGACTTCAAAATACCAAAGTAAATTGGCAACCACTCAATACTATTCATCAAAAGTATAGCAACCTTCTCACCCTTTTTAATACCACGGGTGAAAAGTAAGTTTGCAAACATATTAGCTTTGTCATCAAATTCCTTCCATGTAAGCTCACGTCTAAATGGCTCACCTGGCTGTGGCTCTACCAAAGCATAGTTCTTCCATGTCATACGAGCTGATGGTTCGTACTTAGGATTGATTTCAACCAATGCTACATCTGAGCCATACTCCCTAGCATTCCTCTCAAGATATTCAAAAATTGGCATAAATATCACTCCAAATATAAATATACTAATAATATAATACAATTAGGGATTTTAGCACTTTAAAGCGTTTAAGTCAACACTTTAAAGCATTAAAATCTGGATTTGCCCATATGCTTTTGCTTATGTTAATTATATAAACATTCAAATTGATTTGTTTGAAAA
>JAKSQX010000002.1 GCA_024403955.1 Clostridia bacterium | reverse complement strand
AGGCCGAAGCGGTTGGTAATTTATTAATCGATGAAAATTCCAATCTCGATATGAAGAAAATTGAAGAGAGTAAAAAAGGTGATATCCCACTAATCTTAGTTCACGGAATGATGGGCTGGGGAGAGGATGCGAAACTTACCGAGTCTATGATGCCTTACTTTGGCATGTATGGTGGAAGTCTCCTCTTGATGTTGAGAAGCGATGGGTATGAGGCTTATGCGCCAAGTGTTGGTCCTGTAAGTTCGGCTTATGACCGTGCGTGTGAGCTTTATGCGCAGCTTACCGGCACACGCACCGATTATGGCGAAGCCCATTCAAAGCAGTATGGCCACGAGCGTTATGGCCGCGACTATACAGGAAAAGCTTTGATGGGAAAACCATGGGATATGACAACCGCTTTGAATTTCGCGGGCCATAGTTTTGGTGGCCCTACTCTTATGGTCTTCGCCTCAATTATGGCATATGGTGTTTTTGAAGAAGTCTCTGTATCAGGTGATAACGTATCTGAATTCTTTAAAGGAGGCCATGCTGGTGCTATTAATGCTATAGCTACTCTTGAATCTCCGAGTAATGGTTCACCTCTTGCAAATTATATAAATGATACACCGCTCTCTTTTGGCGTAGTTTTTGCCATGAATAAACTCTCTGATCCTAAGAAGGCTATTGACCCTATGCTTGAACACTGGGGAGTAACTGAAAAGATTGACCCCTTATCAGATCTTAAACTCTCCTTTAGTAAGGACCATTGCGGATATGATATGACTCTCAATGGTGCGAAGGCACTTCAAAATAAGTTCCCAACAGCAAAGACTGTTAGATATATGTCTTATTCTGCAACCCTTCCAAAAGAAGGAAAAACTATTGCTGCTATGAAGATCCCTGGTGCACTTATTTCTCAGGCTGGAAATGGAACTATCGTTGATGGACATATCTTAAAATCCGAGTGGAAAGATAACGATGGTCTAGTTCCTTTGGTAAGTGCTCAGTATCCTTTGTATGATGGCAGCGAGCACGTTGATTATGAGAAGGGTGCTACTCTTTCTCCCGGTGTTTGGACAGTCATGCCAAACATCGAAGACGGTTCTCACGGAACTCACTGTAATCCAAAAGATAAAAATGTTATAGCATTTTACAAGATGTATACGAATATGATAGAGATAATGAACAATGAATAATTCTAGGAAAGACGTACTTATAAATTCGCTCTTAGTAACACTTGGGCTCTTTTTCTTTGCTTTTGGTGTTTACTTAACCATTCAAGCAAACATGGGTGTCTCACCGTACGATTGTTTGAATTTGGGACTTTCAAAAACACTTGGAATTAAATATGGAAACGCCTCTATTATGGTTTCAGTAATCGTATTGATTATCGATATCATAATGAGAGAACCACTTGGAATTGGTATGCTTCTTGATGCCTTTCTTGTTGGAAAGTTTGTTGATCTTCTAAACTGGATTGATTTTATCCCTTATCAAGATAAATGGTATATCCAAGTTCCAATGATACTAGTAGGCCTATTTATCATGGGATTCTCACAGTTCCTCTATATGAAAGGAGCCCTTTGCTGCGGACCACGTGATACAATGCTTGTTGGTTTTGCTCGAAGACTCAAGAAGATTCCAATCGGTATAGTGGGTGTGCTTATTCATATAGTTGTGACTACTATAGGTTATCTCCTCGGTGGACCTGTTGGAATAGGCACCTTGCTTTGTATGGCCCTTACGGGACCTTTTATGCAGTTAGCTTTTAGAGTGGTCAAGTTCGATGCGACCGGTATTGAACATCAGAATTTAATTGATTCATTTAGAGTACTGGGGTCAAGGAGTTTATTATGAAAAAAGAAAAAATAGACAGAAAAGTATTATGGCTGACCGAGCTCAGTGTGTTGCTTGCAATTATCATAGTTATGGGATTTACCCCTATTGGCTACCTAAAGTTCGGTATAGTTGAAATCACACTTATTACTGTTCCTGTAATTATCGGTGCAGTACATATGGGTGAAAAAGCAGGAGCTCTTTTGGGCCTTGCATTTGGTCTCACAAGTTTTCTTCAAGCAGTGTTTGGAATGTCAGCTTTTGGAGTGGTCTTGATGGAGATTAGTCCACTGTTTTGCTTCCTTACCTGTGTTCCAACAAGAATGCTTATGGGTTTTTTAACTGGTGTGATTTTCAAGGCGTTGAAGAGGGACGACACAGTTGCATATGCTGTGGCTGGACTTTCAGGTTCACTCCTCAACACATTGCTCTTCATGACAACTTTGCTCCTGTGCTTTTGGAATACAGATTATATTCAGGGCATTGCAAAGACACTTGGTACAACAAACGTGTTCGCCTTTGTTGTTGCCTTTGTCGGCATCAACGGACTCGTCGAAGCGGTTTGCTGTACGCTCCTCGGAGCCGTGCTTTGCAAGGCGCTAAAAAGTGTAGTGAAATAGAAATAGGACCCGCTCATCGAGCGGGTCCTATTTTTATTTATTATACATGAGCATTATAGAAATCGAGCTGATCTTTAAGGACTTCAGCCTTAATCTTGCCCTCGTTGTGAATCTCATGTTTGCCGTGGTAGAGCTTCATACGAACATCGTGGCCTGATCTCTGAAGCTTGTTGAAAGCCTCCTTAGGACCGAGTGTGTAGAGGCCAGCCATATCGGCTTTACCTGAAACGATAAAGATTGGGAGATCCTTTGGAACTCTTCTTGCCCAACCGAGTTTACCAGCATTAAGTGTAACTGGGAACATATCAAGGAGTGTTGGGGAGAGAAGAAGGGTTGTGTATGGATTGTTGAAATAAGTGTAACGGTTGTCATAGTCATATGAGAGCCAGCTTGTTGTAATCTTACCGAAGAGGTCCATCTTCTTATCTGTAATCTCCTCAGAGATTGGGTTCAAGTCAAACTTAGCTTCGTTGAGTGATACTTCCTTCTCAAAGTTGCAAAAGACTTTTGCCAAAGCATAGCAGATTGGCTGAAGAGCCATGCCGATTGCTGGGATTGGAACTGTACCACAGATTACGCAAGCGGCAAGGCCCTTGCCGTACTTGGAGATGTATGCGCGTGTCATGAGTGAACCGAGGCTGTGACCATAGAGAATGTATGGAAGTTTTGGATACTGCTTTTGCATGAGCTTGCGAAGAGTATTCATATCCTCAACCATCCATTTACCTGCCTTTGGAGGGTATACACCTCTGTTTGCAAGACCACAAGTTTTACCATGTCCAAGATGGTCCTGACCACATACGATATAGCCGTTCTCTACGAGATACTCAGCCATCTCCTCATATCTCTCAATATACTCTGCCCAGCCGTGTGTGAGCTGAACGATGCCCTTTGGCTTCTTGTTCTTCGGATCTTTCCAAACGACATAGTAGATGTCTATATCAAACTTTTTGCAAGTTGATTTGAATGTTCCGGATGTTTTTACTACTGCCATAAAAATACCTCCTAAATAATAATCGAAAATATTATACACCAATACGATTTGTTGTACAAAAGAAATGTGGATTTATTAGGACATCTGTACGAGAACGGACATTTTTAAAATTATGGACAACTGTTCATTATTTTCGGACAGATAAAGTATTTTGACAAATAATTGACAGTCAAAGGTATTTTGTACAAAAATTCTTTTAATATTATATGCAAGTAAATGAACTTTTATTTTGGGATTCAAAATGGATAGATTTTAACATGTGTCCATGTTAAAGTGGATATGTTGGTATATTGTAAAACGCGCGTGTACGCGCGCTTTATAACCAAGAATACAAAGGGGAGGCGTGTTAAATTGAAAAAGAAGATGAGCTCCATTCCATTTGCTGGAACACCGGAGCAAGAAGCTAAGCTCGACGCTTACATTGCTGAGCACAAGAGCGAAGAGGGCTGCCTCATGCCAATCATGCAGGAAGCTCAAGGCATCTACGGATATCTTCCACAAGAGGTACAAATCCACATAGCTGAAAAGCTTGGTATCCCTGCTGAGGAAGTATACGGCGTTGCTACTTTCTATTCTATGTTCAATCTTTCACCAAAGGGTAAGTACCAGATTAGCGTATGTCTTGGTACTGCTTGTTACGTTAAGGGTTCACGTGAGGTTCTTGATAAGCTCTGTGAAATCCTTGAAATCGAACCAGGTGAATGCACTGAAGATGGTATGTTCTCAATCGAGGCATGCCGTTGCGTTGGTGCGTGCGGACTTGCACCTGTAATGATGGTTAACGGTTCAGACGTTTATGGCCGTTTGAAGGCATCTGAAGTTGCTGACATCATTGAGAAGTACAGAGAATTTGAAAGGGAGGAAGCTGAATATGAAAACATGGGCTGAGATTCAAGCTATAAAGGCTGACGTTAATGCTAAAGTTTTTAGCGCTTCTGCACCTGGACAGTACAGAGTACTTGTAGGTCTCGCAACTTGCGGAATCGCAGCAGGCGCTATGCCAGTTTACGATGCTTTTATTGAAGCAGCTGCTGGTAATGCTAATTGTAAGGTAGGCCAGGTTGGTTGTGTCGGTATGTGCCAGTACGAGCCTATCGTTGAAGTTGTTGAAGGCGATAATAGAACAACTTATGTAAAGATGGATGCTGAGAAGGCAGCTCGTGTTTATCAGGAGCACATCCTTGGTGGACAGGTTGTTACAGATTATCTCCTCGTTGAGAATGGCATTACATGTCAGTCTCTTGAGGACACAACATTCTATAAACTTCAGAAGAGAATCGCTCTCCGTAACTGCGGTATCATTGATCCGGAAAATATTGATGAATATATCGCTCGTGACGGTTATGCTGCTCTCTACAAAGTAATCACTGAGATGTCATCTCAGGATGTAATCGACACAATGCTTGCATCTGGTCTTCGTGGCCGTGGTGGTGCTGGCTTCCCAACAGGTAAGAAGTGGTCATTCGCAGCTGCGAACGAAGCTCCTCAGAAGTTTGTATGCTGTAACGCAGACGAGGGTGACCCAGGTGCATTCATGGACCGTTCTGTTCTTGAGGGCGACCCACATGCACTCCTTGAAGCAATGACAATCGCTGGTAAGGCTATTGGCGCTAAGCAGGGTTATATCTACGTTCGTGCAGAGTATCCTGTAGCTGTTAAACGTCTTAACATCGCTATCAAGCAGGCTAAGGAATATGGCCTTCTTGGTGATAACATCATGGGAACAGACTTCTGCTTCGATATCGGCATCCGTCTTGGTGCTGGTGCGTTTGTATGTGGTGAGGAAACAGCTCTTATGACTTCTATCGAAGGTAAGCGTGGCGAGCCTCGTCCACGTCCACCATTCCCAGCAGTTAAGGGTCTCTTCCAGAGCCCAACAATTCTTAACAACGTTGAGACATATGCAAACGTTGCTCAGATTATCCTTAATGGCGCAGATTGGTTCTCAGCAATGGGTACTGAAAAGTCAAAGGGTACAAAGGTATTCGCACTCGGCGGTAAGATCAACAACACAGGTCTTGTAGAGGTTCCTATGGGAACAACTCTCCGTACTGTTGTTGAGCAGATCGGTGGCGGTATTCCTAACGGTAAGAAGTTCAAGGCTGCTCAGACAGGTGGCCCATCTGGTGGATGTATCCCAGCAGAGCACTTCGACGTTGAAATCGACTATGACAACCTTATTGCTATCGGTTCTATGATGGGTTCTGGTGGACTTATCGTAATGGACGAAGATAACTGTATGGTTGATATCGCTAAGTTCTTCCTCGACTTTACAGTTGATGAGTCTTGCGGTAAATGTACACCTTGCCGTATCGGTACAAGAAGACTTTATGAACTTCTTGAGAATATCACAAGTGGCGAAGGTGAGATGAGTGACATCGATGAGCTTCAAGAGCTCGCAGCTCATATCAAGGACAACTCTCTTTGTGGTCTTGGACAGACAGCTCCAAACCCTGTACTCTCAACACTCAGATATTTCCATCATGAGTATGAGGCTCATATTGTTGATAAGAAGTGCCCAGCACACGTTTGCCGTCCACTCCTTACATTTACAATTGACCCAGAGAAGTGCGTAGGTTGTACAAAGTGTGCTAGAAACTGTCCAGTAAATGCTATTGTTGGTAACGTTAAGGAACCACATGTAATTGACCATGAGAAGTGCGTTAAGTGCAGTGTCTGCATGCAGAATTGTGCTTTCGACGCAATCACAAAGGATTAAGGGAGGGTGTGCTTTATGGATATGATTAATATTACAATTAACGGTACACCTGTCAGTGTACCTGCTGGTACTACAATTCTTGAAGCTGCAAGAACTATCGGCATTGAGATTCCTACACTCTGCTACATGAAGAACAAGAACGAGATCGGCGCTTGCCGTATCTGTGTTGTTGAAGTAACTGGTGCTAGAACTCTTGTTGCTGCTTGCGTAATGCCTGTATCTGAGGGCATGGAAATCAAGACACGTTCCGATCGCGTTTTGAAGGCTCGCAAAAAGACACTTGAACTTATTATGTCAAACCACAACTGTGAATGCTTGGCATGTGACCGTTCAGAGAACTGCGAACTCCAGACACTCGCTCACAACTTTGGCGTTGTTTTTGACAAATATAAGGGTGAGAGGACAGAGGTTGAGCTTGATGAGAGCTCACCATCTATCGTTCGTGATGATAGCAAATGTATCCTTTGCCGTCGCTGCGTAGCTGCTTGTCGTTCACAAACAGGCGTTATCGGCGCAAATCACAGAGGTTTCGACACAACAATCGGTTGTGCATTCGAGACAAAGCTTGCAGATGTAGCTTGCGTAAACTGCGGACAGTGCATCGAGGCTTGTCCTGTTGGCGCTCTTGTTGAGAAGGATCAGATTAGTGATATCTTCGCAGCAATCAATGACCCATCAAAGACTGTTGTAGTTCAGACTGCTCCTGCAGTTCGTGCAGCAATCGCAGAGGGCTTTGGTAAGCCAATCGGAACAATGGGCAAGGGCAAGATGGTAGCTGCTCTTCGCAGACTCGGCTTTGATAAGGTATTTGATACTAACTTCACAGCTGACCTTACAATCATGGAAGAGGGCACAGAGCTCATCGGCCGTATCCAAAATGGCGGCGTACTTCCAATGATTACTTCATGTTCACCAGGTTGGATTAAGTACTGTGAGCATTACTTCCCAGACTTCCTTCCTAACCTTTCAACATGTAAATCACCACAGCAGATGTTCGGTGCTTGTATCAAGACATACTGGGCTGAGAAGAACGGTATTGATCCAAAGGACATCGTTTCTGTTTCAATTATGCCTTGTACAGCTAAGAAGTTCGAGGCAGGTCGTGAAGAGATGCAGGCAGCAGGTGTTCCTGATGTTGATTACGCTCTTACAACTCGTGAACTTGTTAAGATGATTAAGCGCGCTGGTCTTCAGTGGGATAACCTTCCTGATGAAGAATTCGATTCACCTCTTGGTGAGGGTACAGGTGCTGCTGTTATCTTTGGTGCAACTGGTGGTGTTATGGAAGCAGCTCTTCGTACAGCTGTTGATGTACTCACAGGACAGGATCTTCCAAGCGTAGACTACAAGGACGTTCGTGGTATGCAGGGTGTCAAGGAAGTATCTTACAAAGTTGGCGACCTTACACTCAACGTATGTGTAGCATCAGGTCTTGAGAATGCGAAGAAAGTTCTTGAGGCAGTTCGCGCTGGTGAGAAGAACTATCACTTTATTGAGATCATGTGCTGCCCAGGCGGTTGTATCAACGGCGGTGGTCAGCCAATCCAGCCTAACTGGGTTCGCGAGACTGTTGACGTTAAGGCACTCCGTGCAGGCGTTCTCTATCAAGAGGACCTTGACCTTCCACAGAGAAAGTCACACAAGAACTCTGCAGTTATGGATATCATCTATCCTGAGTACTTCGGTGAACCAAACAGCCACAAGGCTCATGAGATTCTCCATACTCATTATGTTGATAGATCAAAGGTTATCAAATAATTGTCAAAATTTGACCGGGTCGCAAGACCCGGTCTTTTTTTATTGTATCTATGATGTTATAATAGATGCATATTATTTTGGAAAGGTGTTTAATTATGTTTACACCAGCAGAAGTTGCTAATAATGTTATTGGCATCGGTAAAGCAAAAGCAGGAAATAAGCCTTATAAACTTTTCTTGCTCGGTATTCTCGCAGGTATGTTTATTGCTATGGCAGCAGTAGGCGCTAACACAGCAAGTGCTACACTCACAGGTAGCGTAGGAAAACTCGTAGGTGCTTGCATCTTCCCAGTTGGTCTTCTTATGGTACTTGTTGCAGGTTCAGAGCTCTTCACAGGTAACAACCTTATCATCGTATCAGTTCTTACTGGTGACGTTAAATGGGGTGCTATGCTTAAGAACTGGGGTATCGTTTATCTCGGTAACTTCGTAGGTTCTATCCTTGTAGCTCTTATCGCTTGCTACTGTGGTCAGTTCGGTCTCTTTGACGGTGCTGTTGCAGCTACAACAATCTCTGTTGCTACAGGTAAGGCTAACCTTGCATTTGGTCCAGCTATCCTTAAGGGTATTGCATGTAACTTCCTTGTTTGTATCGCTGTATGGATGAGCTTCGCAGCTAAATCAGTTGGCGGAAAACTCGTTGCTGTTTATCTTCCAATCATGCTCTTCGTACTTGCTGGTTTCGAGCATAGTGTTGCTAATATGTATTATGTACCAGCTGGTCTCTTCGCAGCTAAGGCTACAGGCGCTGCTCCTGAAGGACTTACATGGGGCAACTTCTTCGTTAACAACTTGATCCCTGTTACTATCGGTAACATCATCGGTGGTGCTATTCTTGTTGGCGTTATGTATTGGGCTATTTACCTTGCAGACGCAAAGAAGAAGGAAGACTAATTGTTTTTGGTTGACGTAATCTTATTACTCTTATATAATAAGGGTGCGTAAACCTGACACCGAAAGATTATTCTTGAGGTGAAAGCTTTGAGCTTAATTTCATATTTTTTGAACAATAATGGGTTACGCAATTTTTGCGTAACCCTTTTTGTTTTGAAAGGAGGAAAAACGGATGGAAAAGAGAGTAGCAGTACTCGGCATTATTGTTGAGGATATAGCCTCTGCCCCAAAGGTTAATGAAGTGCTCCACGAGTATTCAGAATATATCATTGGGCGTATGGGACTGCCTCATACAGAAAAGAACTTAAATGTTATTAGTGTAGTAATCGATGCGCCAATGGATATTATAAATGCTCTTTCAGGAAAGATTGGTAGAGTAGACGGCGTATCTGCAAAAGCTGTTTGCGCAACAAAATAATTCCTGGAAGGAAAGACTATGAAAAAGATAATTTCGTTATTACTTGTACTCGCATTCGTATTTAGTTTTGCAGCATGTGCAAAGACCCCTGTTGATACCTCAACAGTTAAGGTAGCAACACTTCAGGGCCCAACAGGTATGGGCATGGCTTACATGCTTAAGAATTATGACTATGAAGTTTGTGCTGGTCCAGATGAAATCACTGGCAAACTTGTAAGTGGAGATTTTGATATTGCGGCTCTTCCAACAAATGCTGCAGCAACACTCTACAACAAGACAGGTGGCAAGGTTAAATTACTTGCTCTCAACACGGGCTGTGTTCTTTACATCCTTGAAAAGGGCAACAGCATCAAGAGCGTTGCAGACTTAAAGGGTAAGACGATTTATGTCAGTGGTCAGGGTTCAACACCTGAGTACATTTTAGATTACATTCTTGAAGAGAATGGCCTTAAGGTAGGCGAGGATGTAACTTTAGATTTCACTTACACAACTCACAATGATTTGGTAGCTTTTGCTGTCTCAGGAAAAGCTGATGTATTACTTCTCCCTGAGCCAGCTGTTACAGCACTTCTTGCAAAGAACTCCGACATGAGAGTTGCATTGTCACTTGAAGATGAGTGGAATGGTGGCGCACCAATCGCAATGGGATGCGTTGCAGTAAACACAGCATTCTTAGAGGCTAATCCTGACGCTGTAGCAAAGTTCCTTGAGGACTATGAGAACTCAGTAAGCCTTGTAAATGACAAGGCAAAGATTGACGATACAGCAAATACTATTGCTGATCTCGGTATTGTTGCAACTGCTGGTGTTGCAAAGAGCGCATTGCCAAGATGTAACATTATCTTCGCTACTGGCGATGAGATGAAGACAATGATGGAGGGCTTCTGCAAAGTTCTCTTCGATTACAACCCAGATTCAATTGGAGGAAAGTTACCGGATGAAAACTTCTACTACTAAGTATTTGATAGTGGCTGTCATTTGGATTGCACTTTGGGAACTACTTGCCTTTATAATTGGTGAGGAGTTACTCTTTGCATCGCCTCATACAGTGCTCATTGCACTCTCTCGGCTTGGCATCACACTATCTTTTTGGAAGACAATTCTGTTTTCTATACTTAGAATTTTAAGTGGCTTTATTTTGGGATATATCCTGTCGGTTATCCTTTCGGTTCTTGCTTATAGATTTTCATTTTTTGATGCTTTTATCAGACCTGCAATCAGCGTGATAAAGGCAACTCCTGTTGCATCCTTTATCATCCTTGCGCTCATGTGGGCTGGTAAGAATTACGTGCCAGTAATCATCTGCATTTTGATGGTGACCCCAGTTGTTTGGAGTAATATCAGGGTCGGCCTTCAGAATGTGGACAAAGGCTTACTCGCAATGGCGCAGGTATACGGCATGACGGGAATGGAGAAGGTAAAACACGTTTACCTTCCAAGTCTCATGCCGTACAACATGGCGGCCATTGGCTCAGGCCTTGGCCTCTGCTGGAAGGCCGGCATTGCGGCAGAAGTAATCTGCCGTGCATTACCTTCAATTGGTAATAGCATCTGGGAGACAAAGTTCTACCTTATTACAGATGAGATGTTCGCTTGGACTGCAATGGTAGTAATCCTCAGTGTGATTTTTGATAAGCTCACAAAGATGCTTATTGAAAAGTTCTCACCAAAGAAGGGGGTAGCAAAATGATTGAAATAAAGAATGTTACCTTCGCTCATATCTATGAGAACTTAAATCTCACTATTCCAGATACTGGCATAACAGCGATAATCGCTCCATCTGGATATGGAAAGACCACTCTTTTAAATCTCATTTCTGGACTACTTACGCCATCAAGTGGCGAGATAATTCTAAATGCTTCAAAGATCTCATACGTTTTTCAAGATCAACGCCTGCTCCCTTGGTATACAGCATTAAAGAATATCTCAGTTGTCACTGATAGGTCTGAGGAAGAGATAAAAGAATGTCTTTTAAAGCTCGGAATTACAGAGGACCTTTGGGATAAACATCCTGATGAACTCTCCGGCGGTGAGCGTCAACGTGTATGCCTTTGTAGGGCACTTCTCTATGATGGAGATGTACTTCTACTCGATGAGCCGTTTTGCGGCCTAGATGCTGAGAATAAGCAGAAAGCCACTCGATTAGTAAAAGAGTTTTCAAAAGAAAAAGCTGTCATTTTGGTATCACATATCGCGGAAGATATTGATATCGCGGACAGCGTAATTAACCTTGAATAATAAACTTACTTAGTGCATAATATAAATGTATTATGCACTAAGTTTTTTTATGAGGGATTGCTATGAAAAAAGTAATTGCACTACTTCTTTCTTTAAGCTTTGTTGTTCTTCTTTTTGGATGTACAAAACTTCCTGAGAAGCCTTCTTTTGAAGAGGCTGCGACTATGGTTGTTTCTAAACCTACGACAACAGCGGCGAAGAAAGAGGAATCAAGAACAATCAACCTTGTAGCTGAAAAGAATTCGGCTGCCATTGGTATGGTTTATCTCTTTGATTCAGTTGATAGCAAAAAGTCTGTTGGTGATTACAAGTATGAAATCGTTGACGACACAAAAGATATTGCTGAAAAGCTTGTATCTGGTGAGATCGATATCGCTGCTGTAACTACAACAGATGCCTTGAAGATTTACAAGGAGAACAAGGGTAAGGTTCAGGTTATTGCAATTAGTTCTTTCTCAAACCTCTACCTTGTTGAACTCGGCGAAGTTTCAATCAGTGCAAAAGACTTCTCGGGCTTTAATGGCAAGTTCTACTGCGGCTTCGGTTCAATCTCTGTACCAGTAATGAACTATATTTTCAAAGCAAATGATCTCTCAATTACAGCTAATACAGACTACAGTGATAAGGCAATTGCTGATCTTGTAGAGAAGGGTAGAGTGCTCCACTGTGCTCTCCCTGAGCCACTTGCTTCAACATCTGCTGCAAAGAATAGCAACGAGAACGTGGGCCTTGATGTGTCTGACCTTTGGGAGGCAGCTATCAAGGGAACTGATTTCGAGAACAGTAAGATTTGCAGCACTGTTCTAATTGCAAATGCCGACTTTGCAGCATCACATCCAAAGGCTGTATCAACATTTATTAAGGAGTATAAATCCTCTGAAAAGAACGTAAGTAGCCAGACAACAGCTCCTGACCTTCTTGTAAAATTTGAACTCGCAGCAACAGTGGATGAGGCAAAGGAAGTTATACCGGGCTCAAGCCTCACTTGTAAGTACGGCGAGGATATGAAGACAATCCTCGGAGAATTCCTCGGTGCTCTAAATAGCTTCGACCAAAGTATTGTTGTTCCTGAGGATGACTTCTATTACATTTCAAAATAAAATAGTATAAAAAATAAGGCTCCAGAAACTGGAGCCTTTTTATTATTGTATTAGAGTTTTTCTACGATTTCCCTTGTATCACGGGCAATCATAAGTTCCTCATTTGTAGGGATTACGTAAACCTCAACTTTTGAGTTCTCAGTAGAAATCTTAAGTTCCTCACCGCGAATACGGTTTCTGTCAGCATCAATTTCAATGCCGAGGAAGCTTAAGTTCTCGCATACAGCCTGTCTTAGACTTGGACTGTTTTCACCAACACCAGCTGTGAAGCAGATTGCATCTACACCACCGAGTGCTGCGACAAATGCACCCATGTACTTAGTAACCTGGTATTCAAGGATATCGAGAGCGAGCTGTGCACGCTCATTGCCGTCAGCGGCTGCTTTCTCAACGTCACGCATATCAGATGATACACCTGAGATGCCGAGAAGACCTGACTTTTTATTCATCATCTGGTCTGTCTCTGCTGGTGTGAGGCCTTCTTTGGCCTGAATATATGTGATAGCTGAAGGATCAACACCACCACAACGTGAGCCCATGATAAAGCCGTCAAGAGGAGTGATGCCCATTGTGGTATCGATTACTTTACCGTCTTTGATAGCTGAGAGGGAAGAGCCGTTACCGATGTGTGCAACGATTACTTTTTTACCCTCGAGGCTTGTGCCCCAAATCTCGGAGAGTCTCTTAGAAACATATCTGTGTGATGTGCCGTGGAAGCCGTAACGGCGAACTTTGTACTTTTCATAGTACTCATATGGTACAGGGAAGATGAATGCCTTAGGAGGCATTGTTGAGTGGAACGCGTTGTCAAATACAACAACTTCAGGCTTATCCATTCCAAATACTTCCTGGCATGCATTTATACCTTGAAGATGTGCCGCATTATGGAGAGGTGCGAGGTCGATAAGTGACTCGATACCTTTTTTAACTTCTTCAGTAACAAGCACGCTGTCGTTGAAGAGAGCGCCACCCTGTACTATGCGGTGACCAATAGCGTCAATCTCATCGAGTGAGTCGATAACTTTTGTCTCACCTTCTGTGAGCGCTTTCTTAACTTCCATAAATGCTTCTGTATGGTTGTTGAGAATGTTGTTGTTTTCAGTTTTTCTACCGTCTGGTGTCTTGCCCTCAAAATGGCCATCTACGCCGATTCTTTCGCAGAGACCCTTGGCGAGCATCTTCTCACCATCCATATCAATAAGCTGATATTTGAGCGATGAACTACCACAGTTTACTACAAGAATTTTCATTGCTTTTCTCCTAGAGATACATAATTAACATTAATACTATAATATAAATAATTACTTCGGTCAATCTGTTTACTTTAAGTGTTTTTTGGAATAAAATTGAAGTGTAATATTTATTCTATTTTAAGGGGTGATTCTATGAAGACAGTAGGTCTTGTTGCCGAGTATAATCCTTATCATAACGGACACCAGTATATGGTTACAAAGTGCCGCGAAGAGGGCGCAACACACGTAGTTGCAGTAATGAGCGGCAACTTTGTGCAACGCGGCAGCGTTGCCATAATGGACAAACGCGCCAGGGCAAAGGCTGCACTTCTCGACGGTGTGGATTTGGTTATAGAATTACCTGTTCCATGGGCAGTATCAACTGCTGAGCTCTTTGCAAAGGGTGGCTTGTCCATCCTTCAGGGCCTCGGTTGTGTTGATGCACTTGCCTTTGGTTGTGAGACTGCAGACAAAGAGATGCTTATTAAAGCAGCAGATGCTGTATGTGATATTAAGGTTCATGAACAGATTAAAGAGGAACTCACAGGTGGTATAACATATGCTGTGGCACGTGAAAATGCTGTGAGAAAACTCTACGGTGATAAGATTGCAGATATCATTTCAAAACCTAATAACATCTTGGCTGTTGAGTACCTTAAAGCTATGAGATCTTTGGGCTCAAACTTTGACATAATGCCTATCCTACGTCGTGGAGCTGAGCATGACTCCCTCAAAGAGAACGGCGAATTCTCATCCGCGTCTGCACTTCGTATTATGCTTGAGCGCGGCGACGAGAAGGCGTTTGAGTATATGCCTTGTGGCTCTGTAGCCGAGTTCAAACGCCTACAGAATGTCGGCCGCGCACCAGTCGCGATTGACGACAGCGAACGTGCCATTCTCTCAAGACTTCGTATGCTCACAGTTGAGGAAATAAAAGAGGCCCCTGATATTTCAGAAGGCCTTGAAAATAGAATATATAATGCAATTCAATCAGCTACCTCACTTGAGGAACTCTACTCGATAGTAAAAACTAAAAGATATACTCACTCTCGTATCCGTAGAATCATCACTTCACTCTACCTTGGAATTGCTCCACAGGATGCTCTTCATAAAGTTCCGTATATCAGAGTGCTCGGATTCAACGAGAGGGGAAGAGAGATTTTGAGAGCTGCCAAAGATAACGCAGTTATGCCGATTATCATGAAATCTTCTCAGTCCTATGACCTTCCAGAATATGGAAAACACATTTTTGACCTAGAGTGTAAAGCAACTAACCTTTACAACCTGGCCACTCCACGCATTTTACCGTGTGGAACTGAGCTTACAGATGAGGTTATAATGCTCTAGTACCAACGCAAGAATCATCGTAGGTATCAGTAATTTTGACCTTTACGATGGTGTTGTTTAAGTCAATATCAGACTCAAATTTTACAGGGGTGTAGTTTTCGGTGTAACCGGAAACTATGCCCTTTTTGTATGTCTCACAGAGGACATTCACAGTCTTACCAATTTGAGCCTTTAAGAAGTCGCATCGGAGCTCATCTGCAATTTCAATTGCCCTTGCTGCTCTAGCGTTTTTAGTGGTAGGGTCAACCTGGTCTGGAAGTTTTGCAGCATTAGTGTTTGGGCGAACTGAATAAGGGAAGACGTGAATCTTTTCAAAACCAACGGTTTTTGCAAATTCAATTGATTTTTCAAAGTCCTCGTCTGTCTCACCGGAGAATCCAACCATCAAGTCAGTTGTAATGGTTGTATTGTCCCAGGCTGATCTAAGCTTATTACAAAGTTTTAAATACTCATCGCTTGTGTAGTGACGATTCATTGCTCTTAGAGTCTTATCACAGCCACTCTGAAGAGACATGTGGAACTGTGGGCAGAAATTAGGTAATTTCTTGAGCCTCTCAATAGCTTCATCACTTATGTTGTCATATTCAAGGGAACCAATTCTTACACGTTCAAAGCCCTTTTTGCAGGCGAGCTCGATAGGGTCGACAAAGGTCTTGCCGATGTCGAGGCCATAGCAACAGAAGTTGATGCCTACAAGGACTACTTCCTTGTAACCAGCGGTCTTAATTTTGTCGAGCTCGACGCTCAAATTTTCAAGGCTTCTAGAGCGCGAACGTCCCCTAGAATAAGGGATTATGCAGTATGAGCAGAAACGGTTGCAACCATCCTGAATCTTGATGAATGCCCTTGTTCTACCCTCAAAATTATCTACTTCAAACTCCTCGAATGGTTCGTCATTTTCATGCTCTGGAATGTCGACAATCTGCTCATTCTTTTTGAGCTTTTTCTCGACGAGATCAAGGATCATTTTGTGATCCTTGTTTCCTGTGATGATGTCCGCCTCGAGAAGCTCTTTCGACTTCTCTGGGAAGGCTTGAGGCATACAGCCACAGAGCACAACAATAGCGGAAGGATTGTTGCGCTTGAAACGGCGAACTGCCTGCCTTGTCTTCTGATCAGAACTTGCTGTAACAGTGCAGGAGTTTACAATTATTACGTTTGCAGTCTTTGGGTCGTCAGTAATCTGATAGTCCTTGATTTTGAAGAGCTCACCCATGGCCTCAGTCTCATATTGATTGACTTTGCAGCCCAAGGTGTAGAAATAAACATACATCATAGAGGCTATTTTAACCCACTCTTCATAAAAAATAAAGTTCTTTTAATTTTACCTTAATTGTGTTATCATTTTATCTGTATTATTTTCGGCATACCTAGGTAGGAGGTAATTAGAATGTTTGAACACAAGAACTTATACCCAGTTGTTTTAGTTCCTGGTGTTGTTGGTTACGGTGAGGGAACTTTACTTCACAAGGTTTTCCCTTACTTCGGCATGACTTCAACAAGTTATGAGAAAGTAATTAAGGATATGGGTATGGATTGCCATACTGTTTCATTTGAGCTTCTCTCAGGTATTTGGGACAGAACCTGTGAGCTCTATGCTCAGATTGTTGGTGGCACAGTTGACTACGGTAAAGCTCATAGTGAGAAGTATGGACACGCTCGCTATGGTAAGACATATGAGAAGCCTATGATTGTTGGTTGGGACAGAATCACACTCATAGCTCATGGCTTCGGTGCACCTGTTGCTCGTCTCTTTATCGACCTTCTTGAAAACGGTTCAGAGGAGGAGCGTCAGGCAACTCCTGCAAATGAACTTTCAGATTTATTCAAGGGTGGTTTTTATAATAAGATTCATGCCCTTGTTACAGTCGCTGGTGTTAACGATGGCATCACACTTGCAGAGGCTTTTGAAGGCAGACTTCCAGGTGCTAAAAAGGTATTTGCAAAGGGTGCAACACTTGTTGATACTGCACTTAGATTTACTGATTATGTTGACCCTTATTTCCACAAAGAGGGTATCCCTGTTTCTCAGCATGGCGTAAGAGCCTATGTTGAAAAAGAGGATGAGAAGACAAAACTTAAATTCGATGAAGCAGCAATTGATTCTTACCTTAAGAAGGAGGACAATATCTTCTACGATATGGGTCCTTATGGTATGTCAAAGCTTAACAGCAAGCTCAATGCTTCTAAAGATGTTTACTACTTCTCTCTCGTAGGTGAAGTTACTAATAATATTATGGGTAAGGTAACTCTTCCAAAACTTGCAGCTGGAATTACACTTCCTACCACAGTTCTTATCTCAACTTTTGAGAATTACCTTCCTGAATTCCCAATTATCACAAAGAAGAATCATGATAACGATGGTATTGTCAATTCAAATTCAGCTTTACCACCTATCAATGAAGAAGCTTCAGCTTTTAAAGATGTTGATTACTGTTCAACAGGTGTTTGGTATCAGATGCCAATCATGAATAGAAATCATTTCACATTCACGGGACTTTTCGTTCGCCCTGATAAACTTAGAAACGAAGTATATGATCTCATGAAGATTATCTGTAATTTAGACTAAAGGAGCATTACATTGAATTTTTCTGATACTTATTCAATTGTACCTGATGAGGTTAAAGAACTCTCAAAACTTACGCTTGAACATAGTACAATAGATACTTCATTGTACGCAAAATACGACGTAAAGCGTGGACTTCGTGACGTAGATGGTCACGGTGTTTTAACTGGACTTACTGAGATTTCAGAAGTTTGGGGACGTCAAAAGGACAAAGACGGTGTTGAACATGAGGTAGAGGGTATTCTCCGCTATCGTGGTTACAACATCGATGAACTTATTGCCGGACACGGAGATAAGGATCATTATTGCTTCGAGGAGATTACTTATCTTCTTCTATTTGGAAAACTTCCAAATGAGCAGCAGTTCTCAGAGTTTAAAGAACTCCTTGCCGGTTACAGAGCACTCCCTACAAACTTTGTACGCGATATCATTATGAAAGCGCCTTCACGCGACATGATGAATACACTCGCACGTTCAGTCCTTACGCTTTATTCATATGATCATAGGGACGACGACACATCTATTGAAAATGTGCTTCGCCAGTGCCTTGAGCTTATTGCGCTCTTCCCACAGCTCGCAGTTTATGGTTATCAGACATATAAGTACTACCACGATGGTGATAGTTTCTTTATTCATGCCCCAAACCCAGAACTCTCTGCTGCTGAGAACATTCTTCATATGCTCAGAGTAGATAGTAAGTTTACAAAGACTGAGGCACGAGTGCTTGATATGGCTCTTGTACTTCACGCTGAGCACGGTGGTGGTAATAACTCCACATTTACAACTCACGTTGTAACATCATCCGGTACAGATACATATTCTGTTATTGCTGCAGCCCTTGGTTCTCTTAAAGGACCAAAACACGGTGGTGCAAACATTAAGAACATCCACATGTTCGATGAGATTAAGGTAAATGTCAAGGATTGGACAAACGATGAGGAGATCTCTGCTTATCTTGTTAAGATTCTTGATAAGGAGGTTTTTGATAAATCTGGTCTTATCTACGGTATCGGCCATGCGATTTATACAAAGTCTGACCCACGTGCTCAGATGCTTAAAGTGGCAGTTAAAGAGCTCGCAGAGGAGAAGGGACTCATGGATGAGTACGAGCTTCGTGAACGCGTAGCTAGACTCGCTCCTGATGTTATCGCTGCTCGCCGTAAGATGTACAAGAACATCTGCCCTAACATCGACTTCTACTCAGGCTTTGCTTATCAGATGCTCGGTCTTCCAGAGGAACTCTACACACCTCTCTTTGCGTGTGCTCGTATCTCTGGTTGGAGTGCACATAGACTTGAGGAACTTATCAATGCTGGTAAGATTATCCGTCCTGCATACATGAACATCTGCGCAGAGCAGGAGTATATTCCAATGTATGACCGAGAGATTACTACTGAGGATTTGAAACGTAAAGCAAAGAAAGAATTCTTTGAGAGAGTCGATGCTCGTGAGGCTGAGGTTCAGAAGAATCGCCAGGAGATCAGAAATAAGGTAAGAGAAAAATTAAAAGAAAAATTATAATAAAAGAAAAGGAAGAGTCACTTTCGACTCTTCCTTTTTTATTTGTTTATTTAGCCGTCTGGCTGTGTAGTTGTTTCAGCTTCTACGTAAACAGTGAGAGTGATTTTCTCTGTCTTATCGTAAAGTTCGCCGACTTTTTGAATTGTGGAAGCTACTGTGTTGCTTGTGTGAGATCCATCATTTGTCATATCAATCTTCTTGATGTTCTCGAAGCCAGCCTCTTTAAGGAGGGCAACAGCCTCATCATAAGTCTTACCTATTACGTCAACCATCTCAGCCTGTTCAACGCCGAGTGAGATTACAAGTTCAATCTCAGTACCAGGGTTAACTTCTGTTCCAGGTTCAATAGACTGGGAAATTACATAGCCACGGTTAACTTCTGTGCTATATTCTTCTTTTGTCTTGATTGAGAAGTCTTTGAAGTATGACTTCTGAGAGGTGATGCTTGTGTAGGTTCTACCTGTGAATGTAGGAACCTGAATTGCTGTGTCAGGTGAAACTGCTGAAGTCTGGTCGCCGGTACCAGGTTTGTTGCCAGGATTTTTACCGATGTGTCCCTTGAGGACTGTGCAGCAGAGGATGATGAAGATTAAGATAACAACACCAGCTGCGATACCGCCAGCCTTTAATGCCATCATTGTGTTCTCTTTCTTTATCTCAGCTGCTGATTTCTTAGGCTCAGCAGGTGTTTTACTTACAACGTGAGAGGTCTCTTTTTGAATGTTCTCCTCTAAAGCTGCAGCAGAAGCCTCTGCTTCAAACTCTTCAGCAAGAGCTGCTGTAGGGGAAGCTGAGAGTTCATCACGGAGAATTTCAACAGTCTTTGTTCTGTCCTCAGGCATAATCTGAAGAGCATTTATAAGAGCATTAATAACGTATGCTGGAATGGTCTCTGCAAACTTTGCAGGAATCATCATACGGTCGCTTTGCATACGTGTAGTTGATTCGATAGGGGTGATACCGATAAGAGCGCGGTAGAGGACAGCTGCAAAAGCGTAGATATCTGTCCAAGGACCTGATGGTAAATTCATACCAAACTGCTCAACAGGAGCGTATCCTTCAAAGATTTCAGCATTGATGCCTGTGTTCTTGTTGCGGCATTCTGGAATACAGAAGCCACCGATACGGATCTTGTTATCAGTACCAACATAAAGTGTATCAGGAGAAATACCGCGATGAATAATGCCAGCACCGTGGAGCGTAGAGAGTGTTGAGAGTACAGGCATGAAGAGAATTCTTGCCGCTTCCCAAGAGATGTAACCCTCTCCTGCTTTAAGAAGGTAGTCGTGGAGAGTGAGTGCACCTTCCATATGCTCACAGATGGCATAAGCGGTATTGTTTTCTTCTATAATATCAATGACGAGAATGAGAGCAGAAAGACCACGCATACGAGCGAGCTTGCGCCACATGTCAAGGAAAGATGCGAGACATGAGTCGTAGAACAGCTTCTGGTCATTCTTAATGAGAAGGTGAGTGGAGTCCTCTTTTCGGATGCAGATTGAGTCTGGGAGGAATTCACGAACTTCTACAGTAGTCTTTTTCTCTGTATCGAAAGCAAGGTATGTGACACCGTCGCCGTTGGCATTTAATACTTTACCAATGAGGTAACGTCCTTCGCCAATGACTGAATTTTCTGGTAAGTAGAGATTTTCAAAAGCCACAATATCGCCTCCTTATATATAAATAACCTTAGTAATATTAAAGGAATAAGATTGTTTTGTCAAGTTAAGTCCCATTTTTAGTACGACATAAAAATTTGTTCGAACATTTCTGTTGACTTTTGGTTTTTTGTATGTATAATGGAATTGTAAATCAAATAAATGTTCGGTTAGAAATCACTTGGAGGTATTAAAATGACACTCGGCTTTATTATAAAAGTTATTTTTGAAGTACTCATGGTTTTACTTATAGTATATGGAATTTTTAACGAGGAGAAGCTCATTGCTTTCGAAGATGAACTTTACCCAGTTCTTAAGTTCTGTGTACATAAGTATATTTTGAAAGATTATAAACCTGCTCATCGTAAAGCAACTCTTAGAGTTATCAGTGGTAAAAAATCAGTTAAGACTGAAACCAAGGGTGTTGCCTAATTTGTAGTCAAGAGGCCCCCATTCCTCTGACATATACATAGTTCCCTAGACAAGCAAGAGCCGTGGCTTTACGCCACGGCTCTTGTTTTATATATTACATATATTGTTCTGCGTCTTCTTCGTTTTCCCAGTTATGCCATACGTTCTGAACGTCATCGTCGTCCTCGAACATATCGAGCATCTTAGCCATGCCTTTTAAAGCATCTTCGCCTTCAATCTTTGTGTATGTTGAAGGGATGTACTGAACTTCTGAGAGAGCGAACTTGTAACCTGCTGCTTCAAGAGCATCATGAACAGCGCCGATATCGTTAGCCTCTGTACGAATCTCATAAACAGCTTCGTCGTCTGAGAGGAAGTCTACTGCGCCAGCCTCAAGTGCTGCGTCCATAAGAGCTTCTTCGTCAACGTCTTCCTTCTCAACTGCGATTACACCGTAGCGGTTGAACATGAAAGATACGCAACCGTTCTGGCCCATATTACCACCGCACTTGTCGAAGTAGTGGCGAACATTACCTGCTGTACGGTTCTTGTTGTCTGTAAGAGTCTCGACCATAACAGCGATACCTGCAGGACCGTAGCCCTCATATATATTCTCTTCATAGTTAGCTGTTGAACCTTCGCCAGCAGCTTTCTTGATTGCGCGATCAATATTATCGTTAGGGATGTTTGCAGCCTTAGCTTTAGCAATAACATTCTTAAGCTTTGAGTTAGAAGCTGGATCTGGTCCACCTTCCTTAACTGCTACTGCGATTTCACGACCGATCTTTGTGAAGACCTTGGCCATAGCGGCGTCGTTTGCACCCTTTTTACGTTTAATTGTGCTCCATTTTGAATGTCCTGACATGAGAACAACTCCTTAATATATGAAAAATTCTTTATTATTATACATCATTTAAGTGTTTTGTCTATTCCAAATTTTTGAGAAAAGCTCGCGAAGACGGTCAAGTTCACCGTTTAAGTAGAGGTATCCGAAAAGGGCTTCAAAACCGGTGGCAGCATGGTAGTCCGCATTACTCATATTCTTTGGAGTATGAGTGGTGTGGGCGTTGCGGCCACGTTTAAAAATATCAAGTTCCTTTTCGGTCAAATCGCCTTCGAGAAGGCGAAAGGCGTCTGCCTGAGCAGCGGCTGAGACGTACTTGACCTTTTCGGTGTGAAGCTCTGATGAGGGCCTGTTGGCCTCGGTTACGAGCGCTTCACGGACGAAAAGTTCGAAGACGCAGTCGCCTATAAAGGCAAGCGTTCCTGGACTGAGCTGATTTGGGTCAACGTTGTTGTCTAAAAATCTATCCATGTTTCTCCTTATGGAACATAGTCAAATTCAATATCGTAGATACTTACAGTGTCGCCTTCCTGGATTCCTTGAGCCTGAAGTTCGGCCTCGATGCCGGAACTTACCATAACTCTCTGGAGATACTGGAGGGACTCGTAGTCGTCGAAGTCTATCTTTGAGAGAATAGGGATGAGCCATTCTGCCTCAACAACAAATACATCTTCGTCCTCTTTGATAACTTTGAAGCCGTGATTCTTCTTTTTCTCATAGAACTCGATTGGGATCTCTTCAGCCGCATACCGTTTGATAGGAGGGAGTGTTGCGAGCTTCGCTGCCACAGCATTTATAAGCTCTTTTGTACCCTCTGCGATAGGCGCGCAGATGTTGTAGTATGGAAGGCCCTTGTTCTCGACATATTTCTTAAATCGCTCAATCTGTTCAGGTGTAGCCATATCGGTCTTATTACCAGCAACAATCTGAGGGAGTTCTGCCATTTCTGGATTGAACTTTACGAGTTCTTTGTTGATTGCCTCAAAGTCCTCGATAGGGTCACGACCCTCTGAGCCAGCGACATCCACGATGTGGACAAGCATGCGGCAACGCTCAACATGGCGAAGGAAGTCGTGGCCGAGACCTATACCGTCGGCTGCGCCTTCGATAAGGCCAGGAATATCAGCCATTACGAAGGATGAACCTTCACCCATAGATACAACACCGAGAACTGGTGTAATAGTTGTGAAGTGGTAGTTTCCTATGTTTGGCTTTGCCTCAGAAACTACAGAGATAAGAGTTGATTTACCAACGTTAGGGAAACCGAGAAGTCCTACATCTGCAAGGAGTTTGAGTTCGAGTTGAACTTCCCATTCCTCACCAGGCATACCGTCCTTTGCAAAACGAGGAGCCTGTCTTGTTGGGGTTGCAAAGTGTACGTTGCCCCAACCGCCTTTACCACCGTGAGCAGCGATGAACTCGTCATTTGTGCTCATATCGGCCATAAGGGCACCACTTTCAACCTCGCGGATGAGTGTGCCACGTGGTACATCGATATAGAGATCTTCACCCTTTTTACCGTTGCAATGTGAGCCACGTCCGTCCTCACCGTTACGTGCTTTGTAACTCTTCTTGTAACGGAAGTCGGCAAGGGTGGAGAGGTTTGTATTTACGCGAAAAATAATATTTCCGCCACGACCGCCATCGCCGCCATCTGGTCCTCCAGAGGCAACGTATTTTTCGCGGTGAAATGCAACGGCACCATTGCCGCCATTACCGGCCTTTATTTTAATTTTCGCAATATCAACAAACATATCGATACCTCAACTAAGTGAAAATCTTTGAATATATTAATAGAACTTCTGCCCAATGTCAATTTATTTGTATATATTTTAAGTCTTAATTTAAGTTGTAAATTATATTAATATATAGTAAAATTAATGTGTATATTTATGCGCATTTTTATTGCGTTTAGGAGGTTGTACTATGAAAAAGTTTATAGCACTACTTTTAAGTTTGATTCTTGTATTTACTTTTGCTGCATGCAGTAAAAATAAAGGGGAGGCTCCTTATGATCCAGGAGTAACTTTAGAACCTGTTGAAGTGTCCGGAATTGGTGCCACTGCTAAGGTGACGCTCGAGGATGACAACAGGGGAACAGGAACAATGGCTAATAAGGCTCAGATTCCAACCTTCTCAGTTGATGGTGATTCAGCTGCTATCAACGCAATCAATGAAAGAATTAAGTCAGAGGTTGTAACCCTTTGCGATGCAGCTGCTGCGGAACCACTTCAGTATGCGGTAGCTATCACACAAGTTGTTGATTCGGGCCGTTACCTTCAGGCAATTGTCTCATATGGCAATGCGCTCAACCTCGATGGGCTAAGTGTTGCAACTTATATCTATGATAAATCAACAGATACTGAAGCAACATATGATGATGCACTTGCTGCAGGAGATTTTACAGACGCATCTCTTAAAACTGTAATCAAAGAAATCTTTAAGGACAAAGGCCCTGGCGGAGACCTAAAAGACATGAACGTTATGGGATTTGCTTTCACTGGCTCAGGTTACCCACAGTTCTTTGTTAAAGTGACATTCGACACAGGTGAAGATGAACAGGTTGAACTTATAACAGTTGTTCCAGAGACAAATTCACTTGATCAGGCAAACATAGATGGATCCGTTTTAGTAAAGGAATAGGAGACTCATTATGGCAGAAGAAATTAAAAACGTAGAAGAAGTAGAAGAAACAAAACAGGAAATTGATACACAGGCTGTAATTGATAGCATTTTCAATAATAAGAAACCTGAGGAGAGCGCAGAGAATAAACCGGGAGTTAAGCGTCCAATAAATATCTTCTCAAAGCCTATTCCTGTAACTCAGGATGAAGCTGCTCGTAAGGCGCGTCTTAAAGTTGTAATTATTGAGGGACTTCTCTTTGGCGCATTCTTAACAGCAATCACAGCTATTTTCTCACTCTCAGGCCTTGAGCTTAAACTTGACCCTGAGAATGGCGTGAATACTCCTTCAGTATGGTACTTCCTTATTGAGTTTGTATTCTTCTCAGTAGTAATCGGAGTTGGCGACTACTTCCTTACTGAGCGTAGAGTTAATAACTACAATGCACAGATGGCTGGTATTGATGTAAATATTGAAGATGAGATTGCAAGTGCTCTTGCAGCTCAGGAGGCAGAGGGCATCACAGCTGATGATGCTGCTGCACAGAACATTATTGAAGTTCGTTGTACTGAGGGCGAAAATTCACTCACTGATAAGGCTTTTGAGGCATATGAAGGTGAGAAAAAGGTCGGTTCTGCTCGTACGTGTAAAGGTGTAATACTTGACAGCAATGGCTTTGAGACCATTATTTTGCGCATGACAGAGCTCTCTGCAGATGATGGAGACTTCAAAAACGGCGTAGTTATGGAACTTATCAATGCTGCAAAGCAGGCTGCTGCTGACAATACACTCGCAGCTGTAGTTATTCCAAACTCTGTTCTTGGTGATTTGGAGACAAATCTCTCAAGTGGTGAAAAATATAAAATTAGATTCACTGAAGAACTCAAAGTACAGGAGGCATATCCTGGTGCACTTATGGGCGTCTCAGGAGAACTTAAATAGGAAGGCATAAATCCGTGATAACTTTATTTTCTAAATTTTTTATAAAGAATCCAAACGATTATCAAAGCCCTGCTGTCCGCAGGGCTTATGGTACTCTTTGTAGTATTGTTGGCATTTTTCTTAATATATTGATGTTTGCTGGTAAGTTTATTGCCGGTAATATCGCCAACTCTGTTTCTATCACTGCTGATGCGTTTAATAACTTATCAGATGCTGGTAGTTCAATTATTACTTTGTTTGGCTTTAGGCTTGCTGGTAAAAAGCCAGACCCAGACCATCCGTTTGGCCATGGTAGGATAGAATACCTCTCTGGCCTTGCTGTATCAGTCCTCATTCTCTTGATGGGCTTTGAACTTATGAAGTCCTCTATCACAAAGCTTATTCATCCAGAGCCAGTTGAGGCGAGCCTCCTTGCTGGTGGTATAATGGTTGCCGCTATTTTAATCAAACTCTATATGGCTTTTTACAATAAGACAATAGGCAAGAAGATTGATAGTGCAGCAATGGCGGCTGTTGCTGCGGATTCGCTCTCAGATACAATTTCAACTGTTGTAGTTTTGGTGTCTATGATTCTCTCAAAATTCATAGATTTCCCAATTGACGCAGTTGCAGGTATATTTGTTGCACTCCTCATTTTAAAGACTGGCCTTGAGTCCGTTCGTGATACAGTTGCACCACTACTTGGTCAAACACCTGACCCAGAGTTTGTAAAACAAATTGAGGAGATTACGATGGAGTCACCTTATATTGTTGGTATCCATGATCTCATAGTTCATGACTATGGTCCAGGTCGTGTGTTTATATCGCTCCATGCAGAGGTGCCTGACAACGAGGATGTCTTTGTACTCCATGATGAGATAGACAATGCTGAGTTTAGGCTCAAAGACAGGCTTGGCTGTGAGGTTACAATTCACCTTGATCCAATTGATGTTGACAATGAGCATGTTGCTCAGATGAAAGAAGAAGTTGCCAAAATACTCAAGGAGTATGATGAGGTTTTGACTTTCCATGACTTTAGAATGGTACCTGGTGAGACACATACGAACCTAATTTTCGATGTTGTTGTACCAGCAAAATATAAGATGACCAACGAAGAAGTTCACGACGCAATTAAGGCGGAGGTCGAGGAGCATTGCTTCAAGTGCTTCGCAGTAATTACGGTTGAACAGCCCTACGTCTAAGGTGAGATTATGGCAGAAGAAAAAATGAACTACAAACTTGTTATGCCAGATGCCGACACTGTTACTGATGGAAATGGTGACCTTGATCTCTCTGTGTTTGATGAGTTCGGTCGCGTAGTTTTACTCAAGGCAAAAGAACGCGACAGACTTATTGAAGAGGTTAAGGATGCCGATGCCATCTTCGTAAATAAAGTGAAGATTAATAAGGAACTTCTTGGTGACAATCCAAGCGTGAAGTTCATCAGTCTTTGGGCAACAGGCTATAACAACATAGATTTGGATTATTGTAGGGAAAAGGGCATTACAGTCAGCAACGTTCCGACATACTCAAGCAATGCCGTTGCGCAGCACACATTTGCGCTCATTCTTGAGCATTACTCGAACGTTGCCAAATACGACAACTTTGTCCATGACAATGGCTGGGTAAATGCTGGTACATTTGCGCCTTTTTCATTCCCACTCAACGAACTATTTGGTAAGACAATCGGTCTTATTGGATATGGTAAGATTGGCCGTCAGGTTGCAAATATTGCACGTGCCTTTGGTATGGACGTACTTGTTTACACAAGGAGCTATGCGAAAGCAAAGGCAGAGGGTGGCAACACTGAACTTGAAGGTTTTCTTAATAGAGCTGATAAAGATGTGACCTACGTTACCTTGGATAATCTTTTGAAGCATTCTGATGTCGTAAGCATTCATTGCCCACTCAATGCTGAGTCTGAGGGCCTCATAAATGCTGAGACGATAAATAAGATGAGAAACGGAGCATTCCTCGTGAACACAGCTCGTGGACCAATTGTAGGCGAGACTGATTTAAAGAATGCTCTCATCTCAGGGAAGCTCTCTGGCGCAGGCATAGATGTGCTTGAAACAGAGCCTATGAGTGCAGACTGTCCGCTCCTCACAGCACCAAACTGTATTATCACTCCACACATCGCTTGGTGCCCAATTGAGACAAGACAGCGTCTCCTCAAGGAGGAGATTAAAAATTATAAAGCATTCCTTGCTGGTAACCCAGTGAATGTAGTTAGTTAAGAGGTTTTAATAGATGAAATATGATGTAGCAATAATCGGAGCGGGTCCTGGCGGTATCTTCTCCGCTTATGAATTCGCAAAAAAGGCACCGGAGCTCAAGGTGGCAGTTTTTGAGGCTGGTTATCCACTTGAACAGCGTAAGTGCCCTATAGATGGTGATAAGGTTAAGACTTGTATCAACTGCCACACTTGCGCCATTATGAATGGCTTCGGCGGCGCCGGTGCCTTCTCAGATGGCAAGTACAATATCACAAATGATTTCGGTGGCACACTCTATGAGTACATTGGCCGTGACAAGGCTATCGAACTCATGAACTATGTTGATTTAATCAATATGTCACACGGCGGTGAGGGTACAAAGATGTACTCAACAGCCGGTTCAAGTTTCAAGAAACTCTGTATGCAGAACAAGCTCACACTTCTCGATGCATCAGTTCGTCATCTTGGAACAGACATCAACTATATCGTTCTTGAGAACCTCTATAACGAGCTCAAGGATAAGATTGATTTCTACTTCCATAGACCAGTATTAAAGCTTGAAAAGACAGACGAAGGTTATAAACTCTTCACCAAGGATGCAGAGGTTCTCTGTGATAAGTGCATTATCTCTGTTGGACGTTCTGGCTCAAAGTGGATGGAGGAAGTTTGTAACGATTTAAATATTGAGACTCGCTCAAATCGTGTTGATATCGGTGTACGTGTTGAGCTTCCAGCTGAGCTCTTCAGTCACCTTACAGATGAGCTCTATGAGTCAAAGATTGTGTTCCAGACTGAGAAGTTTGAGGACCATGTTCGTACATTCTGTATGAACCCATACGGCGTTGTTGTTAATGAGAACACGAATGGTATCGTAACGGTTAATGGTCACTCATATGAGGACCCTAAAAAGCACACAGAGAATACCAACTTTGCACTTCTTGTTTCAAAGCATTTCTCAGTGCCTTTCAAAGATTCAAATGGATATGGTGAGTCAATTGCTAGGCTCTCAAACATGCTCGGTGGTGGCGTAATCGTTCAGCGATTCGGCGACCTTGAGCGTGGACGTCGTTCTAACCAGAAGCGTATTGAGGAGGGTACAGTAAGACCTACTCTTAACGCTACACCAGGTGACCTCTCACTTGTACTTCCAAAGCGTATTCTTGACGGCATTATCGAGATGATCTATGCCCTTGATAAAATCGCTCCTGGTACAGCGAATGAGGACACACTTCTCTACGGTGTTGAGGTTAAGTTCTATAACATGGAAGTTGACCTTGATAATAATCTTGAGACCTGTCACAAGGGACTTTATATCATCGGTGATGGCTCAGGTGTAACTCATTCTCTTTCACATGCATCAGCCTCAGGCGTATACGTTGCAGGAAAGATTATTGAGGAAATGAAATAAGGAGAGTTATCGAAGTGGTCATAACGGGGCTGACTCGAAATCAGTTAGCGGGTAACACCGCCCAAGGGTTCGAATCCCTTACTCTCCGCCAAAATGCCCCTGGAATTGAGGTGAGACAATGCCAAGTGAAAAATGGACAGACAAGGCCTTCTCTGCAATCACAGATGAGGATTCGTTGAAACTTGAGAATCAAATTGCGTTTGAACTCTATGTCTGCTCGAAAGAGATTATTAAGAAGTACAAACCACTTCTTGAACCATATGATTTGACATATACAGGTTATATTACACTTGCGGCTCTTTTGGAAAAGGATGCTGTAAATGTCAAGGAACTTGGTAAGCGTCTCTACCTTGATTCGGGAACGCTTACGCCGCTCCTCAAGAAACTTGAGGCGCAGGAATATGTTGAGCGCAAGCGTGATCCCGCTGACGAGCGAAACATGATTATCGTCTTGACAGAAAAGGGCAAGGCCTTAAAGAAGGACCTTGCGAACATTCCACGTCAAGCCGTCGAGGATGTGTCGCTCGGTAGTGTTCGTTCAATCGCACTTTCGCAGATTCTGCATCAACTTATGAAAGAATTCTCAAAAGAGGAAGGAAATATAGGAGGATAATATGCTTAAAGACGGAAAGATTTATGTGGCAAAGAGTTTTGAGGGACAGGAACTCTACATACTCCCAAAGATGGCCAACAGACACGGCCTTATCGCAGGTGCTACTGGTACTGGTAAGACAATCACAATGAAAGTAATCGCTGAGTCTTTCTCAGACCTCGGCGTTCCAGTATTCTTCTCAGACGTCAAGGGTGACCTCACAGGTATGCTCGAGCCAGGTACTGGTATGGATGTCAGAGCTAAGGAAAAGTTTGATATCGATGACTTCCAGCAGAAAGGATATCCAACAAGATTCTGGGATATCTTCGGTGAGAATGGTCACCCAGTTCGCGTTACAATCTCTGATATGGGTCCTACATTTCTCTCACGCCTTTTAGGTCTCACAGACGTTCAGGAAGGCGTACTTAATTTGGTATTTAAAGTTGCTGATGATAAGGGTCTCTTACTCTATGACCTTAAAGATCTTCGCGCTATGCTCGGCTTTATTGGTGAGAACGCAGATGAATATACACTCACTTATGGTAATGTAGCATCCTCTTCAATCGGAGCTATTCAGCGTGCACTTCTCCAGTTTGAGCAGGAGGGTGGCGAAGGCGTATTTGGTCTTCCAATGCTCGACATCAAAGACTGGATGCGTACTGATATTGATGGCCGTGGTTTTATCAATATTCTCTCATCTTCAAAACTTATAGGTAGCCCAACAGTATACTCAACATTCCTCATTTGGATGCTCAACGAACTCTTTGAGGAACTCCCAGAAGTCGGCGACCTCGATAAGCCTCGTATGGTATTCTTCTTCGATGAGGCTCATCTTCTCTTTGATGAGGCTCCAAAGGCTTTCGTACAGAAGATTGTTCAGGTTGTAAAACTCATCCGTTCTAAGGGCGTTGGCGTTTACTTCATCTCACAGTCACCATCAGATATTCCTGATGATGTTTTGGCTCAGCTTTCAAACCGCGTACAGCATGGTCTTCGCGCCTACACTCCTGCAGAGCAGAAGATGGTCAAGGCAGCAGCAGACGCTTTCCGCGCTAATGCTTCATTTAATTCTGAGCAGGCACTTATGGAGATTGGTACTGGTGAAGCACTCGTATCATTCCTCGATGAGTCAGGTACTCCAATGGTTGTTGAGAGAGCAAAGATTTTGCCTCCAATGAGCCTTATGGGACCTGCTGACCCTTCAAAGGTTAACACAGCAATCGTATCCTCTGAGTTCGATCTCAAGTACAGAGAGACACAGGACCCAGAGTCAGCATATGAAGTTATTATGGCAGCTACTGAGAAGCTCAAAGCAGAAGAGGAGCAGGCAGCTCTTGAAGCAGCTGAAGCTAAGGAAGCTGAAAAGGTAGCAGCTGCTGAGGCAAAGGCAGAGGCCAAGGCTGAAGCTGCAGCAACTAAGGCTGAGGAGCGCAAGGCAGCTCTTGAGGCAAAAGCTGCTGAGAAGGCTGCAGCTAAGAAAGATGCTGCAAAGAAAAAGACAATTGAGCGCGCTGCAACAAACGCTGCAAGTTCAGTTGCACGTTCGCTCTCAACTAACATGATTAATGCTGCAACAGGTGGCAAGACAAAGTCTGCTGACAAGATTGCAAAGCAGGCAGCTTCAACAGCACTCTCATCAGTTATGAGATCTGGTGCAACATCAATCGTTCGTGGTTTCTTCGGAACAGCTAAAAAATAAAGGATATTTGTTAAATGATAACTTGGAGTTTCATAGCTTTTTCCATAGTCCTTGGTGTAGGACTTGCAATGGACGCCTTTTCCGTGTCCCTTGCAAACGGCCTTAAGGAACCGACAATGAGTGTACCAAAAACTTGCCTTGTAGGTGGTGCTTACGCTGTTTTTCAAGCGCTCATGCCTATGATAGGTTGGTTCTGTGTACACACAATTGCCGAGCGCTTCCAAAGCTTTGAAAAGTTTATACCTTGGATTGCTTTGATACTTCTTTTGTATATTGGTGGCGAGATGCTAATTGACGGTATTAAGGCTCGCAAATCAGACGAAGAGGTAAACCCTGAAAAACTCACAATGAAGGCACTTTTTATCCAAGCAGTGGCAACCTCGATTGATGCTCTGTCAGTGGGCTTTACTATTTCAGAGTACAGCATATCGGAGGCTTTAATCTGCAATTTAATAATTGCAATTGTGACTTTTGTAATCTCGGTTGCAGGTGTCTTAATAGGTAAGAAAGTTGGCACAAAACTTGGCTGGAAAGCTGATATTTTAGGCGGCGTAATCTTAATTGGCATAGGCCTTGAAATATGGATAACAGGCGTATTTTTCTAAAGAGGTGATAATATGACAGAAATGAGCACATTGTTTGGACTTATTAATTTTTCGGTGTCAAACGGCCTTGTTTTACCAATTGCAATCGTTCTATTCCTCATTGGTTTTGCACTTCTTATTTTTGGCGGTGATTGGTTCGTTGATGGAGCAGTTGCGATTGCTAAAAAATGGCATATTCCAGATCTTTTAATCGGTGCAACGATTGTATCGATCGGTACAACTTTACCAGAGGTAATGGTATCTGCCGGTGCTGCAGTGGAGGGACATTCTGAGATTGCTTACGGTAATGCTCTCGGCTCAATCATTTGTAATACAGCTTTAATCTCTGCTATTACAATTACTTTTGCACCCGGTGTTACAGATAAGAAGAGCCTCAGAGTTCCAGCAATATTCTTCTTCACAGCCGCATTATTCTATGCGATTGTCTCATACACAACTGGATATTTCTCAAGACCAGTTGGTATTGTACTTCTTGTAATCTTTGCCGTTTATATCGGTCTTCAGGTTAAAAGTGCTCTCTCTGGAAAAGGGGAGCCTGCAGAGGAACTTGAAGGAGAGGATAATATCCCAATGGGTAAGGCTTTGTTCCTACTCATTCTCGGTGCTGCAGCGATAGCGGTCGGCGCCAATCTCCTCGTTGACAACGGAACAATTATTGCAGAGAAAGTCGGCGTACCAGAGTCTGTAATTGCCCTAACAATTGTAGCTCTTGGAACTTCGCTTCCAGAGCTCATCACAGCAATTACATCACTAAAGAAAGGCCATGGCGCGTTGTCACTTGGCAACGTTATTGGCGCCAATCTCTTCAACCTGGTACTCGTATCTGGTCTTTCAATTACACTCAGACCATTTGCAGTTCCAGCATCAAAACTTATCGCTGGAATGAACGCATCTCTTCTTGTGGATATCCCTGTAGTGTTTGCGGTTATGCTTCTTATGACACTTCCAGCACTTTTCAAGGGCAAACTTTACAAGGCACAGGGAATAACACTTCTCTGTATTTATGCAGCTTATTGTGTCTTCCAGTTTGCATTCTAAAATTAAATAAATTGCACAAAAGATATGCCCACTGTAGTGGACATATCTTTCTTTTTGTCCGTGGATTTTAGCGCTTTAGTGTGCTATTATTTACAGGTATTATATTGTCCTAATATTTATAAAGGATAAGAGGAGGTAATAATATGGGCTGTGGTTGTAATCATGAAGCTTCTGATCTCTCATTGCTCCAACCGGTACTTGAGCACTACAAGGGAATCGACGGAAGCCTTATTGCTATCTTACAACAGGCACAGGAAATTTACGGCTATCTTCCAATAGACGTAATTTATCACATCGCTGAAGAGACAGGCGTTGCTCCTGCTAAGGTTATGGGTGTTGCTACTTTCTACACACAGTTTAGACTTAAACCAGTAGGTAAGTACCTCATTATGCTTTGCCAGGGTACTGCTTGTCACGTAAACGGTTCTGAGCTTATTGCTGCTGCAATTAAGGATGAACTCGGTATCGTTGATGGTGAGACAACTGATGACGGTTTGTTCTCACTTAAGCACGTTGCATGTCTTGGTTGCTGCTCATTGTCACCAGTAATGATGATTAATGGCGAGACATACGGAAGTCTCACACCAGATAAGACTAAGACAATTCTTCGTGAACTCGCTGAAAAGGCAGGTGACAAGTAATGCTTAAAGTTGTAGTAGGTGAAGGTTCTTGCGGACTTGCTGCTGGTGCAGGTAAAGTTCATGCAAAACTTGATGAACTCTTTGGCGCTTCAAACCCAACTGGTGCAGTGGTAACAATCACTAGCTGTATCGGTATGTGTTTCCTTGAGCCAATCGTTGACCTTTATGACGGCACAGAACTTGTTCGCCGTCTTGTACATGTAACAGAGGCTGACGCAGAGAAGATCTATGCTGCAGTTAATGCAAATGACCTCTCTCTCGTAGACGACATTACAATTACTCCTGATGACGCTTCTTTCCTTGAGAAGCAGACTCGTATCGCTCTTCGTAACTGCGGTATCATCAACCCAATGAGCATTGACGAATACATCGCTCGTGGCGGTTATGACGCTCTTAAGAAGATTCTTACAACTGGTATGTCACAGGATGACGTTATCGAGGAAATCGATAAGTCAGGTCTCAAGGGCCGTGGCGGTGCTGGTTTCTCAACAGCTTTCAAGTGGAGAGCTGCTAAGAAGTCAGAGGGTGAGGAGAAGTACCTCATCTGTAACGCCGACGAAGGTGACCCAGGTGCATTCATGGACCGTGCTGTAATCGAAGGTGACCCACATAACCTCATCGAGGGTATGCTCATCGGCGCTTACGCTATCGGTGCAAAGGAAGCTATCGTTTACGTACGTGCTGAGTACCCACTCGCTATTGTACGTCTTGAAAACGCTATTAAGGAAGCTACAGCTCGTGGCTACCTTGGAGATAACATCTTAGGCTCAAACTTCTCATGCAAGATGAGAATTAAGGCTGGTGCCGGCGCATTTGTATGCGGTGAGGAGACAGCTCTTATCGAGTCTCTTGAAGGTAAGCGTGGTATGCCACGTCTTAAGCCTCCATTCCCAGCACAGGCTGGTTTCTGGTTCAAGCCTTCTAACATCAACAACGTAGAGACATATGCTAACGTTGCTTGGATCATTGCTAACGGCGGTGACGCTTTCGCAGCAATGGGCACTGAGGAGTCAAAGGGTACTAAGGTATTCGCACTCACAGGTAAGATCAAGCGCGGCGGTCTCGTTGAGATTCCTATGGGTAAGACTCTTCGTGAGGTTATCTATGACATAGGCGGTGGTATCAGAGGCGATAAGGAATTCAAGGCTGTTCAGCTCGGTGGTCCATCTGGTGGATGTATCCCAGCTTCACTTCTCGACACAGTTATCGACTACAAGGCTCTCGGCGCAACAGGCGCTATCATGGGCTCAGGTGGTATGGTAGTTATGGACGAGACAACCTGTATGGTTGGTATGGCTCGCTTCTTCCTCGACTTCACAGCTAAAGAGAGCTGTGGTAAGTGCGTACACTGCCGTATCGGTACAAAGCGTATGCTCGAAATCCTTGGCCGTATCGTAGAAGGCAAGGGTGAAGAGGGCGACATTGAGAAACTTGAGGAACTCTGCATGGCGGTTAAGGACGGCGCTCTCTGCGGTCTTGGCCAGACAGCTCCAAACCCAGTTCTCACAACTATTCGTTACTTCCGTGATGAGATGGAAGCTCACATCACTGACAAGCGTTGTCCAGCTGGTGAGTGCAGAGACCTCATCACTTACTCAATTGACCCAGATAAGTGTATTGGTTGTAGCGCTTGCGCTAGAAAGTGCCCAGCAGATGCAATCTCTGGCGAGATTAAGTCTCCATTCGTTATAGACCCAGATAAGTGCGTTAAGTGTGGTAACTGTAAGACAGTTTGCCGTCAGGACGCTATCATCATTAAGTAAGGGAGGGAATTTAGATGTCAATTAAGTACACTATTGATGGTGTAGAAGTAATCGCTGAAGACGGTGAAACTATACTCTCATCTGCAACTAGAGCTGGCGTTGAAATTCCTACTCTCTGTTTTGCAGAAAATACAGCTATCTACGGCGCTTGCGGTGTTTGCGTAGTTGAGGTTGAGGGCGTTCCAAAGCTCCTTAGATCTTGCTCAGCAAAGCCAATGGAAGGCTACGTAGTTCACACAGATACACCACGTGTAATCCGTGCTAGAAAGACCGCTTTTGAGCTTCTTCTTTCTGACCACACAGGCGACTGCCGTGGCCCATGTAAGCTCAACTGCCCTGCAGGTACAGACTGCCAGAAGTACGTTAACGAGATCAAAGACGGTAAGTACTTTGAGGCTGTATCTACAATTTATGAAGCATTCCCACTTCCAGCATCAATCGGCCGTGTTTGCCCTCATCCATGTGAGGACGCTTGCCGCCGTCAGCTCGTTGAGGAACCTATCTCAATCGCTTTCCTCAAGGCTTTTGCTGCTGATAAGGTACTTGCTTCTGGTAATAAGTATAAGATTGAAACTGGCGCTGACACAGGTAAGCGCGTTGCTATCATCGGTGGTGGTCCTGCTGGTCTTACAGCAGCATTCAAACTCCGTGAGTATGGCCACGCTGTAACTATTTTTGATCAGCAGCCAAAGATGGGCGGTATGCTCCGCTACGGTATCCCTCAGTACAGACTTCCTAAGGAAGTACTCGATGAGGAAATCGCTATCATCGAAGAGGCTGGCGTCCTTATGAAGAACAACGTTAAACTTGGCAAGGACATCCAGTTCGACGAGATCACAAAGACATACGATGCAGTATTGCTTGCAATCGGTGCTTGGACTTCAGTTCCAATGAGAGTTCCTGGTGAGGACCTCGACGGCGTTATCGGTGGTATTAACTTCCTCGGTAAGCTCGGTCTTGGTGAGACTCCAGAAATCGGCAAGCGTGTTGCAGTTTGCGGCGGTGGTAACACAGCTATGGACGCATGCCGTACTGCTGTTCGTCTCGGTGCTGAAGAGGTATATGTAATTTACCGTCGTACAAGAAACGAGATGCCTGCAGCTGATATCGAAATCGAAGAGGCTGAGGAAGAGGGCGTAATCTTCAAGTTCCTCACCAACCCAATCGAAATCACAAAAGACGGCGATGCTCTCAACATGAAGCTCCAGATTATGGAACTCGGTGAGCCAGATGCATCAGGTCGTCGTTCTCCAGTACCTGTTGAAGGTAAGACAGAAGACATCAAGCTTGACAACGTAATCATGGCTATCGGTCAGGTTGCAAACTGTGAAGGCGTAAACGGTGTTGAACTTACTAAGAAGGGTACAATCGTTGCTGACGAGATGACATTCCGCACAAATATCGAAAACGTATTTGCTGCTGGTGACGTTACAAATAAGGGCGCTGGCATCGCTATCGCTGCTATCGGCGAAGCTGCTAAGGCTGCTTTCTGCATCAACAACTACCTTGAGGGTGCAGAGGTTCGCTATAAGGCTCCTTACTACGTTCAGGATGAGAAGACAGAGGCTGACTTCGAGGATCGTGAGAAGCAGGATAGAGCAGAGATGCCAGGTCTCTCTCCAGCAGAGAGAAAGAACAACTTCAAGCCTATCTACTTCGGTTTCTCTGAAGAGACAGCTCGTAAGGAAGCTTCTCGTTGTCTTGAGTGTGGTTGTCATGACTACTATGACTGCCGTCTCATCAAGTACGCTAACTGGTTCGACGTAGAGCCTTCTAAGTTCCCTGGTGAAGTTCATAAGAGAGATTTCATTGAAATCGCTGACGTTATTGAGCACAACCCTAATAAGTGTGTTCTCTGCGGACTTTGCTACAGAACTTGTGAAGAGGTAGCGAAGAAGACATTCATCGGTCTCTATAACCGTGGATTCAACACAACTATCAACCCAATGTTCTCTAAGATCGAAGCAGCTGCTTACTGCGCTACTTGCGGTAAGTGCGTAGATGCTTGTCCAACAGGCGCAATGAGAAAAAAGTTCTAAGATATTAGAATAAAATTAAAGCCACTAGCAGTTGTTGCTAGTGGCTTTTCTTATTTCTTTAAGAATTTGTCAATTAGGCCGTAGACGGATTCGAGGTCTTCTTCTTTGCCGGAACCGACGGCGTGATTGATAGCATGCTTGAAGTGCGACTTGATGATGACGCGGCTAACCGAGTTGATCGATGATTCAACTGCGGAGAGCTGAATGAGTATGTCATCAGCATCACGGTTGTCCTCAACCATGCGCTTGATTGACTCGAGATGTCCAATAACACGGGAGAGACGATTCATGATAATCTTCTTCTGCTCCTCAGTGTGAGAAACTGGATGGCGAATCTTGAGTGGGGCCTCGTCTATAACAACTTCAGTCTCACCGATGATTGCGCGAACGCAGTTTGGAATCTCAAAGTCCTTGGTGCCCATACCGTAGCCAATCTTTTCCATTGTGATGGTAGGGAGTGAGCCATACTTTGAAACAAAGTATTTGATAAGGGCGGCGCCAGTAGGTGTGCAAAGTTCACCTTCGACGTTTCCACTGTAAATTGGAACCTCGCGGAGAAGGAGAGCGGTTGCAGGAGCTGGCACTGGGAGTATGCCATGGGCACACTTAACTTTGCCGAAGCCAGTGTTTACTGGTGAGGCCATGACGAGGTCAGGATTTAGCTTGCTAATAGCGAGGCAGACGCATATGACATCTGCAACCGCGTCAAGTGTGCCAACTTCGTGGAAGTGAACTTCGCTCGGAGTGGCGCCGTGAACCTGTCCTTCAGCCTCGGCAATGAGTTTATAAACATTGATGGCGTCAATACGAACTCTATCAGGAATATCAAGTGAGTCGATGACGTCTGTGATATCTTCAAGTGTTGAGTGGTGATGATGGTGGTGTCTATGAACTGATTCAAGAGCTGAAGGTTCATTTTCGCTGCCGTCGATTAAGGTGGCTGCTTCCTCTTCTTCACCATTTATTTCTACTTTAAAATGAGTGCCGGTAACACCCTGCTTAACGCTTGGCACGGCCTCCACACTGACGTGTGGTATACCGGCACCGTTGATTTCCTTAAGGAAGCCCTCTTTGTCTTCGATGAGTTCGAAGAGGGCAGCCGAAATCATGTCGCCGGCAGCGCCACAGGCACAATCAAAATAAAGTGTCTTCATAAATTAAATCTCGTTTCTATTATTTCTTCTTTGCAAGGAGATCACGGATCTCAGTTAAGAGTTCAGCCTCTGTTGGAGCAGCTGGCTCTTCTTCTGCAGGCTCTTCCTCAGCTTTCTTTTCTGTCTTATCCTTAAGCTTGTTTACAAACTTAACCATGAGGAATACTACAAGAGAGATGAGAATGAAGTTGATAATAGCGCTGATGAGAACACCGATTGGGAATAAACCAACTGTGAGTTCAGCAAAATCTGCCTTACCAGCGATGAGTGTGATGATTGGGTTGATAACGCTTTCGATGAGAGCGTTAACGATTGCTGTGAAAGCACCGCCGATAACTACGCCTACAGCGAGGTCCATAACGTTGCCACGTGAGATAAACTCTTTAAATTCTGCAATAATGCCTTTCTTTTCTGCCATGGTGATATTTCTCCTTATAAATAAATTTTTTATAAACTAATTAGTAATTAGTTGTGTAATTAGTTGTTGCCCTCATAGCTATCAGTCGAAAAGATGTTCTTATCGAGCTGGCGTACGAAGAAAGTAAGTTTTTCTTCTCTTGCGCCATAGATGATTGTGATTTCAACAATCTTATTGTCGCTTTCAATTGACTTAAATGATTTTGTGAGGGTTGCCTGATGTGTCTTAAAGTGCTCAGAGAGTTCGTCGAGGTAGGAGAGGCGTCTAAATGAAGCCTGATCTGACTCGGCAATTACTGAGTTCTTTACGATGGTTGAAACATCCTGATATGTGATGTCCTCTTGTCCAAAGATATCAGTATCAAATTTGAGGCCACCGATAATCTCAACCTTCTCTGTGTTGCAGTCTACAGAGTACGCATAATCAAACATAGCAAGTGAGTAGCTAAGTCTGTGTGCAAACTCATTGAGATTCTGCTCGGTTGTGCGAATGTCATCGATGTTTCTAACAAAAACATAGACTAAGCGATCCTGTCCATACTCGTGTGGGGCAGAAATAATAAGAGATTCTTTCCACTCGTAGCGGGTGTCACTGTCAGGAGCTTTCTCTCTAAAGATTGCCTTAAACTCGTTTGTTGTTGTGTCCTCATAGAAAGTTGTGAGGCTTTCAAGAGAAGTCATTTGAATGGCATTCTCACGATCGTCAGGATAAAGCAATGTATCCAACATATTGTTGAAGCTAAGTGAGTACTTACCTTCGGTGATATTAGCTTTGCGTCTTCCGGATACAGGGTATACAGCCAATGTGAACAAGTCTTTATCAAGATTGATGATACTGATTCGTTCATATGTATTAGCAAATGCAGCATCTGTAATCTGATTGCGGAGAGAAGTAGCAGCTTCCTTTGCCTTGATTTCTGTAATATCTTCGACAGTGAGAAGAATCTTGTTAGGGTCAGCCTGTGCGGAGAATGTAGCACGATAGAAGTTGTATCTGCTAACTTTTCTTGAAGGCTTAGCCTGAACTTCAACTGTATGTGAAGGCTGGTTCGCACTTGTGGTGAAGTGAGAACGAAGATAATCAAGTGTGCAGTAGTTCAAGAGAGTCTGCTTGTAATCAGGATGGAGGAGAAGCTCCATAATGAATCCAAAGAGCTGGTCATACTCGTGAACATCTTTTACTGCTGCGAGAAGATTTGAGTGAGTTTCAAGTACATCACATTTACCAGTATTGATATCAAGCTCGAATACAACACCGTTCAAGTTGTTGTATGCAGCCGAGAAACGGTTTTGAGCTACATTCAAGCTCTCTTCAGTTTCTTTGTAATCATCGATTACATTGAAGTAACCGAAGAAGATTTGGCTGTCTGAGCGACCACCGGAAGCTTTGATAACGTGAAGTTTCATCCAGGAGTATGAGCCATCTTTACGCATATGCCTATACTCAACATCGAGCTCTTTGTTCTTCTTGAAATGAGCAGTGAGGTTTATAGGGTTCAATATGTTCTTGATGTGCTCAAGATCCTTAGGATGAACATATTTAGGAATGATGTCATCACAGAAGCTAGCATAGAAGCCACGTTCTGGGACAACATCAAATTTTACATCACTATCGCCAGGGTAGTACATATGATAGAGGTTGCCACCTGCGTTAATCTCAAGGATAGCTGCATATGTTCTACGAAGAGTATCGTCGATACTGTTTGCGAGAGGCATGTCGAGTGGAACTACTTCGAATTTATCGAAGTCAAGTTCAAATTCATCATCTGTGTCGATGCTCTCAGTGTTGAGTTTCTCTTCGAACTCTGTAAGTGGAAGAGGCTTTGAGTAGATATAACCCTGGATAAGTGTACAACCGATGAGTTTAAGGAAGTCTACTACGTCGAGAGTCTCAACACCTTCGGCTACAGTTTTAATGTTGAGGGAGCGGGCCATAGCAACAACTGAACGGATGATTGAACGGTCGCGTGCTGTGTTGTCACTCTCTCTGAAGAAGAGCTTGTCGAGTTTAAGTGTATCAACTGGCAAGTCTTTAAGAATGTTAAGTGATGAATAACCTGAACCAAAGTCATCCATTGAGCATGTGAAGCCGTGGTTGTGGAAGTCTGTGATAACGTCTTTGAAGAGTACTTCATTATCAAAGAAGATACCTTCCGTAAACTCGAGCTCAATGAGTTTGTCAGGGATGTCATACTTTTCTTTAATGCTGATGTAGGAATCACGGAATCCAGGCATTGTAATTTCAACAGGTGAGATGTTGAGTGAGATAGGTACAACAGGGAGTCCCTCGTTGAGACGCATTCTCTGGAATCTGGAGATAACCTCCATAACGTAGAGGTCTATATCGTGAACAAAACGGTTCTGCTCGAAGAGTGGGATGAACTTGATAGGAGGGACGATGCCCTTGTTAGGATCAACCCAACGAATGAGAGCCTCACCGGCAGCAAGTTTTCCGTTGTTAGTTCTATATTTAGGCTGAACGTATACGCGGAATTCACCATCTTTAAGAGCTTGGTGCATGCGGGACTCAATGTCCTTACGCTCGAGCTGCTCATTGTAGATAGATTCGTCGTAAAGCGCAACGCCAGAATCTGTGTGTTCAATTGTGAGAAGAGCCATGAGACAACGGTCGTAGAGAGCGTTTACAGAGAGGTCATTGATGTCCTCTGGCCTAATCTCATAGAAGCCCATCTGAACCTCAAGTCGGATATGTGATTTAGCAAGAGGTCCGATTGAACTGATACGGTCTGAAAGTTTGTTGATAAACATCTCGTTGTCGATATCGCTGAAATCACGAGATGTGAGGATTACATATTTATCACCTGAGAGACGTGCAAAGAGTTCGCCATCTCTATCAAGAAGGTCATTAATCTCATGAGTAACCTGGATGAGGATCTCATCACCTGCATCGTAACCGAAAGCATCGTTGATGTAACGGAAACCTACGAGGTCAAGACAACCCATGTAACGTTTCTTTTCGGGGTCTTCCTTTAATAGGGCTTCAACGTCCTCTTTGAATTTAGCGTAGTTTGCATAACCAGTAAGAGGATCGGTAAATGCAATTGACTTGATACGGTTAGATGTCTCAGTGATGTTCTTGTAGTAACGGTATGCGATGACAACAAGAACAAAGAAGAATAGGAATGTAGCAAGGATCATGAATAAGATGAGCTTGCCTGTATCTGCGTACATTGCGCTTGATGGCATAATATGAGCGATGTAGATATCGTTAACGCCATTTACAGGAGAGATAGCAACAACGTACTTATAAGTATCTGAGACGTATGTATTTACTACAGCGGTATTAAGTGGATTCTTAGCATCTGGAAGTGTTCCACCGTATTTGTTGTGCTGAAGGAATTTGTAAAGGTTTTCAACGCCCTCGAGTTGTGAACCTTCGGTATTTGAACATACAATTATCTGCCCGTTTGAATTAAAGATAACGTCGTGGAGATCTTTGATGTCGCTTGATGTGGAGTAGCAACGTGCAAGAGTATCTGTGTAGTCATATGTGCCCGTGAGATATCCAAGGAGTTCACCATTCTCATCCACTATCTTTCTATAATAGTGAACGAAGTTGCCGTTGATTTCCTTTGCAACATTGGCAGTAAAGACTTCGGAATCAGAGAGATGAGATTCAAAATCATCAATGCTTGATATTTCGCCACTTTGACCAAGGGAGGTTATGAATTTCGCATCCTTGTAGAAGAAACTGAGCATTACGCTATCTTCTGGTTTTACAGAGGCAAGGTATTGAATCATTTCCTCATTGTAGAATGAGTTGTCAACTCTAAGATCAGGAGCTTTTACAGATAACTCGGCAGCTACGGAATCGATTTGAGCCCTGTCGGCCTCAATGATTCTCGAGAGACTGGTTGCGGCATTTGAAGTTGCCTTCACAATGTCGTTCTGCGCAGTCTGTGTCAAGCTATTGTAGGTGTAAATCAAAATTAAAAAGTAAGCAAACACAAAGAGCGCGGCTAAAAATATGGTCCTAATGCTATCACGCTCTAGGAGTTTTATCTTTTTCTTAACGGGCATAGATACTACCTCTCCACATAAAAATACAAATATATTATATCAACATAGTTGATGAAAGTACACTATAAATTATATTATTATAAAAGATATTTATTATTATAAATTGACATTGACTTTAGAGTTTGGTAGAATTATTTTGTTATATTTTGATAAAAAATGACTTCGTTTTTAGTGTTTTTTAAGGAGAATGCCCAATGAACAAAAAAGGGAACAAGGGTGTTGCAACAGAAAAAAGTGTAAGAAGACTGAAGATATTTTTGATAATTGCACTTGTACTTTGCATTGGCACTTTGACTGTTGTAGTTGCTGAATTATCACTCTACAACATGGAACATGCCACGGTTATGTACAAGAAGGTTTTAAATTATGCAATTATGACCTTCGGCTATCTCACCGTAGCTTACACAATTATCTACACCATCATCCATTATTATGAGAAGTATCTCGGCAAGTACATTGATACTGATAAACTCACTAATGGTATTAACTACGAAAAGTTTTTACGCGAGGCTCAGGCAAGAGTCGCTGACCCTGGTGAGACTAATTACGCAGTATTTTATGGTGACATTCAAAACTTCAAGTATATTAACGACACCTTTGGTTATGACATTGGTGATAAGCTCCTTATGTACATCTCCCAGAAGATTCGCGAAGCAGTAGGGGACAAAGACGGCCTCTATGCACGTATTTCTGCAGATAACTACACAGCTCTTATTCCTTATAAAGATAAAAACGATTTTGTTGAAAGCATATACTCAATTATTGACGATATCTGCTGGTTTGAACCAATTCAGCGTGAGAACTATAAACCAGAGATTTATGTAGGTATTTATTGTACTGGCGATGATTCGAATACACTCACAATCAGTGAGATGATTGACCGCGCGAACATGGCTCAGAAGTCAATAAAAGGCAGTACGGAGTACCATATCGCCTTTTATACTGAGGAGATTCGTGAGCGCGTTATCGCTGAGAAGGAACTTGAAAGGCGCATGGAGAGCGCTCTCTCAAACGGAGAGTTTAAAGCCTTCTTCCAGCCAAAGTATCAGGTATCGACTGGTGAGATTGTAGGTGCGGAGGCACTCGTTCGTTGGGATAGCCCAGAGACAGGTTTCATGTCACCTGGTAAGTTTATTCCATTATTTGAACAGAACGGCTTTATCATCAACCTTGACCAGTATATTTTTGAAACTGTCTGTAAGAACATTAGAGAGTGGATTGATGAGGGCGTAAAGGTCGTTCCAATCTCTGTCAATGTATCAAGACTTCAGTTCTATAGAATCGACTTTGTAAAGCATTACACAAAGATTAAAGAGAAGTACAACATCCCTGATGGACTTCTTGAACTTGAATTCACAGAGAGTATCGTATTTGAAAATCTTGCAATCCTTAGAAAGATTGTTACAAGCCTTAAATCCGCAGGTTTCACTTGCTCAATCGACGACTTCGGTTCCGGTTATTCTTCACTTAACATTTTGAAGAACCTTCCAATGGATACCTTGAAACTTGACAAGTTGTTCTTCGATGACAGTGAGAACTTGACCCGTGATAAGGCACTTATCTCCAGCGTTATTAACATGTCTCGTGCACTTGAGATGAAGACGGTTGCAGAGGGTATTGAGAACTGGGCACAGGTTGCATTTCTAAGGGAAATCGGCTGCGATATTATCCAGGGTTATGTATACTCTGAACCAATCCCTCATGCACGTTTTACTAACCTTCTTGAGGGCAATAGACGTAAAGAGATTCCAACAGAGCTTCGAAAGTCCAGAGGCATATCTGTGAGCGATTCAGACAAGGACGCTGTTGCTAAGTATGTAGCACTTATAGGCATGCTTGATGGTATGCTCATTGAGGTTGACTACGACACTGGAAACTATGAGTTTATAAATGTCTCTGATAAGAGATTTGGAGAGGACGCATCACTTAAGGGTGAGAACTTTGATGAGGTGCTATCGGGTATTGTTGATAAGTTTGTTCATCCAGATGATGTGAAATCTGTGCTCGGACGTTGCTCAACGGTATCTGTAATGTCCACCTTCTATCAGAATGAACCAAAGATTATCACCGAACTTCGTATTAAACTTAAAAAGTCTAAGGACTATGAGTGGGCGAAGATGACAATTTCTCGACTTGACCCAAATCCTAATCACAACGATTTTAGAGCTCTTATCTATGTTGAGATGATGAATGCTGTTGGCTCTGAAGAAAACAATCAGAAGGCCGCTGAGGAGACGATTAAACTTGCTATGTCAAATGTCTGCTCATTCATCTATGAATTTGATCTCAATGTAAATAACTTCATTCAAATCTACTGTGATGATGATCTCAAAGACCAGCCAGTAAGGGGCGATATTTCTTGGTTGCGTGAATGCTTTATTCCAAAGATGATTATTAAGGATGATGTAGAAAAGGTACAGAATTTCTTTAATCCGGAATATATTAAAGAGCAACTTAAAGATTCATCATCAGGACCTTTAACAATTAAAACTACGGTTAAATTTAACAAGGGAGATATCCCTTGTTATCTCTCCTTTGTGAAGATGAAATACAAGGATATTGCTGAAGATGATTGTAAATACGTTCTTCTCTGTAATCTAGAGTAAATTGAATAAAAAAAGAACCCCGTTGAGGATAACCTCAACGGGGTTTTATTATGTCTTATTAGCTAAGCCAACCGCCGAACTGAGCGATTACTGTAGCAAATACTGTTGAAATAACAGTCATAAGCTTAATGAGGATATTAATTGATGGGCCTGATGTGTCTTTGAATGGGTCACCAACTGTATCACCAACAACTGCTGCGTGATGAGCGTCAGAGCCCTTGCCACCGAAAACGCCGCCTTCGATGTACTTCTTAGCGTTATCCCAAGCGCCACCAGCGTTTGACATGAAGATAGCCATGAGAACACCAGTTACGAGGGCACCAGCAAGCATACCACCGAGAGCTGCAGGTCCGAGAATGAAACCAACAAGGATTGGAGCGAGAACAGCGATAACGCCAGGAACGATCATTTCCTTAAGAGCTGCCTGTGTTGAAATAGCAACGCAAGTCTTGTAGTCAGGCTTTGCTTTACCTTCAAGGATACCAGGAATCTCGTGGAACTGACGACGAACTTCTTCAATCATCTTGTTAGCTGCTTTACCAACAGAATCCATTGTGAAAGCAGAGAAGAGGAATGGAAGCATACCACCGATGAAGAGACCGATAACAACCATAGCGTCTGTTACGTCGATAGCAAGTGCCTTACCTGTTACTGCTGAGATTGACTCTGTGTATGTTGAGAAGAGAGCAAGTGCTGTAAGAGCTGCAGAACCAATTGCAAATCCCTTACCAACAGCTGCTGTTGTGTTGCCAACTGAGTCGAGCTTATCTGTGATCTCACGAACTGACTCGTCGAGACCAGACATCTCTGCGATACCACCAGCGTTATCTGCGATTGGGCCATAAGCGTCAACTGCAACTGTGATACCAGTTGTTGAGAGCATACCTACTGCTGCAAGAGCGATACCATAAAGGCCAGCAAACTTGAAAGCAAGGAGAATGCCAACAGCGATAAGAACGATAGGAATAGCTGTTGAAAGCATACCTACTGAAAGACCAGAGATGATTGTTGTTGCAGGACCTGTCTGAGACTGGTCAGCAATCTTTTTAACTGACTTGTAAGAGTCAGATGTGTACATCTCTGTGACTGTACCAATAAGAAGGCCTACGATAAGACCTGCGATGATAGCGATGAAAGCACCAAAACCAGCGAAGCAAACCTTTGTAAGAACGAAAGCTGCGATGATTACGAGAGCTGATGATACCCACTGAGCAACCTTAAGTGCTGTGTGAGGGTTAGAACCATCTTTACCCTTTACGAAGAATGTAGAGATGATTGATGCAACGATGCCGAGAGCTGCAAGGAAGAATGGGAAGAGAATACCAGCATTTTCAAAGTTCTCAACTACTTTGCTACCTTCTGTGAGAAGAGCACCAAGTGTTACAGCTGATACTACAGAACCAACATATGATTCATAGAGGTCAGCACCCATACCAGCAACGTCACCAACGTTGTCACCTACGTTATCAGCGATAACTGCAGGGTTACGTGGGTCATCTTCTGGGATGTTGTTCTCAACTTTACCAACGAGGTCAGCACCTACGTCAGCAGCCTTAGTGTAAATACCGCCACCAACACGAGCGAAGAGAGCGATAGAAGAAGCACCAAGTGAGAAACCAAAGAGTACGCTTGTGTCCTTTGTAAGGATGTAGATGAGACCTACGCCAAGAAGGCCGAGACCTACAACTGACATACCCATTACTGCACCGCCTGAGAAAGCGATTGAGAGAGCCTTGTTCATGCCACTCTCTTTTGCAGCGTTAGCTGTACGAACATTAGCTTTTGTAGCAACTGTCATACCAGCGAAACCGGCGAGAACTGAGAAGAGGGCACCTGCTACGAAGCAAGCTGCCATGATCCAGCTTTTAAGACCGAATCCGATGATAAGGAAGAGTACTGCTACGAAGATTACGAGAATCTTGTACTCTGCTGTGAGGAATGCAAGAGCACCTTCGTGGATGCTACCAGCGATTTCCTTCATTCTGTCGTTACCTGCGTCTGCCTTGCTAACTCTGAGTGCGAGGAATGCAGCAAAGAGAAGTGCAAGAACACCTGCTACAGGTACGAGGAATAAAAACTTAGCCATAAATTAATCCCCCAAATATTTTTAGTTCATTTGTCTCTTATAAAACATTTCTATTAAAAATGCGTATAGGGACAATGAACAAATTTTATCACTTACTTTTATACAATTCAACTATTTGAAGCGAAAAATGATTGACAACATTCTAACAAACCGAACGATTTTGATCTCAAGATTTAGCTCCAAAAACTGTCGAGTTTTTAACAGGAATTGTTTACAACTTTCTGAATTTGATTACAAATTGGTTAAAAAGCACAAAAATGGGCAAAAAACAGTAAAAAATTCTTGCATTTATAGGATGCGGGTGGTATATTGTGTTTATAAAGTGGAGCAGTTTTCCACAGAAATGGTGTAAAGTGGAGCAAAAAAGGGAGCAAAGTATATGGATTTTCTTGGTGTTTATAACCACAGCTTAGACGCCAAAAATAGAATATTCATACCTTCTAAGTATAGAGAGTACTTGGGAGGAACTTTTGTTGTCTGCAAAGCCCCAGATGAATGTCTCTACATCTACTCTCAGGAGGAGTGGGAGAAAGTAGCAGCTCAGGTTAAGGCTCTCCCAGGTACTGCTGAGTACAGACGTTACAAGAGAAACTTCTTCGGTAACGCCGACATAGTTGAACTTGACAAGCAAGGTCGTTTCACAATCAAGGCTGAGCTTATTGAATATGCACATCTCGAAAAAGATATCGTTATTGCTGGTTCAGGTAATAAGTTTGAAGTTTGGGATTCTGCAACATACGAGCGTGACACATATAAGACTCGTGACGCAGACGACCTTGATATTGAGGTTATCTTCTAATGAGCATTTCATTTTCGCATGTCCCTGTCCTTTACGATGAGACGATTTCTTCTCTCAACGTGAAGAGCTCCGGCATCTATGTTGATGCCACGGCGGGCGGCGGCGGACATTCAAGTGGAATTTTAGAGAAACTAGGTGACGAAGGTCGCCTTATTTGCATAGACAGAGATCCGGATGCCATTAAAACTCTCACTGAGCGTTTCGGCTCCGACGCCCGCGTAACAATAGTTCATGACAACTATTGCAACATCAAGGGCATATTAAAAGAACTAGATATTACTTCGGTGGACGGCATACTCGCCGACTTAGGCGTCAGCTCCCACCAACTTGATACGGCCGAGCGTGGATTCTCATTCCACAATGATGCTCCGCTTGACATGCGAATGAGTCAGAGCGGAGCAACAGCCGCCGATCTTTGCAATACTCTTTCAGAGTCTGAACTCGCCAGGATCATACGTACCTACGGCGAAGAACGCTACGCAAGCAGCATTGCAAAGAACATTGTAAAGGCAAGAGCCTTAACTCCAATCACTACAACGCTTCAATTGGCTGAGATTGTAAGTAATTCGATGCCAGCAAAAGCACGTAGGAACGGGCATCCTGCCCGTAGGACTTTCCAGGCACTTCGAATTGAAGTAAATGGGGAACTTGAGAAATTAGGCGATTCGGTGGACGACATGTTCGACTGCCTTAAAGTAGATGGTATTCTCTCAATTATTACTTTCCATTCCTTAGAGGATAGGGCTGTAAAACAGGAATTCCAAAAATTCTGTGAGGGTTGTACCTGCCCGCCGGAGTTTCCGGTCTGTGTCTGTGGTAAGACACCACGCGGCAAACTCCAGTTCAAATTTAAAGAAGCAGGCGAAGACGAGTTAGATGAAAACCAGAGAGCTCGTTCGGCAAAACTTCGCTCAATAATAAAAATTAAAGATTAATTACACCATATAAACGAAAGGACGGTGGAACTTTTGGCTTACAATAGAACAGAAGCAGTAGACATGCGACGTATGCAGAGTTCCGCTGCTCCAGCAAGAAGGAATATTCCTAACACTAGACCTCGTACTGCACCAAAGCCTCAGGTTCTTCAGAAGACTAAGAGACAGCTCAGGGCAGAGGAGTTCAGAAGCACAAAGAAAGCGACAAAGGCACTTATCGTTTGCTCGATTTTCTTCTTCCTTATTGCACTTCAAATCTACAGCCAGGTTCAGGTTGACGAACTCGATAGACAGCTCGACAGTATCAATCAGCAGATTGAGGTTGTTGAGAGTGAAAATACAAGACTAAATATGGAACTCGACTCAATCATCTCACTTGATAAAGTTGACGACTATGCACAGAATGTGCTGGGAATGGTTAAGGTAGAGAACTATCAAGTTTCCTACATTGATCTTTCCGGCGGTGACGCCATCACCCAAAGTGGCGGAAAGATACAGAGATCACTTTGGGAAACCATCAAAATGTATTTCTAAATAATAAGAAAAATGAGAGTTAGGGAAATTTTCCTTAACTCTCATAGTCGTATATTATGGGAAACCAAAAGGAGTTTTAGACGTGTCTAAACAGCAGAAAAACAAGTTCAAAAATAGGGCAATCATTGCTCTTTTTATCACTTGCTTCCTTGGATTTGGAGCAGGTGCCTTTGGTCTTGTTAACGTCGGAATTGTAAATGGAGAGAAGTACAAACTCAAAGCTGAATCACAGCAACTTTCCGATACAACTGTCTCTGCATTACGTGGCACAATCTATGACGCCAACATGAATGTCCTTGCTCAGTCAGCAGATGCTTGGAAGATTTGGATCAATCCATCCAAGATGAAAGACGATGAGACAAGACAGGATATCGCAACAGAACTTGCAGCTATTTTGGACCTCGATTTTGAAGAGGTTCTTGAGAAATGTCACAAGGAAGACCGTGCCTATGTACTTATCAAGTCACAGGTTGAGTATGAGGACAAAGAGGCTGTATTGAAGTTCCGCAGCGAGCATAAAGGTTACAATCAGATTATAGGTACTGAAGATGATGTTAAACGTTATTACCCATTTGGTAGTTTTGCTTCTTCAGTTTTAGGATTTACAGGTTCGGGTGACGTCGGCCTCTCAGGCCTTGAGTATTACTATAACGACACTCTCACCGGAACAACTGGCCGTATCATCACAGCTAAGAATGCTAAGCAGGTTAAGATGTCATCTGAGTATTCAGCTTACTTTGCTGCAAAGACGGGTCTCAACCTTCAGCTCACAATTGACCAGGTAATGCAGTACTACCTTGACTCAGCACTTCAGAGTGCAGTTGAGGTAAACGATGCGAGTTACGGATATGGCATCATCATGGATGTTGAGACCGGTGCCATTCTCGCAATGAGCACAAAGCCTGACTTCGACTGCAACGACCCTTATACAGTAAACTCTGTTGCACTCACTGAGATTGCAGAGCAGTTCACTGATGAGGAGGGCAACATCACTGACGAAGAGGGCAGAGTTCAGGCAATTGGCGATGCTCGAAATGCTCAGTGGCGTAACAGAACAATCACCGACTCATACGAGCCAGGTTCAGTATTTAAGTGCGTAACTGCTGCTGCCGGACTTGAGGAAGGTGTAGTTACAACAGGCGAGATGTTCAACTGCACAGGTAGTTATGAAGTTGCTGACCGTACTTACCACTGCTCACATAGAGCGGGCCACGGTGTTGAGGATTTCACAACAGCAATGATGAACTCATGTAACCCAATCTTCATTGAGGTTGCACAGCGTCTCGGTAAGACAACTTTCTACAAATACTTCGAGGCATTTGGCTTTGCGGAACCAACAGGAATCGATCTTCCTGCCGAATCAAAACCAGCTGCCAATGTCACATATCACACACTCGATAGACTCACATCTGTTGCGATGGCATCCACATCATTCGGCCAGACCTTCCAGGCTAGCCCGATTCAAATTATTACAGCCATCAATGCAATTGCTAATGACGGCAAGCTTATGCAGCCATACATCGTAGGCGCAATGCTTGACTCAGATGGCAATAAAGTTTTCGAGACAACTCCAACAGTTAAGCGCCAGGTAATCTCAAAGGACACAGCTAACACCTTGAACATCATGATGGAGAGAGTAGTTAGTGGCGGTACTGCAAAGAACGCATATGTTCCTGGTTACCGTGTAGCAGGTAAGACTGGTACATCTCAGAAGCTTACAGTTGGCGAGAACATTTACGTTGCTTCTTTCTGCGGATTTGCTCCGGCAGATAATCCAAAGATTTCAGTACTTATCGCAATCGATGAACCTAAGGCTGGTTCATTCACCGGTGGTTCCGTTGCAGGTCCTGTTGCTGCTGAAGTTATCGAGAACTGTATGAAGTACTTGAATGTTGAGCCTCAGTACACAGACGACGAGCTTGCAAGACTTGACCAGAAGGTTGCTAAAGTTACTGGTAGCACAGTTGTTATGGCACAGAAGGAACTTGAGAGCACTGGCTTCACCGTTAAGGTTATCGGCAAGGGCAATGAGGTTGTTAAACAGTTCCCACAGGCTGGCAAGACACTTGCAAAGAACGGCGTTGTTGTTCTTTACACAGAGGATATGGATCCAACACTTGTAACAGTACCGGATCTCACTGGTCTCTCAGTTGCAGACGCAAACAACGTTGCAATTTCTAGTGGACTTAACATTAAGCGCGTTGGCTATACAAAGGGTGCAAACATTGCATCTTATAGACAGAGCGTTGAATCTGGAACAGACGTACAGATGGGTACGGTTGTAACAGTTTACTTCAGAACAGAGATAAAAGAGGAAGATTGATGAAGACTTTAACTACTGAAAAAATCGCGCAGTACTGTGGTGGCACAACTACAGGTCATGCCGACATAACATCGGTTGTTATTGATAACAGACAGGTCACACCGGGTGCGCTCTTTATTGCAATAAGGGGCGAGCGTCTTGATGGACATCAGTTCGTACAGGCAGCAATTGATGCCGGCGCAGCTGCAGTTATGGTTCATCAGGATACAGAGGCGAGTGTCCCAGTGATTAGGGTGGAGGATACAGAAAAAGCATTCTTAGACCTTGCCCGTTCATACAGACAGACTTTTGATATTCCAGTTGTTGCTTTGACTGGCAGTGTTGGTAAGACAACAACAAAAGAGATGATCTGGTGCGTTTTAAATGCGAAGTATAACGCACATAAGACGCAGGGTAACTTAAATAACTCAATCGGTGTACCAAAGGTACTCTTAGGTCTTGAACCTGAACATACCGCAGCAGTAGTTGAGATGGGTATGAATCACAAAGGTGAAATCTCCGTTCTTACAAGAACTGCTCTTCCAAATATGGCAGTAATCACCAACATTGGTGTATCACACATAGAGAACCTAGGAAGCAGAGAGGGAATCCTCGCTGCAAAGCTCGAAATACTTGAGGGCTTAAAGGAAGGTTCAACTCTGATTCTCAATGCTGACAACGATATGCTCAGCACAGTAAAAGAGTCAGACTTTAACTACAAGTTCAAGATTAGAACTTTTGGAATCACAACGAACGCAGACGTAACTGCAAAAGATATTGTGTACAAAGAAGCCTCCACAGAATTTCTAGCATCTGTGAAGCCTTCATTACAAAGTGGACTGGATGGCGCCGATGGATGCGAGAGTACGGAGTGTTGCTTCAGAGTAGTCCTCCCAACTACTGGAGAACACAACGTTTACGATGCTCTCGCAGCTATAAGTGTCGGCGCCGAGCAGGGCATTGAGCCGGAGCTTATTGCGAAGGCCCTAAAGAATTATGTTCCTGCTGGTATGCGCGAAAAGGTTGAGGTAATCGGCGGTGTAACACTCGTTGAGGATTGCTATAATGCAAGCCCAGATTCAGTTCGCGCACTCTCAAACACTCTTCGAATTAAGGGTGAGGGTGGACACAGAAAAATTGCTGTTATTGCAGACATGCTTGAACTTGGTTCATACAGTGAGGAGGGCCACAGAAATTGTGGCAAGTACCTCGCGGAGGCAGAGGTGGATATGCTTCTGACCTACGGTGAACTTGCAAAATATGTTGCCGATGAGGCAAAGAAGTGTGGCGTTCTTCGAGTATTTGAGTTCGACTCAAAAGAGGAACTTGCAAAGCACTTGATACCGATGCTCAAAGAGGGCGACGTTGTTGCCTTCAAGGGAAGCCGCGGTATGGCACTTGAGGATGTAATAGATCTCGTAAAAGGAGAACTTTCATGAAGATAATAGTAAGCTTGATAATTTCAGCAGTTCTTGGATTTTTAATCTCAGCATTACTCGGTATCGTTTTGGTACCAGCACTTCACAAGCTCAAGTTTGGTCAGACAATTCTCGACATCGGACCTAACTGGCATAAGAATAAGCAGGGTACACCTACTATGGGCGGCATCATGTTTATCATCTCAACAATAATTACAACAATTGCAGTAATCCTTCTCAATAAGGCACTCGGTGTTGATATTGTCGCTCAGTACCAGGATGTTCTTGCTGGAGCAACAAAAGTAAAACTCTACTCAGGAATAATCCTTGCACTTGGCTTTGGCCTTATCGGTTTTGCAGATGACTACATCAAAGTTGTAAAGAAGCAGAATGAGGGACTTACAGTAATTCAGAAAACTCTCTGTCAGCTCGCTCTCTCAGCGGCTTATATCGTAACCCTCTGTCTCACAGGCGACCAGTATATGTACATCCCATTCGTTGGTAATGTTCAGTACGGCTCACCAATTCTCTTCGCACTTTTCACTGTTGTTGTAATCTACGCAACAGTTAATGCAGTTAATTTCACAGATGGTATTGATGGTCTCTGTGCTTCAGTTACTGTAACAGCTGCTCTTTCATTTGCAGTTATGGCAGTACTTCATCACTTTATCGGTGCTTCAATTCTTGCATGCGCACTTCTCGGTGCTTGCGCAGGTTACCTAATCTGGAACTGGCACCCAGCAAAGTGCTTTATGGGTGACACAGGTTCGATGTTCCTCGGTGGTATGATTGTGGCTTTGGCTTTCGCCATCGATTGCCCACTCATCCTCCTCGTCGCAGGCTTCGTATATGTTATCGAAGGCCTCTCAGACGTAGTTCAGATTGGCTACTTCAAAATTACAAAGAAGATTGCAAGAAGAACTGACCCTAATGCAACAGGTAAGCGTCTTCTTAAGATGGCACCAATTCACCATCACTTTGAGAAGTGTGGTTGGTCAGAAGTAAAGATTGTTATCGTATTCTCACTTGTAAACTTAATTGCAGGCGCAGGCGCTTGCCTTCTCATATATTTCGGATAATCGAGGAATAATAAATGCCTAATGAAGCTAAACAAAAAAGACGAATAGACCCGAAGCTCATAGCACGCGGCGGTATGGATATCCCATTCCTTGTGCTTGTACTTGTGCTTCTTACAATCGGTCTTACTATGATGTTCTCTGCATCATACACTTACTGTTATTACAACAATAACGGTGATAGTCTCTATTACTTCAAGCGTCAGCTGTTCTTTGCGATAGCTGGCCTTGTTGCCATGTTCCTCGCTTCAAAGGTTCACTATGCAGCATACAGAGCACTCACAAAACCTGCTCTTTTGCTCTCATACGCGCTCTTAGTTTTAGTACTTATCCTTCCAGCTCCTGCGGGTTTCGAAGGATTCCATCGCTGGATTGTTATTCCAGGTGTTACTACTTTCCAGCCATCAGAGATTGCAAAGCTTGCAGTTATTCTTTATATGGCAAAGGATGTAGGTGATAACTACAGGGCAATCAACTCGGACGAGAAGGTTAAATTCCGTGATAGAGAGATGCTCGCAAAAAACTACTTCATGTGTAAATATCTCTTAGTTGTTCTCTCAACCTGCGGTTTGATTTATCTTGAGAACCATGTATCAGGAACAATCCTTGTGTTATTGTTCGGTATTATCATGGCCTGGTTCGCTGGATTTGATAACAAGTGGTTTATCGGCGGAATAGTAATTCTTACTGTTCTTGCCACTATCGTAATTTTAAATCCAACAATTCTTCCTGCCCACGCGCAGCCACGTATTTATGCTTGGCTCGACAAGGACTATGATCCTCAAGGTGTACGTTGGCAGACAAATAACGCACTTTACGCCATAGGTTCAGGTGGACTCTTTGGCGTTGGTATAGGAAACTCAAAGCAGAAACAGCTCTACGTTTCCGAGCCTATGAACGACTTCATATTCTCAATTGTTTGTGAAGAGCTTGGCGTCATAGGTGCAGCAATCATCATGATTCTTTTCGTGGCACTTGTTTGGCGTGGATTCTATATTGGTCTCCACACTAGAGACAAGTTCGCTGCGCTGCTTGCAATGGGTCTTTCGACCCAGGTTGGACTTCAGGCAGCGCTCAATATCGCCGTTGTAACGGATGTATTACCTAACACAGGTATCAGCCTTCCGTTCTTCTCATACGGTGGTACGTCAATTATGATGCTGCTGGGCGAGATGGGACTTATCCTAGGCATCTCGCGATACGCAAATATCAAGAAAGCATAATTTGGGGAGACAGAAATGAAAATTCTATTTGCCACCGGAGGTACAGGTGGACACATTAATCCGGCGCTCGCCGTCGCAAGCAAGATCAGGGAAGAGTATGGAGATGAAGCTCAGATTCTCTTTGTGGGAACGCCTGATCATATGGAGACAAGGCTCGTGCCGAATGCAGGATTTGATTTTAAAACAATTAGAATCAGTGGCTTCCAGCGCAGCTTTTCACCAAGCGCAATAGCCCATAACTTTAAGACGTTATTTAGACTTCTTTCAAGCTCATCTGAAGCAAAGAAGATCATCAAGGAATTTGATCCTGATGTCGTAGTTGGATTTGGTGGATATGTAAGTGGACCGGTTCTTCGTAAGGCTCACAAACTTGGATATCCAATAGCAGTCCATGAACAGAACGCCTTTCCAGGCGTTACTAATAAGGCACTCGCAAAGTATGCTGAGGTCGTAATGCTCACCTCAGAAGATGCGAAGGACCGCATCGAGTGTCTCAATGAACCCGTAATCACCGGCCTACCAGTTCGAGGTGAGCTCATCAGAGCAAACCGTGCTGAGTGCCGTGCAATAATGAATGTAGATGAGAGCAGGCCACTTGTTCTCTCAATGGGTGGAAGCCTTGGAGCTGTTTCAATCAACAGGTCCATGTGTGGAGTAATTTCAAGGAAGAAGGATGACCATGATTGCTCATTCCTTCATGCTACAGGCCAGAATGGAACTTGGGTTCCAGACAGGCTTCACGAGCTCGGTGTTGATTTCGAGGATAGAGACGACATTGAAATTCGTGAATATATTGATGACATGCATATCTGCATGCCAGCAGCAGACCTTGTAATTTGTCGTGCAGGCGCATCTTCACTTTATGAACTTCGTGCGCTCGGCAAACCATCAATCTTGATTCCATATCCATATGCTGCAGAAAACCATCAGTACTACAATGCAATGGAACTTGTAAATAATGGCGCAGCAAGGATTATTGAAGAAAAAGATCTCAATGCGGATGTTCTTACAGATATGATTAATGAGTTGATAAGCAATCCAGAACTTCTCGCTGAGATGTCAAAGAATGCAAAAGAAATGGCTATTCTTAACTCAACAGATTTAATCGTTGAAAATATCTTGAGAGTTATGAGAAAACCGGAGGAATAATACATGCCTGAGAACATGTCGAAGGAGGAGCAGCGAAGGGCCCACCGAGACGAACGACAACGGCAGAATCAAAAGCGAATGCGAGTCTTTTACATCGTAATTATCGCCATTGTCTTAATCATTGGATTTGTCCTTTCGTTCACAGTTTTCTTCCACGTAAACAAGATGGAGGTTCGCGGTTATAGCATCTACACCGAAGAGGAAGTAATGGGTGTATCAGGTGTCAATGACGGCGATAACCTGTTCCTTATTAACCGAAATAAGGTAAAGGAACACATAACGCAGAAACTCCCGTATATCGGCGATGTTTCGGTTAAAATATCTCTACCTAACAAGTTAATAATTACCGTCTATGAGACGTCTGTAAAATGTGCGGTAGAGGTCTCCGACGGTTATGTTCTTCTCAATGAAAATGCAAAGGTTCTTGGCAAGGCACCATCAATAGATGATATCTATGCCAATGCAATACTTGAGGGCGGTAAAAAGATAGAAGTTCCAGCTGAGGAAGCCACCGAGGAGGCGCCACCAGAGCCAGAAAAGAAGGAGAAGTCCCAGACTTACGTACTTAAGAGTAAGGACTTTATCATTCTGAAAGGCGCCAAGGTCAAGACTGCCAAGGTCGGAAAGACGGTGGTTTTGAAGACCGAAAAAGAGGTTGAGGTTTACACCGAGATTATGAATCTCTTTATTGAGAATGAGATAACCGGAATTACGGAACTCAACATCTCGGATGTATACAATATCGTGATGAGATATGAGGATCGAATAGATGTCAAAGTTGGCTCTGTTACGAACCTTAAAGATAAGATGGCGTTTGCCGCACAGGTAATAAAAGACCAGGATGCAGCGACACCGGATCAGGCTGGAGTTATCGATTTGACGATAGATAAAAAAGCTTATTTCCAGCCTGAAACTACGACCTTACCGACTACAACAGCACCGGAAACAACTGCTGAAGGGGAGACGACTACATCGCCTCCGGAAGCAGAGAAAACGGAGCCTGAAACGAACAAGTCTGGTAAAACAATTCAGCACGCAGTAACCACGACAAAACCATAGTAAATTGACTTGAATTTTGGCAAGTGTCGTGTTACTATATAATATGTATTTTAATATTTAATAATTAATAGTATTACTGTTTAATAAACGGGAACTTAAATTAGGAGGATGCCACATGGGATTTGAAATGGCAGCAGATTTTGAAAGCGTAGTACAAATCAAAGTTATCGGTATCGGCGGCGGCGGTGGAAACGCTGTTAACCGCATGATTAGATCTGACATTAAGGGCGTTGAATTCATCGCTATTAACACAGATAAGCATGTCCTTCTCCAGTCACAGGCAACACATAAAATTCAGATTGGTGAAAAGGTAACAAGAGGCCAGGGCGCTGGTGCTCGTCCAGAAATCGGTCAGCGTGCAGCTGAAGAAAGTAAAGAAATTATTACTGATGCTCTTAAGGGCACAGATATGATCTTCATCACAGCTGGTATGGGCGGCGGAACAGGAACAGGTGCTGCTCCAGTTATCGCAGCTACAGCTAAAGAGATGGGCATCTTAACAGTTGGTATCGTTACAAAGCCATTCAGCTTCGAAGGTAAACACCGTATGGAGCAGGCTGAAGAAGGTATCAAGGAACTCGCTAAGAACGTAGACAGCCTTATCGTTATCCCTAACGAGAGACTTAAACTCCTCTCTGGTGAGAAGATTACACTTGCAAACGCATTTGACGCAGCAGACGACATCCTTCGTCAGGGCGTTAAGTCAATCTCAGAGCTCGTTGCAAACGCTGGTTACATCAACCTCGACTTTGCAGATGTAAGCTCAATCATGCGTGATGCTGGTCATGCTCACATGGGCGTTGGCCGTGCAGCAGGTAAGGACAAGGCAGAGGCAGCAGCTAATTCTGCTATCACTAGCCCACTTCTTGAAACAACAATTGATGGCGCTCACGGCGTTATCATCTCTATCACAGCTTCTCCTGACGTTGGTCTTGATGAGATCACTCAGGCTTCTGAAATCATCTCTGGTGCAGCTCATCCAGATGCAAACATCATTTGGGGTGTTAGCTTCGATACATCACTTCAGGATGAAATCATTGTTACAGTAGTAGCAACAGGTTTCGGTTCTGATGGTTTCAAGCATGCTGCAAAGGCAAAGAATCTCTTTGCTGATGACGATGCAGCTGAGAAGGAAGAAATCTCAAATATTATGGCATCTGATGATGACATCATGGGCTTTGGCGACGACGATACTAAATCATCATCCGGCGGATTTGGTATGGACGACGGCTACTTTGATGCCCTTGATGATATCTTCTCAAGCAGAGGCTAATAAATAATTATTGATTTTTGTTTGACACTGTGCTAAAATGCACTAGTGTTTTAGAAAGATATTGAACTCGAGGTGAACTAAAATGAAAGAGGGAATCCACCCAAATTACGCACCTACTACAGTTAAGTGTGCATGCGGTGCTACAATCGAGACTGCTTCTACTAAAGAAGGTCTTAAAGTAGATATTTGCTCAAACTGTCACCCATTTTTCACAGGTAAGCAGAAGCTTGTAGATACAGGCGGACGTGTAGACAGATTCAACAAGCGTTTTGAAAAGGCACAGCAGAAGTAATTTAACAGTTAAAGCCGGTACTTTATGTACCGGCTTATTGTTTTTAAAAAAGAGGCATTTTACATGAAAGAGATTTGGCAAAATAAAAAGGCGAGGATAGGACTGATTTTTGGAGCGGCCGTTATCCTCCTTTGTATTGTTCTCATAATCTTAAAACTCACTGATCGAGGAACCAAAGTTGAGGTTGCAAAGGTCGAGAGAAATAATGTAGAACAACACTACGATACAACAGGAAATATGTCCTCAGTGGCAGCTGAAAAATACTATGCCTACGTTGGTATGGTGCCAAAAGAGGTGAAAGTTAAGCCTGGAGACGTTGTCTGTAAAGGTGATATACTTGCCACCTTTGACACTTCGGTGCTAAATTCGGTCATTTCTGAGCGTCGTGACGCTTATGATGAGGCTACAAAAACCTATAACAACGCGCTTCAGGGCAAAAACGATACAAAGGCACAGGAGGCTGAACTTGATACTCAAATCAAGGCTCTTGAGGCAAAAATTAAGGAACTTGAGGCACAGGGACAAAACTCTCAAAATGCCAACCAAAATACTCCGGATTTCTCAAGCATGACTCCTGAACAACTTCAGCAGTATATTCAAAATGCTTCTCAAAATTTTGATTCAAATGAAATTACTGACTCACAGGGTGCACTCGAGGTACAGCTCCTTCTCTTAAAAGCACAGAAGGCACTCCTCGGCACTGGTAATTCAGATTCACTTATTGCGATATATAAGCAGAACGTTGACTCAACTAAGGCTGCATACGATGCTGCAGTTAAGGAGAGAGCCGATTATGAAAATGGTCTTGTGGCAAAGCAGGACGGTAAAGTTACAGATGTATTTATTAAAGAGGGCGTACCTTATACCAAAGTTGAGGATAAAAGCGCCTCTGGCGACCTCTCAGCTCTTCTTTCGGGTATGACAGGAAATGAGTCCGGAATTGACCTTACAAGCCTTATTTCGGGTCTCACAGCCTCTGAGAGCAGTGTTGACAAAGGTCTCGCAATTACAATTGACTATTATGAGGGCTACAACATAACTTTCACACTTGGTAAGTACGACCTTGAGACAGTTAAGGTTGGTATGCCAGCAACTATCACTTACCTCGATTATAAGTACGAGGGTGAAGTCTCATACATCAGTGCAACAGCACAGTCCACAACTGATATCGTAAGTTCAATGATGGGCTCATCAACGACTACAACAAGTTCAGTTGATGCGCAGGTAACAATTCTTAATCCAGATGAAAAGCTTGTACTTGGATTCGACGCTAAGGTTTCAATCCTCGTTGCTAAGAAGGACAACGTATTAACTATTCCAGTTGAGGCCCTTGTAATCAAGGATGAGAAGATGTATGTCTACGTTATTGAAAACGGCAAGGCAACACTTAAAGAGATCGAAGTAGGCGCTTCATCTGAGACCTACTACGAAGTGACTAAAGGTCTTACAGAGGGGGAGGAAGTAATCCTCAATTCCTCTAAGATCCACGAGGGCGACAAGGTTTATTCATGAATTTTAAAGAGAATGTAAGAATTGCAATAATGGCTATACGCGCCAATAAGATGCGAAGCTTCCTCACGATGCTCGGCATCATTATTGGCGTTGGTTCCGTTATTGCCATCATGACTATAGGCACGACTGGTAAGGACTTCCTTATCCAGAAGATAAATGAGGCCGGTGGTCAAAGTGTTTACATATCTGTTGATAATAAATCCGAGGGAAGGTACACAATCAGTGGTCTTACAGACGATGACTTGGAACTCATAAAGTCGATTGACCTTGTAAGCTATGTTCTTCCTGAATGGTCATCTATGGGTGGCCTCTCAACAAAACTTGTTCCAGAAGGCTTCTGCTCAGCTGATGGCGTCACAGAGGACTATCAGCGAGCTATGGACATCAAAGTTGACTACGGCCGTTGGTTCTCATCGGATGAACTCAAGGCACATTCCAAGGTCTGTATTGTCAGTCACAAGACTGCTCAGAAATTCTTTAAAACGGATAACCCAATCGGTAGAACAATTGATGTTGAACTCAATGATCAACTTGTTTCATTTAAAATCATTGGCGTTTCAACCGACGTAGAATCAAGCCTTTTCTCAACAGATGATATTGAGAACATGATGCAGAGTTGGGGCGTAGAGTTCGACTTTGGTAAGATTGGATACATCTACACACCAGTTACAACCATGATGGAAATCTACGGTGAGACTGAGTACAGTGGTGTCTCAGTTTTGGCACATGATGTTATGGATTTGGACCGTGTAGGTGAGATGGCAGTCGGCATGCTTAACGCCCGACACGGCATCATCAACAACAGTGTCTACACCTACCAAAATATGGCGACACTTGTAGATCTTCTCGATACTGTAATTAACGTATTTACGATATTTATCTCATCTGTCGGCGCTATCAGCCTTATCGTTGGTGGTGTAGGCGTAATGAACATTATGCTCGTGTCGGTAACTGAGCGTACGAGAGAGATTGGTATTAGAAAGGCACTTGGTGCGCGCACCAACACAATTCTTTTCCAGTTCCTCACAGAGTCGGTTATCATCTGCGTAATAGGTGGTCTGATAGGTATGGCTGTGGGCTTTGGCCTCTCACTCATAACCTCTATTATCATGGGTGCACCTGTTTCATTTAGAATCTCAACAATCCTCATAGCTGTTGGATTCTCATCCGCTGTCGGAATCTTCTTTGGCATCTACCCAGCGCGCAAAGCTGCCAAGATGCCACCTATCGAGGCACTCCGACAGACTGGCTAAAACGTAGTAAAAAACAAAAACAGAGTAAAAAAATAAGCTCCCCAAATCGGGGAGCTTAATTTTTTTTAATTATGCATCCTTTAGTGCACGCTCAAGCCAGATGGCACCGATGTCCATAGCGTTATAAAGACCAGTCTTTTCAGAGGTCTTAATAATGCGCTTGAGAGGTGAGATGTCAGGGTCTGTTGAGATGAGCTGGATTGATACTTTGTCAGCCATCTCCATGTCGCCGTCCTTAGTAGTGCTCTTAATTGTGAGCATAATAACATAAGGGTCATACATGTTACCGTAGTAGAGTGTGTTGCCCTGCCTAACTAAAGGTCTGCCTTTGTAAGTAAGGAACTCTTCCTTCTTAGCAGCCATTATTTATTCATCCTTTCAAGAACTCACGAACAAGTGTCTGAAGAAGTTCGTCACGGTCAATCTTTCTGATGAGTGAACGTGCGTTGTTGTGAGTTGTTATGTATGTTGGGTCTTCGGAGAGGATATAACCAACTATCTGGCTGATAGGGTTGTAACCCTTTTCCTTGAGGGCTTCGTAAACTTCGCCCAATATTTCTTTCATCTGAGCATCAGAATCTTCTTTGATAGAGAACTGGATGGTTTTGTCAGTCATTTCTATACCTCCAACTGATGTAGTAAAGAACTAGTAAAGAATATTATACATTAATTTTATTAATTATACAACGGATATTTAATTAACTTCTAAGAACAGCTCCGAGTTCCTCAGCAGCCTTCATAGCCTTCTTAACTGCGCTGTTTACCTCATCATCAGTGAGTGTGTGCTCTGCTGATCTGAAGCGAAGGTTAAATGCTACTGACTTCTTGTTCTCGCCAACCTGGGCGCCTTGATATACATCAAAGAGGTCGATGTTTTCAAGGATCTTGCCTGCGGCAGTCGAGATTGCCTTTTCGATTTTGAGAACTGGCATATCAGCTTCAACTACAAATGCGAGGTCACGAGTTGTTGCAGGGAACTTTGGAAGCGCCTTATAGATACGAACAAGGTCAGCTTTTTCAAAGAGATATTCAACATCAATCATAGCAACATATGCACGTGCACCGATTTCATAGTTGTCGAGTACTGCTGGGTGAATTTCACCGAGGATTGCAACTTCCTTGCCATCAATTGTGATTGAAGCAGTCCTGCCTGGGTGGAAGATAGGGCAAGTCTTAACTGGCTCTACGTCATACTCGGCAATACCGCATGTTGAGAGGATCTTCTCAACGATGCCTTTGAGTGAGTAGTAGGTAAAATCTTTGCCATACATACCAAGTACGAGTTGCTGATTTTCATTTGGAAGTTCGTCCTTGCCGTTGCTTTCATAGATTGTAGCAAGCTCGTAAAGAGCTGCTTTATCATTCTTTCTTGTGTAGTTGCGACCGAGCACCTCAAGCATTGATGGAATTGAGATAGTTCTCATAACACTTGTATCCTCACCAAGAGGGTTCATGATTGTAACACAGTCACGAAGCTTGGAATCCTCTGGAAGGCGAATCTTGTCATATGCGCGAGGGCTGATAAATGAGAATGTCTGTGTCTCTGAGAGTCCACAGCTCATTGCTGTTTTCTCAAGGAGATTGTTGAACTTCTGGCGTGGAGTCAAAGTTGCCTTTGCAACACCAGAGAGCTCCCTGGTTGGGATGTTGTTGTAACCATAAAAACGAGCAATTTCCTCAGAGATATCAGCCTGGTGCTCAATATCAATTCTAAAAGCAGGAGCTGTAATTTGATCGTTTTCAACAGTGAAGCCAATTTTACGAAGAATATTTGCTTGGTCTTCTGCTGGAACATCGATGCCTATGAATTTGTTTGTCCACTCTGGCATAAATGGAAGTACTACTGGCTCCTTTGGAGTCGCATAGTTGTCAACGATGCCGTTTACAACGTCGCCGGCGTCAAGCATTTGAACGAGTTCAAGTGCACGGGCAAGACATATGTCGCAGTCGTCTGGGTTGAGCTGTTTCTCGAAGCGTGCAGAGGACTCTGTACGCATGCCAAGGCCCTTGGCAGCGCGGCGAACAGCAACGCCGTTGAAGCATGCGGACTCAAACACGATAGTGTTTGTGTCGTCCATGATTCCAGAGTATTCGCCGCCCATAACGCCGGCTACGGCTACTGGCTTTTTCTCGTCGGCGATAACAAGCATCTCATCTGTGAGAGCACGCTCTTCGCCGTCGAGAGTTGTGATTGATTCACCACTCTTGGCATTACGAACGATAACATGATTGCCCTCAAGGAATCTCAAATCGAAAGCGTGCATAGGCTGGCCATATTCAAGCATTACGTAGTTTGTGATATCTACGATGTTGTTGATTGGACGAACACCCTCAGCACGGAGTCTTTCTCTCATCCAACGAGGGGATGGAGCGACTCTTACGTTTTTAACTACAGCGCCACAGTACCTATAGCACTTGTCACGTGCTTCAATATCAACTTTGAGGTAGTCGTTTACATCCTCAATACCAGGTTTTACCTCTGGTGTGTGGAGCTTGAGCTCTGCACCATATGTTGCAGCAGTCTCTCTTGCAAGACCGATGATTGAGAGACAATCAGGTCTGTTGGATGTGATTTCGAATTCAACGATTGTGTCATCATATCCGATAGCCTCACGGATGTCCTTGCCTACTGTCTTGTCGCAGTCATCACCAAGGATAAAGATTCCATCCTCGATTGCATATGGGAAATCATGGACTGTAAGTCCAAGTTCACCAAGTGAGCAGAGCATACCGCGTGACTCGAGTCCACGGAGCTTACCTGCTGTGATTTTGTCGCCTGAAGCGATAACTGATTTATGCCTTGCTACTGGGACATAATCGCCCTTTGAAACGTTCTGTGCACCAGTGATAATCTGGATGATTTCACCTGAACCATCGTCAATTTTGCAAACCCAAAGGTGGTCTGAGTCAGGGTGACGTTCAATCTCCTCAACGTGACCTACAACGATGTTTTCAAGTATTGCACCTTCGTGCTCATATGACTCAACCTTTGAGCCAGAGATTGTAAGTGCTTCCGCAAAATTTCTGTCTGTGTCATCAACCTGCACGAACTCCCAAAGCCATCTCTTAGATAAATTCATGAAAGCACCTCCTTAAAACTGCTCGAGGAAGCGTACGTCATTTTCATAGAGCATACGCATATCATCGAGACCAAATCTAAACATTACAAGTCTTTCAAGACCAAGACCGAAGGCGAAGCCTGAGTACTTCTCAGGGTCGATGCCGCCGTTCTTGAGTACCTTTGGATGAACCATGCCGGCACCGAGTATCTCTACCCAGCCTTCGCCTTTGCACATGGAGCAACCAACACCACCGCACTTAAAGCAAGATACGTCAACCTCGCAAGAAGGCTCTGTGAATGGGAAGTGGTGTGGACGGAAACGTGTCTTGGTTTCTGGACCATAGAGCTTCTTGGCAAGTGTATCAAGTGTACCCTTAAGGTCAGACATTGTGATGCCTTCGTCAACTACAAGGCCCTCAATTTGATGGAAGAGAGGGGAGTGAGTTGCATCAACTGCATCTGAACGATAAACACGACCTGGAGAGATAACGCGAAGAGGAGGCTTTCTCTCTTCCATTGCACGAATCTGGCAAGGAGAAGTCTGTGTTCTAAGAAGAATATTGTCTGTAATGTAGAAAGTATCCTGAGTATCACGAGCTGGGTGATCTTTAGGGATATTAAGAGCCTCGAAGTTGTAGTAATCAAGTTCAACTTCTGGGCCTGAGATGATATCAAAGCCCATGCCCTGGAAGATTTCTTTTACCTCGTCAAGAACAATAGAGAGTGGGTGTCTATGACCAACCTCAACGCCTTCACCTGGAAGAGTTACGTCTATTGTCTCGAAAGCGAGCTGTGCTTCCTGCTGTGCAGCCTTGAGTTCTGCTACACGAGCATCGATTTCGTTCTGAATGTACTCACGTACTTCATTTGCTACCTGACCGATGATAGGTCTTTCTTCTGCAGAGAGGCTACCCATCTGCTTCAATACTGCAGTGAGTTCACCTTTTTTGCCGAGGTACTTAACACGAGCTGCGTCGAGTTCCTCAAGCAAGTTTGCAGCCTTTAAAGCTGCTTCAGCATTCTTTCTGATTTCTTCAAGTTGCTGTCTCATATTTTTCCTCCTTTTTATTTGGGACGAAAAAAAGCTCCGTCCCCACAAAGTAGGGACGAAGCATTAAACTCCGCGGTACCACCCAAATTCCTAACCGAAGTTAGGCACTCAAGACCTCGTAACGTGAGGTGTACGGAAACTGCTCAGGAGTGAACTTCAGTCAGTGTCCTATGTGCTGGTTCTCAACCGGTGACCAGCGCTCTCTGTAATAGGCATGTGCAAACTTACTCTTTCCGTCAACGCGTTTCTTTTAAATTGTTACTAGAGTATATTATCACTATTAATATGCGAATTCAACTACTTATTTATAAAACAGTATTTGAAATTTTGTCTTATATCTTGTAAAATATTAGTACTCTAAAATATGACGGTAAAGGAGAGATATTAATGAAAAAGTTTTTAGCAATTCTCATGGCACTTACACTTATGCTTACAGTATTTGCTGGATGTGCTAAGCAGGCAGCTCCAAAGGCTGACGGCGGCGACACAACTAAGGCCGCTGAGACTAAGCTTTCAAAGGATCAGGAAAAGATTATTGCTGACCTTAAAAAAGAGTTGAACATTGAAGGTTATGAAGACCAGGTTGCAGCTGAACTTAAGGCAGACCCTGAATTCACAGCTGTAGCTGAGCAGGCTGGCCTTGATGTTGATGAGTATGTTGGTACATTAGCTAAGATGTACAAGTGGGATATCGGTGATGTAAATGTTGACGGCGACAAGGCTGTTGCTAAGGTTACGATGACTTATCCTGATTACTCAGTAATGGATCAGCTCCTTGACCAGAAGCTTGATGAGTATCTTGCAACTAACGATACTTCAAACCTTACAGAGGATGAAGCTACAAAGATTGTTGGCCAGCTTCTTATGGATATTTTAAAGTCTGGCGAACTTACAACAACTTCTGAGGACTTCGATATCGACTACGTCAAGGAAGGTGGCGCTTGGAAGATCGCTAACTATGATGAAGTTGAAAAGGCTATGATCGATGCTCAGAGCATTGATGACGCAGCTTAAATAAAAATAGTATTTATAAAAGGACTAGGATTATTATTATTCCTAGTCCTTTTTATTTGTTTTCTTGTATGGTAAAATGTTGGTGGTGATGTAAATGAAGATTTATACAGCAGATGAGATACGCTTCGTAGAGGAGCGGGAAAATGAAATAGGGATGGAGTTTCTTAGACTAATGGAGAATGCAGGTGCGGCCTGCGCCAAGAAGGTCGAGAAATTCGTTAAGAAGGACACTGTGGTTTGCGTTGTCTGTGGCAAGGGCAAGAACGGCGGTGACGGCTTTGTCATTGCCAGGAAGCTTGTTGAAGAGGGTATAAAGGTTAAGGTTGTACTCGCACAGGGCGCGCCTTTGGCAACCGACGCTATTGAAATGTATCATAAGGTCGATGTTCTGTCGGTTGACGTTGTGAGGTATGACTGGGATAAAATCTTGGCCCTTGAGGCCATCTCTTCGGCTGATGTAATTGTAGATTGTATCTTCGGAATTGGGTTCCATGGGGAGCCTGATGATGACTGCGCTGAAGTGTTCAAGATGATCAACTGCAGCACAGCTACAGTAATTTCTGTGGATGTACCTTCGGGTGTTGATACGGATACTGGCGCAGCTTGTAAGTATGCGGTTTGCGCAGATTATACTCTGGCCATTACAACACTCAAACCTGCACATGTTTTGTTCCCTGCAAGGGAGAAATGTGGCAAGGTATATGTGCTTGATATTGGCATCTCAGAGGCTGCTTTATCATCTGTCTCACCAAGACTTGAGACACTCAGTATGGACGAGCTTGGAGCTCTGCTCCCATCACGTTCTATCTCAGCTCACAAGAACGACTTTGGCCATGTTCTATGTATCTGTGGAAGTAAGAATATGCCAGGTGCTGCGTGCCTTTGTAGTGGGGCAGCGTGCGTTGCGGGAGCAGGGCTGACGACAGTGGTGTTCCCCGAATCTGCATATGCATCTTTAGCTTCACATATGAGGGAAGTAATGCTTGTGCCACTGCCGGAGATAGATGGAAAGCTCGCTGCCACATTTGAGTGTATGTCACAGCTTTCAGTGTTTATCCAGAAGGCTTCAGCTATTGTAATTGGACCTGGCCTTGGACAGTCTGAGGATGTCACAGAGCTCGTACAGTCTGTGCTTAAGACTGCAAAGTGCCCAGTTGTTATTGATGCGGACGGTTTAAACGCTATAGCTTCAGATTTGGATGTACTTAAAGGATTGTCTATTCCTGTAGTTATCACGCCTCATCCAGGCGAGATGGGAAGGCTCACAGGCCTCTCCGTAGCTGAGATAGAGGAGAATAGGGAAGGCATCGCATCCGAGTTCGCAAAGCACCACAATGTGACAGTACTCTTAAAGGGTGCTGCGACTGTTGTTGCATCTCCTGTTACTGAGGCAGTGTATATCAACACTACCGGCAACGTAGCCCTTGCAAAGGGCGGAAGCGGCGACGTGCTTGCTGGTATTATTGGATCACTCATCGCACAGGGGCTCAATGAGTATGACGCCGCTTGTTGTGGCGCCTTCATCCATGGTCACGCAAGTGACGTAGTTATAGGCGACACAAGCGTTGCCGGCCTCTTGGCATCCGACCTTTTCTCAGGAATTAGAAAGACATATTTGGAACTTGGAAAATAGAATTTGAATAAAAAATCAAGGACTGTGAAGTAGTTTTACTTTACAGTCCTTTTTGTTTTGGGTTTTTCCTAGGGATTTAAGATAATTTTAATGGTATGCTTGTAATATATACTTGTGTTTGCTATAATAATTTGAATTATATTATCTTATTATAGATAATTATGTTTAATTATTACAAAAGAAGAGGCAGTTATGGGAAAATTAATTGTTATTGAGGGACTGGATGGTTCTGGCAAATCTACACAGACAGAGAATGTTTTAAAGTTCATAGAGTCGAAGGGTGTAGGCGTACTCCAGATTAAGCTTCCAGATTATGAGTCGGATTCATCTGCATTAGTACGTATGTACTTAGGTGGAGAGTTCGGCGCTCATCCAAAGGACGTTAATGCTTATGCTGCATCTTCATTTTATGCAGTTGATAGATACGCAAACTACAACACAAAGTGGAAAGAGGATTACCTCGGTGGCAAGGTTATTCTTGCAGATAGATATGCTACATCAAACGCAGCACACCAGATGACTAAGCTCGACAAGAGCGAATGGGATGAGTACCTCGCATGGCTTGAGGACTTCGAATATGTGAAGATTGGAATTCCAAAACCTTCACTTGTTGTTTTCCTCGATATGCCAGTTGAGATTTCACAGAAGCTCATGACTTCTCGCTACAAGGGTGATGAGGGAAAGAAGGATGTGCACGAAGCTGACGTCGCTTACCTTCTCGCTTGCAGAGAGGCAGGTATGTATGCTGCACAGAAGCTTGGCTGGAGCATCGTAAAGTGCTACGAGGGCGACGAACCAAGATCAATCGAAGATATTGCTCGTGATATTGAGGCACTTGTTGCGTCTGTTATATAGGAGGGTGTATGGAACATATCGTTGAATTTGCTAATAGTGGCGACTTTGAACATCTCGCTGCAATGTGGCGTATGGCTTTTGCCGACACCGACGAATACATTAAGACTTTCTTTGACACCATGTACAAGGATGGCTATGCTATTGTCTCCCGTGAGGAAGGCATTGCGGTAGCCTGTGCTTACTTGCTTCCTTGCCAGACTGTTATCAACGGACGTCTTTACAGCACATATTACCTCTATGCTGCAACTACACACCCAAGTCACAGAAATAAAGGTCATATGTCAGCCATCATGCACAAGGCAGAAGAAGTTGCTGTTGAGCGTGGCATCGACTATATCGTCTTAGTACCTGCAGAGGAATACCTTTTCAACTACTATGCAAAGTTTGGCTATCAGACAGCTTTCTACAAGAAGGTTGTTCACTTCACCCGTGAGGAACTCAAGGGTAAGGCAGTAGAGCCAGACCTCACAAATGCATATTCACTCGACCTCTTGAATATCCGCCAGTCATGTCTTGGATTCGGCGACTATATCAACTGGGGCACTGAGGGCATCAAGTATGCCATGTACGCACATAATGCTTCTTCAGGCTCTATCGCTTTCACAAGTGACGGATATGCAATGTACAACATGGGTAAGAATGTCGCATACATCAAAGAGATGTGTACACTCGCTGATCCTGGTGAACTCTACACAATGCTTCTCCTCGAGGAGGAGGCAGATAGATTCACATTTAACCTTCCAGTAAACTCAAATATTCACTCACCTGATGAGCGTATCACAAAAGTAGGTATGTTACTTGCTTTAAATGAGAATGCTCAGATAGGTGCAACTGAAATGAGAAACGCATATATAGGTCTTACACTTGGCTAAGGAGGTACATTATGGTTTACGTTCTTTTAGCAGAAGGATTTGAAGAGATTGAGGCCATAGCTCCAGTCGACGTACTTCGTCGTGCTGGTGTTGATGTTGCCACTGCAGCAGTGGGCAAGGACTACACTGTTAAAGGCGCACACGGCATTCCTCTGAAAGCAGACATCTTGCTTTCAGATGTCAAAGACGCTGACGTGGACGCCGTAGTTCTTCCAGGCGGTATGCCTGGAACAAAGAATCTCGATGAGAGTGAAGACGTCAGGGGTCTTGTAAGATACTGTGCAGATAAGCATAAGCTGATCTGCGCTATCTGTGCTGCACCTTCAGTGCTTGGACACATGAGACTTCTTGTTGGTAGAAAGGCAACTTGCTTCCCTGGATTTGAAGGGGAACTTCATAGCTCCATCTTTACAGGAGCATCCGTCACAAAGGACGGAAATATTATCACAGCTGATGGCCCTGGTAGCGCAGTTAACTTTGCTGAGGCTATTGCTGCAGAATTTGTAGGAAATGATGCTGCACGCAGAGTAACAGACTCAATGCAGTGCAGATTCTAATTCGGAGGACATATTAGAAAATGGCGTTTAATGCAGACAAAGAACTCGAAGCACTTATGCAAAACCTAAGTGCTGAAGAGGCACAACAGGAGCAGCAGGCACATGTTGTCGCTGAGGAGTGGAAACCTCCTGTTGAAAAGAAGGACAACGAGGAATACTACAGTGGCGAAGTTTACTTTGCCGCTAAGAAACCTGCGCCTCGCCCAGTGGCTTCTATAAAGCAGCCACAGCAGAGACGTAGACCTCAGCAAAATGTTCAGCGTCGTAGATACAAATCTAAGACGATGGCAAGAAAGAAAAGAAACCCTGCTGTTGATAACGGCGAGGGCTTTACACTTCAAGCTTTCCTCAAGGCTAACGGTACAAGAGGCGCACTCATCTACGTCGCAGTACTGGTGGCTATTTCTGCTATTCTCTCCGTTTACACAATGTCCTTCGTAAACGATATTCTCGGTAACAACCGTAGTGACAATGTAGTGACTATCACAGTCGCTGAAAATACATCCACAAACAAGCTTATTAACCAGCTCAAGAAGAACAAACTTATCAAGCATAAGGGCCTCTGTAAGGCATTCATGTCCTTCACAGGTGGCATGCATAAGTCATCCGACTACAAGAAGTACTTGAGCGGCGTTTATGATCTCAAGCCATCAATGGGTCTTGAGAAGATGCTCCTCTCTTGCCAGGAAGTTCAGAAGGCAGAGACAGTAACAGTTACTATCCCAGAAGGATTCAACATCGACCAGATTGCTCTTAAACTTGAGAAGGCTGGCGTATGTACTTCTGCTGATTTCTACAGTAACCTCTCAAAGGCTACATTTGACAATAAGATTTTGTCAGGTATTGAGAACAAGACTTCACGTTTCAATTACCTCGAGGGTTACTTGTACCCAGATACTTACGAGTTCTATGTTGGACAGAGCGCAAGTTCTGTAATTAGAAAACTTCTCGACAACTCTGAGGATAAGTGGACTAAGGAATATGCTGCACGTGCTAAAGAACTTGGTATGTCTATGGATGAAGTTTTGACAATGGCTTCAATTATCCAGAAGGAGGCCGGTGATGCAGAGCAGATGCCAGTAATCGCATCCGTATTCTACAACCGACTTAAGTCCTCCTCTTTCCGTTGCCTCCAGTCAGATGCTACGACCGTATATGTTGCAAAGTTTATCAAGCCAAACGTTTCAGTAGGTGAGGCTGATACCTTTGCTCAGAAATATGACACATACAAGTGCATTGGTCTTCCTGTAGGACCAATCTGCTGCCCAGGTGATGACGCTATCAACGCAGTACTCTGGCCAGCTGAGACAGATTATTACTTCTTCGGCCACGACTCTTCAGGCAACATGTATGCTGCGAAGACAGAGGCAGAACGTAACAGACTTATGTATAACACAGTGGTAGGTACTGAAGATGATGACAAGTAGACCGGAGTTACTTGCTCCAGCAGGGGATGCTGAGCGCCTCGAGTCTGCACTCCTTTACGGTGCAGACGCAGTTTACCTAGGCGGTCAGCTCTTCAATATGCGAGCAGCGACGGAGAGCTTTAATGACGAGACTTTAAGAGACGCTGTGAAGAAGTGCCACAACAAGGGTGTCGCAGTACACCTTGTTGCAAATACTCTTCCGCGTAATAACGAAGTTGAGTCGTTGCCTCATTTCTTTGAGGTTGCAAAGGATGCTGGTGTAGATGCGTTCATTATCGCTGATATCGGCGTAATGCGCATGGCACAGAAATATGCTCCTGGAGTGGACATTCACATGTCGACTCAGACAGGTGTTGTAAACTACGAGACTGCAAGTGCTCTCTATGATTTAGGTGCAAAGCGTATCGTCATGGCACGTGAAGTATGCCTTGATGACATCGCAGAGATCAGAGCAAAGACACCAAAGGAACTTGAGATTGAATGCTTCGTACACGGCGCAATGTGCATGAGTTTCTCGGGTCGTTGTATGCTCTCAAACTACTTAACAGGTAGAGATGCCAACCGCGGTGACTGCGCACAGCCTTGCCGCTGGAAGTATCACCTTGTTGAGGAAAAGCGTCCTGGCCAGTTCTTTGAAATCACTGACAGCAAGGACGGCACATATATTTTGAACTCACAGGACATGTGCATGATTGAGCACATCCCTGAACTCGTCGCTGCCGGCGTTGACAGCTTCAAGATTGAGGGCAGAGCAAAGTCTGCCTACTACGCTGCTGCTGTCACCAACGCTTACCGCGCAGCCATCGACGAGTACAAGAAGAATCCATCAATGGACTTTAAGCCTTCTCAGTGGATTATTGATGAGATGAGAAAGATCAGCTACAGGGATTACTGTACTGGCTTCTATTTCAACAACCCAAATGAGAATGCTCATGTATATTATGACGGCATCTACATCCGTGAATGGGACATTATTGCTAATGTAAACGGATGGAAGAATGGATACCTCGAAGTTATCCAAAGAAATCGTTTCTTCAAGGGCGACGAACTCGAGGTATTGATGCCACAGACAGAACCTTTTACCATCACTGTCACAGAGATGTTAAATGAGAAGGGCGAGGAAGTGGATGTAGCTCCAAATCCAATGGCCATCATTAAAATCAAGTGTGACAAGGAAATTCCAGCCGGAGCAATACTCCGTAAGGAGAAGGATGACAATGTCAACGATTAGGGAAGAAACATTAAAGATTGAGGACATCACTCTTGCTACAAAAGCTATGCACTGCAGAGACACAAAGGGCAGAGCTGTTTTTGAGGAGGAGGATGACATCCGTACGGCCTATCAGCGTGATAGGGACCGTATAATCCACTCTGCGGCTTTCCGCAGACTTAAGCATAAGACACAGGTCTTCTTGGCACCAACAGGTGACCATTACAGAACAAGACTTACACATACACTCGAGGTTTCTCAGATCGCTAGAACTATGGCCCGCGGCTTGCGCCTCAACGAGGACTTGACGGAGGCTATAGCTTTAGGTCACGACCTGGGTCACACTCCGTTTGGCCACGCAGGTGAGCGTGCCCTAAACGACGTCTACCCAGGTGGCTTTAAGCACTACGAGCAGAGCCTCCGTGTCGTTGACGTCCTCGAGAAGCATGGCCGCGGCCTCAACCTCACATACGAAGTACGTGACGGTATCTGCTGCCACACTGTTGGCAAGGAAGCTGACACGCTCGAGGGTAAACTTGTTAAGGTAGCAGACCATATCGCATACATAAATCACGACATCGACGATGCAGAGCGTGCAGGTATCCTCACAGAGGATGATATTCCACAGCACCTCCGTGACATTCTCGGTGAGCGTAAATCACAGCGCATCAACACCTTAGTTCGCTCAGTAATTGAGAACTCAGGTGACGATATTAAAATGGCCCCTGATATCGCAGAGGCATATGATGAGATTCACAAGTTCATGTTCGCAAATGTCTACACCAACCCAACCTGCAAGGGCGAGGAAGGTAAGGCAATGGACATCGTAGTGAAACTCTACAAGTACTTCCTTGAGCATCCTGATGAGATGCCACAGGAGTACAGAAATGTAGCATTAAACGAGGGCGCAGAGCGCGGTGCCTGTGACTATATCTCAGGTATGAGCGACCATTACGCACTCGCAACATACAACAGGATATTCGTACCTAAGTTCTGGGTAGAATAGGAAACAAAAAATAAACTAAAGGAGGGAGTACTGTGGCAACAAGACTTAGCGATCAGTTCTTAGAACAGCTGAGAGACAGAATCGACATTGAAGATCTTATCGGTGAATACGTTGACTTAAAACGTGCCGGAAGACTCACAAAGGGACTCTGTCCATTCCACAGTGAAAAGACTCCTTCTTTCGTTGTATATCCTGAGAGCCAGTCATATTACTGCTTCGGCTGCACAAAGGGTGGCGACGCCATCACCTTCATTAGAGACATCGAGAACCTCGACTATATTGAGGCTGTAAAGTTCCTTGCAGACAAAGCTGGACTTCAGATGCCTAACGAGCAATATGATGACACTCTCCAAAAGAAGAGAAAGCGCATGCTCGAGATGAATAAGGAAGCAGCGCGTTTCTTCCACCAGTACATGCTTAGCCCAGAGGGTAAAGATGGCTTAAACTACTGGGCAGGAAGAGGACTCACTCCTCAGACTGTTACACATTTCGGTCTTGGCTATGCGCCAAATGACTGGAACACATTTATGAACTACATGCGTTCGAAAGGTTACTCTGCACAGGAACTCTTTGAGGGAGACCTTGCACGTAAATCTGCTAAAGAGGGTAAGACAAACTTCTACCCAACTTTTAGAAACAGAGTAATTACCCCGATTATCGACCTTAGAGGTAATGTAGTTGCCTTTGGTGGACGAGTACTTGACGACTCTAAGCCAAAGTACCTAAATACGAGTGATACCCTTATCTACAAAAAGGGTCAAAATATATTTGCGATGAACTTCGCAAAATCCTCCCCAGAGGATAGCCTTATTCTCTGCGAGGGATATATGGATGTTATTGCTCTTCATCAGGCGGGTTTCACGAATGCCGTTGCAGGCCTCGGCACCGCCTTAACCGACGAGCAGGTGAGACTTATCTCGCACTACTGCTCGAAGGTCTACCTGTCGTATGACAGCGACGAGGCCGGCCAAAAGGCGCTTGCCCGCGCCATCGAAAAACTGAGTGAGACCACACTCGCAATTCATCCACTTAAATACACAGAAGCAAAAGACCCAGATGAAGTTATTAAAAAATTTGGTCCAGAGCGCTGGAAGACTATTCTCTCCGGTGCGATGAACGAAATTGAATATAAGCTCCTTACCTGCAAGGAGGGGCTGGACCTCAGTACAGACGACGGACGTTTAAAATTCTTACGCAAGGCCGTGCCTATACTAGCACCACTGGGTGCAATCGAGAAGGATATTTATACCTCCCGTCTCTCTGAGGAGTTGTCAGTTTCCAAGGAGGCCATCATGGCCCAAGTTAAGGATGCGGAGAAACGCCTAAATAGGCAGAGCAAAAAGAGTGACTTCGGTAGCCTTAGGAAGGGATTCGACGACAAGGTCCGTGCTCACCGAGCAGAGGAGACTATCATAACCTCTCTTCAGAACAACCTAGATTTCTTGAAGATTATTGAGGCACAGTTGGCACCGGAAGAATTTCCAAGTGAATTCTATCGACACGCATACACAGTGTTTAGGGATAGAATAAATGCCGGTCAACCACTTGACTTTATATATCTCTCTTCTGAGTTCTCACCTGAGGAGATGGGACATCTAGTTAAGCTGCAGAACAGCGGTGCATTGATTTCCAACACAAAAGAGGAACTCTTAGACAGCATCACTGTACTCAAAGAGGAGAACCAAAAGGCACAGAGGACTAAGAATGCAGCTGAACTCAGTGATGAAGATTTCTTGAAACTATTCAAAAATAATAAGGATGTGTAACACATGGCAGAAGAAAAAGGCTTAAATGTCATCACAGCCCTTGTTGAGAAGGGCAAAGCACAGGGACGACTCTCAACAAACGACATCGACGCAGCAATCGTTGAAGTTGACATGGACATGGAGGAGCTTGATAAGCTCTATGAGACTCTTGAGCAGAACGGCATCGAGATCATTGATGACCTCGGCGATGCAGCTCTTGAATCTTTAAACTTCGACCTTGAAATGCCAAAGGCAGTTGAACTTGGCGCAGTTGACAATGCAAACAAGAATGCCGCTATGGATGACCCTGTAAAGGTATACTTAAAGGAAATCGGTAGAGTTCCACTTCTCACACCTGAGGAGGAGATTGAACTTGCAATCCGTATCTCAGAGGGTGATGAGGAAGCTAAGAAGAAACTCGCTGAATCAAACCTCCGTCTCGTAGTATCAATCGCTAAGAGATATGTTGGTCGTGGTATGTCTTTCCTCGATCTCATCCAGGAGGGTAACCTTGGACTTATCAAGGCTGTTGATAAGTTCGACTTTACAAAGGGATTCAAGTTCTCAACATATGCAACATGGTGGATTCGCCAGGCCATCACAAGAGCTATTGCTGACCAGGCAAGAACAATCCGTATCCCAGTACATATGGTTGAGACAATCAATAAAGTTAAGAAGACAAACTCAATCCTTCTTCACAAGAACGGCCGTGACCCAACAGCTGAGGAGATTGCAAAAGAACTCGATATGCCTGTTGAGAAGGTACGTGAGATTCTCCGTGTTGCTCAGGAGCCAGTATCTCTTGAGACACCAATCGGTGAAGAGGAAGATTCACATCTCGGTGACTTCATTCCTGATGACGACGCGCTCGCTCCAGCAGATGCTGCCAGCATGCTTCTCTTGAAGGAACAGCTCGCTGAGGTTCTCAAGACACTCACTCCACGTGAAGAGAAGGTTCTCTCACTCCGTTTCGGTCTTGAGGATGGTCACCCAAGAACACTTGAAGAAGTTGGTAAGGAGTTCAACGTTACTCGTGAGCGTATTCGTCAGATCGAAGCTAAGGCTCTCCGCAAACTCCGTCATCCATCACGTTCTAAGAAGCTCAAGGACTTCCTTGACTAAGAAAGGCACAGCATGATTTACTATTTCACCGGTACTGGTAACAGCGAATGGGCAGCAAAGGCTCTCGCTGAGAAGACAAACGATACAGTTCAGTTTATAAACCAGGATACTGAACCAACTAAAGATGACATCATTGGCATAGTTTTTCCAATCTATGCCTGGGGTGTTCCAGGTCCTGTTGAGGATTTTTTAAGAAGGATAAGCATAAAAAAGGAAGCATATGTATATGCTGTTGCAACCTGTGGTTCCAACTGTGGTAGGGTAGACGACCAGATTGAGAAACTCATAAAGCGTCCACTTAACGCTATCCTTTCACTCTCACTTCCTAACAACTACATCCAAGGTGGTGACTGTGACACAGAACCTACGATTAAGAAGAAATTTGACAAGGCCATCCCAAGACTTGATGACTTTGCTGAACTCGTAAACAACAGGGAATATGGTGCAATTGTTGACAGAGGTCCACTCCCAACAGTTATGACCAAAGTCATTCATCCTGCTTTCTTGAAGTTCGCAACCAGTGACAAGAAGTTTTCTGTTAACGACAGTTGTGGTGGTTGTGGCGCATGTGTAAACAACTGCCCACTTAAAAACATCACACTTAAAGATGGCAAGCCTACTTGGAACGGCAACTGTGCGCAGTGCACATCCTGCATCAACCGTTGCCCAAACAAGGCCATCCAATACGGCAACTCAAAGCCAACTCGCATCAGATACTTCTTTAAAGATGAATATGTAAAATAGTAATAAAAAGAATAAAGAATTAAGAAATAAAAAAGAGCACCAACTTGGTGCTCTTTTTGTTTGTTTATGGTCTGTTTGCGTAAAATTGATCTGGATTTTGTGTGCGCTCATCTGGCTCACCAGCTGCATTGACAAGGAAGAGATTGCTGTCACTTATCTCTGTGCCATAGCGAGAATCAGTTTCCTCAATGAGTTTGCTGAGCCTTGCGTTTTCGCTGAATCGGTTATATTCAAAAAGTCCTCTAAGTTTTCCTTCCATAATGATTGCCTCTTTTCGTTTGCTTTCATATGTTTATACGAGCGAATTTCTAAAATGGCTACAAATATTTTTAAAAATATCCTCGCATGCCTGAAAGCGCCTTGTTATGAAGTATTTTTACATATGAATAGGAGATGTTCATGCGCTCCGCTATTTCAGTTAAGGTGAGGCCTTTGTAATAGCGGAGGATGATGAGGTCACGTTCGCGCTCGTCGAGCGATTCGAGCGCATCGGCGAGTGTTTCAAGCATCTCGTCGTTGCAGATCTCGTCGTCGATGCATGTGTCGTCGCGGAAGTCCTCTGGAACTTCAGAGAAGACCTTGCGAGTACGGTAGTAGTCGGTCAAGGTGTTTCTTGTAATGGTGAAGATCCAGGTGGATAGCGACGACTTGGACTCGTCAAACGTGTCAAGTTTCTCATATATTTTGAGGAAGATGTCAGATGTGAGATCTTCCGCTTGAGTCATATTGCAAACCTTGGAGTTTACATAGTTTAGCACCTTTTCATGGAAGTCGGTGTATATGGCAGTTCTTTCAGCGTCTGTCATTTGTCTTCTCCTCCGTCAATATCTATTCTCTGACGAGCAACAAGGTCACAGAACATGCCACCTTGCTCAATGAGTTCATCGTATGTGCCTTGCTCAACTATGTTGCCGTGATCGAGCACGATTATGCGATCACAGTGCTTGATAGTTGAAAGGCGATGGGCAATTACGATGCGTGTGCAACCAAGGGAATCGATTGCTTCTGCAACCTTTTTCTGGGTTACGTTATCGAGCGCAGATGTTGCCTCATCAAACATCAAAATCTTTGGCCTTGGGGCAACTGCGCGGGCAATCATAAGTCTCTGCTTTTGGCCACCAGAGAAACCGCCCTGGCCCTCTGAGATGAGGGTTTGCATACCCATTGGCATGCGCTTGATGTCCTCATCGATTGCTGCTATTTTAGCAGCTTCCCAAGCGTCACTGAGCGTGAGCTCTGGTGCTGAGATTACAATGTTGGAATATATGTCACCAAGGAAGAGCTTGCCATCTTGCATTACGACGCCAACCTTGCGGCGGAGTTCTCTGATGTCAAGATGAGCGATGTCTTTCTTGTCGTAGTAGATGGAGCCGCGCTGTGGCGTCTCGAATCCGAGGAGCAAGCGAAGGAGTGTCGACTTGCCACAACCTGTCGAACCAACAATCGCAACATATTCGCCTGGGCGAATCTTGAGTGAGATGTTGTGGATGACATATGGCATGTGCTCGTCGTACCTAAATGATACATTATTAAGTTCTATTTCACCACGAAGGTCGGTGAGTTTGTCACCATCAGTTGTAACCTCTGGTGTGGAATCAAGTATTGGTTTTGCAAGCTCGTATGTAGGTCTAATATTTGCAAGAATAAGTGCAATATTAGAGAACTGTGTGAATGCTGCAGTAACAAGTGCATATGATGTTGTGAACGCATAGAAGTTGCCAACATCAGTATCACTTTGGATTGCAAGCATGTAAAGGAAGAGCGTACCAAATACTGAAATCGCAAGTGTGATTGTGTTGCGAAGTTTGATAAATGTTGGTGGGCTGTATGTAAGCTCAGCTTCCTTGGAATAGAGCTTTGCCCAACGTGCAAACATACGCTTTTCTGCACCGGCAAGTTTGATCTTTTGAATGCCGGTAATCATTGAGTATGTCATACCACTTGTCTTGGCTGTGTATTCCATTCGCTGCTTGGTGATTCGCATTTGAGCAAGTGTTGTAACAACTGAAACAAGGAGTGAAATGATAGCGATAAGCAGCGATGGTACTGCAAGGGATGGTATGAAAGAGAAAATCTGACCAACATAGATAAACGAGAACAGTGTTGTGAAAGATACTGTTGTAATCGTGTTGATAAAGATGGAACAGAGTTCACTTACATAGTTTGAGCGCTGTGTGAGTTCACCGGATGAGAAATCCCTAAAGAAACTTGCAGGGAGGTTGAGTATACGGTGCATTACAGCAGCGGCTATTGCATTGTTTTGCTTGATTTCAAGCCTTGCATTTATCAGCGATTGGAAGGTTGTAATCAGCGCTTGGCATATTGCAAAGCAGACCATAAATACTGCGAGTGCAATAAGTGCTGTCATACGTCCTGAATCAAGTACGCTTCCAAAGAGCCACTTTGTAAAGATTGGGGATAAGAGTCCCAAAAGGGCTGCGACAATCATCAAGAAGAAATAGAGGAATATGTCAAAGCCCGTGAGCTTGGAAATCATAAAGCGGAAGAGGTCGCGGACTGTGAGCGGGCGAGCAGGGAACTGCTCGTAGTAGCAGATAGCGTCCTCTGAGAGGCGAGACGCATTGCGTCTTGTTACTCTGTACTTACGACCTTCGCTGTAGTCGTAATAGGAGTAACCATAGAGCTGATGCGGTAATAGTGCGACAGCAGCGCCGCTTTCCTTAACAGTGCCGAGCATAGCGCCGACAGAGTGGCGTTGCCAGCCACGGTCAAGCTTGACAGCACGGCCACTGATTGCAGCGCCGTGGTAGTACTTGTTGATTTCCTCAATTGCTGACTGAGCAATTATCTCAACATCGTTTTGATGTGTGAGACGTTTGCCCATTACGGCGCCTGCTACAGAATCGATGGCCTCAGCAAAGTTGTCGTTATCCTGTTGTTTTCTGTACTTTAACTGTTCTTCAAACCAACTCATGCAGACACCTCCTATTCTGATGTAACAAGTGTGCGATATTGCTCACTTGTTTCCATAAGTTCTTTGTGGGTACCGCGAGTCGCAATTACACCATTGTCCATGAGGATGATCTCATCACATGAGCGGATGGTGGAGAGGCGGTGAGCGATAACGATGCAAGTGATGCCACGGTCGTGAATAGCACGTACGATATCGTACTCCGTCTTGGAATCCAAGGCAGATGTTGCTTCATCGAGAATAATGATGGTTGGGTCCTGGGCGAGTACGCGCGCGATTTCCATACGCTGGCGCTGACCGCCTGAGAAGTCACGGCCACCTTCGATGAGTTTATGTTGATATCCCTGTGGGCGCTCCATGATGTCGTCGTGAAGCTGTGCATCACGAGCAGCGAGGATCATTTCAAAGTCCTCAATTGAGTCGTCCCACATTTTGATGTTGTTAGCGATTGTATCCTCAAAGAGGATGATATCCTGGTCAACTACTGCAAGTGAGCCTGTGAAAACATTCTTTTCGATGTCAGACAGTGGTCTGCCATCAAAGAGGATTTCACCACTCCAAGGAGTGTAGAGACCAGAGATGAGCTTAGACATAGTTGATTTACCGGAACCTGATGAACCGACAATGGCAACAGATGTGCCAGGCTTGATTTCAAGGCTGAAGTCCTTGATGATTGGCTCAGCAAGAGGTGAGTAACCAAAGTCAACGTCGACAATTTTGATGTCGCCAGTGAGTTTAGCTGATTCAGTAACCTCTGGTGATTCAGGCTTGAAAGTATCGTCTGTTGGATATTCCATAACGTCGTCGACACGTTCCATCTGTGTACGCATCTCCTGGATAGTTTGAGATGCGGTGATAAGCGTTGATGCAGGCTGCATAAACGCTGTTAAGAAGCCTTGAAATGCCATAACCATACCAACTGTAAACTGGCCTTGCATGGTGAGATATACACCGATGATAAGTACAAAACTGTTGGCAAGTGTTGAGATAAAGTTTGGTATTGAACCGAGGTATTGGTTTACTTTTAAGAGCTTTACTTGTGCTGTGTTAACACTGGCCTGGAAACCAGCCCAGCGAGCAAAGTAGCCCTCTTCGGCACCGCTGGATTTGATTGTTTCAATCATCTCAATTCCAGCAACGGTTGCCGAGCTAAGCTTTGCTACGTCACGCGCAGCAACACGCGTGATGTTAACACGCTTTTTAGAGATAATCCTTGAAATTAAAAGGTTGATTGCAATTGAACCGATACCAATAAGTGTGAGCCATGGGCTGTACCTTATCATTACAACTAAATAGAAAATCATCATTGCACCATTAAGGAGTAGTGGCGCAAATACATTGATAAGGGTATTGGCAATAACCTGGTTTGATGCCTGTCTGTTTTGAATATCACCAGCCATACGCTGTGTGAAGAATTCAATTGGCATGCGAAGGACCTTCCACATGTATGTGGCGTCACTGGTCGCAGCCATCTTGCCGTTGATTCGTAAGGTGTAGATGTCAACAACAGCAGATGCAATAATCTGCAAAATGTTGAATCCTGCGAATATAAGTAGGAACGGCACAAGCCAATTTGGTGATGTGCCTGATAGTAACCTATCAATAAATACTCTAGAAAAAGCAGGGCGGATAGCAGCGATAAGCATAGCAATTGTGCTAACGAGTGCTGTGAAAATAAGCGCTGTTGCAGAACCTGATAGGCGCTTCTTGGCAAACTCGAGCATGCTCTTTGGCTTGCCAGATGGAACAAAGTTCTCGCCCTTGCTAAACATCAAACAGATGCCTGTGAAAGCATCATCAAATGTAGCGATTGGCACTGAATAAGAGCCTCGCGCCGGATCGTTTAAATAGGCCTTGTTGCCCTTGAAACCGTTTAATACGACGAAGTGGTTAAAGTTCCAGTGGACTATGCAAGGGAATGTTGCGCTTGAGCGGAGTGACTCCACGTCGTCAAAACGGTAGCCTTTTGCATCAAGGCCATAGTGACGAGCGGCGCGAATTACATTAAGTGCGTTAGAACCGTCGCGTGAAACGCCACAGCTTACTCGCACTTCCTCAAGAGGTATCCACTTGTCGTAATACGCCATTATCATTGTGAGGCAAGCTGCTCCACACTCTAGTGCTTCGAGCTGCATAATGACAGGCGTTTTAACAACTTTACTCATAATCGTCCTCAGTTAAAAATAAATGATATTGGTTTGATTGATTCAACTACCAGTTCGGCTTTGTACGAACCATCCTCCAGTTTGGTTTCACAAGCAAAGCAGTTATCGCTTGTGAGATAGAGGTACGTCTCGTACTCTTCACCTTCGATTCGATAAACGTGCTTTTCACTCAAATCGAAACTTGCTGGCACATCGTTGATATCGTCTGGAACAAGCCACAATACGCGGTTCTCAACAACTGCCCTTACTGGCATCGTTGTTTCGAGCGCACCAAATGTGCCCCAAACAAATACTCCAACGAGCAATACCGCCAGAGCTATCACAAGGATCCACACGCTCGGGCTTGCCACCCTAACGTAATCATTGAGGCTCTCTGGCGACTCTATTTTTTTGAGACTCTTCTTTCTAAAAAGTTGTTCATTCATAATTTTACCGCCTTACGAAAAATCATATAAACATAGAAATACACAATAATTATAACACATAATTAATTTATTTATAACCAATTATAAAACAAATTTCTTGTAATATATGCAAATAGTAAAACTAAAACACATATATTAAAATGAAGTTTGGTATTTTCACTACACACACTAAACTCACAGGTGGTGAAGTAACTAGTACTGCACTTGATGGTTCAGCATTTTCAGATGATATGAAACTTTGTGGAAGCAACACGTTTAAGAAGACAGTTCAACAACGACAACAACTGAGACTCCGTCAACGACGGAAGAAGAGACAGTTGATGTATAGGGCAAGTACGTATATTGGTACAACAGGTATGGTAGGATGAAACTGAAAAGGAGGAAAAAATATGGGACTTTTCAGTAAATTATTTGAACCTATTCGTGATGAGGACGGCAACGTAGAGCACCTCTTTGATGAGCCACTCTTTGATGAGGATATGGACTACATTGATGAACTAGAGGTACTTGACATTTTGGATGAGGAGTTGGACTTCTTTGGATAAATTTGATATTGCGGAGTCATTTGGACGCAACACTGTCCTTTCAACTCAAACCGGCATGGATAGGGATGAGCTTGTTAAAATTGATATGCAGAGAAGCATTATGGGACTTGAACAATCAGATGATCCAATTGCTAACATTGGCAACAATATATTGCTTGGCAAGGATCTCTACAAGGTTGATGTGATAGACAACTTGCTAAATCGTTAGATGAAAGAAGCGACCTTCAGTTGAAGGTCGCTTCTTATGTATTTGGTATCTGGCGGTCAATTTTGGTTTTAGTAAATTAATCCGTGGTCATCAATTATAGCGCTTGGATTCCAAGACCACCAAAATTCACCATCTGGGTTAGGCTTGATAGTTATTTCTTTTCCACCTGCTACTTCGATTAAATCTCTTTCTCTAAGTTCTGTCATTGTTTTTTCCTCCTTATTTGTTGTCTTACATCTCTTTATACGAAACAAAAAGAAAAATGGCTACAAAATTGTAGTCACTTTGTTTTACATATATTTTTTCCCTTTCACATCATAGCGTAATGCTTTGCTGATTAAAAAAGCATCGACAAAATAATTTAGGTATTTATCAATTGTGTTCGATTCGATATTGATGTGTTTTTCAGTTTTAAAAGTGTTGGCCAATTTTGTTGGATTGGTTAGGGAACCGATAGAGGATGCAATAGTGTTAATTAAGTCTTCAAGAATATTGTCACTGTTTAATATTGAGTTTCGCTCAACAACATCCTTTAGGTAGGTCTTTGTAAATAAGTCGCGTAGATATTTGCTTTTTTCTTCGTGTGAAGGAAGTGAAAGAGTTACAGGCATTCCTCCATAAGTGTAATATTCTATCCAAGCGTTTTGTTTTTCTCCATCAAATACTTCATAGAATTCAGCGAATGATAGTGGAAATACTCTAATTTCATCTCCTCGATCTCTAAATTGGGTCAGAATGTCAGAAGATAGCATTTTAGAATTGCTTCCGGTTACATAGACATCAGCATTGCTAATTTTAATTAATCCTAGTACTACATCGATAAAATTTAATTTTGCCTCTTTATCATCCACATATGGATTTTGAATTTCAGAAACATACTGGATTTCATCCAATAAAATGTAGTAACGCTTTGATGAATCCTTGATCTGTTCACGAACATATTTGTCGAGTTCTATTGGGTTTCTATATTTTGCATTTTGTAACTCATCCAGCGCTAATCCAATGATTTGCTCATTAGAGATGCCGTTTTCTTTTAGATATTTCGTAAATATTTCAAAAAGTAGGTAGGACTTTCCACAGCGTCTAATACCTGTAATGATTTTGACCCTACCATTATCTTTTTTACTTATTAACTTTTGAAGGTATTCATTTCTAGCAATTTCCATGGTCCACCTCAAAGAATTTTTGCGGATTCCGCAATTTTTTAGTGTCCTGCAATTGGGGCTCCCGTTTTGATAAAATGTGGTCAATGGGAACAAAAGAATATCCAAGGTGAGGAAATCAAGGATTGACGAAACGGCAGCCTAACCAGGCTGCCGTTTTCTTTTATTACAATAATGGAAGTACAGCACCACCAACGATTTGTTCGTCATGTGGATCAGGGACACCAACAATGTTTGCTGGTGTAACATCCTTGAGCATAACGTTGTGGTCCTCAGCGCCTAATACTGTACGCTCTTCTCCAGGCCCGCCACCTACTACTTCGTTTAAATCTTTCTCATTAAGTTCTGCCATGATAAATTCTCCTTTCAAAATGTCTTACATCTTTTTATACGAAGGAATTGGGAAAATGGCTACAAAAAAATAAAACTAGTAGGAAAATTTTTTCCTACTAGCTTTTTGTGTAATTATTCAAGTGGATCACCATACTCGCAAGGAAGTCAGCCTCCCTTAACTCCTTATAATTCTTTTTGTGTTTTTGTAAAGTGATTGATTTTATGGTAATATTTATTACAAATGGTAGATATATTAAGTGACAAAGCGAATGCGGCTTTGGAAATAGAAGCAAAGAAGGAATAATGTATATAAGAAAGAAGTCCCGAAAGGGACTTCTTTCTTTAGTTATATTATGAATTATCAGCTAGACATTGGCCAAGGATTGTGCGTGCCACCAGAAGCAACAATTTTATCCAAAAGGTCATCAGGTATATCTACACCTGGTAAAAGAGGGTCAGAAATTGGCGTTACTGGGTTATGTGAATTCTTTTCCCACTTTTCGAACTGTTCCTTTTTCTTTTCTGCCCAATCTGAAATTGATCCACCGTTAACTTCGTTAAGTTCTTTATCTTTAAGTTCAGCCATTGTATTGACCTCCAAAAGCGAGTTGTTCATTTTTCTTCATAATTTCTTGATATTCTTCCATGGTGATTTCACCATCCATTAAACGTTTAAGCGGCTCGGTGTCAAGCTCAAAAGCTGGAGTACAAGGACCCGTATGTCCACCGTTTACTTCGTTTAAATCTTTTTCATTTAACTCTGACATAATAATTATCTCCTTTAAATATTCAATAGCATTCTTATTGACCTAACCATGTTTCTTCATCTGTTGGAATATCTTTCTTATCAATTGCTGGGTTAAGAGGACCACCTACTACATTTTCATTGGTAATCTGGCATATCTGATCACAATAACCACCGTTTACTTTGTTAAGTTCTTTCTCATTGATCTCTTTCATTTCTTTTGACTCCTTTCAAGTTTAGTTGTCTTACACTTCTTTATACGAAGAGTTTGGAGAAATGGCTACAAATTATTTTGTAAGAGAAGGATT
>JAKSQX010000019.1 GCA_024403955.1 Clostridia bacterium | reverse complement strand
GATTCGTCCAAATTGCTTCTCAAGGTCTGACCTTGTCATTTCAATAAGTACTGGCCTACCGTGTGGGCAATACCTAATTTCAGGGTTATTAAGGAGTTTCTTTACAAAACTCTCAAGCTCGTACTGGGTTGTCTTATCTCCACCTTTTATCGCAGCGCGACAAGCGGTGTTGTGGTAAATCCAGTCGAGCTTCTCAGGAACTGGTGCCTGTGAACTTAAGAGATATCCAGCCATCTCCTCAATGAGTGTCTTAACATCATCGTCGATGAGCATTACTGGAAGTTCGCGTACAACTACTGTACCAGAACCAAAGTCATCAATATCAAAACCAGCATCCTTCAAAACATCCTTGTTTGAAAGAATTGCTGAATATTCCTCTTTTGAGAGAGTCACTGTCACAGGACTTAAGAGTACCTGTGATGATTTATCATTTGCCTCAGCCTTAAGCTTTTCAAAGAGCATACGCTCATGAGCCGCATGCTTATCTATGAGTAGGATTTTGCCTTCCTGCTCAACAAGAATGTAGGTATCAAAAGCTTCGCCAATAACTCTGTAATCTACTTCTTTTGCAGTTGGTTCCTCGATAGTCTTTTCGATAACCTGCTTTTGTGTCTCTTTTACTGGTTCTGATTTTCTTACATATGGAACAGGTTCTTCTTTTTTCTTGTACTCTTTAGGAAGTTCAGTCGCGAAAAAATTAGGATTCTTCTCAGGGAGTTTAACCTGCTCGTAAGTCTTCCTTGTCTCCTCTTTGAAAGGGTTGTTCTCTTTCTTAAGAGCTGCTTTTGCGAGGTCAAGTTTATTTGGTTTATCTTTTTCTTCGAGAGCGGCCCTCGTTGCATAGTAGACAGCGTCGAAGATTTTCTTTTCATTTTCAAAACGTACTTCAGTCTTTGCTGGGTGTACGTTTACGTCGACAGAGTTCAGCGGTACCTCGATACCAAGCACACATGCTGGGAACTTGCCGACCATGATGGCATTTTTATATGCCTGCTCAAGAGCTGCCTGTGCTGTGATGCTCTTTACGAGTCTTCCGTTGAGGAAGAAAAATTGCATGGCACGGTTAGCACGTGAGGCTGTTGGAAGTGAGATTAAGCCATCGACCTTAATACCATCAAGCTCATATTCTGTCTCCACAAGGCCATTTGCGAAGTCCTTACCGAAGACTGAGTAGACAACACTCTGTAGTTTGCCGTTACCTGTTGTCACAAGCTGCTGCTTGTCGTCACGGATGAAACGAATTGAAACTTCAGGATGTGAGAGTGCGATGCGGTCAACAACACCTGCGACAGCATTACCCTCTGTGACGTCCTTCTTTAAAAACTTCATACGAGCTGGCGTGTTAAAGAAGATGTCTTTGACTATGATGGTTGTGCCCTGTGGACAACCTGCGTCATCGAGTTCCTTTTCCTCACTACCCTCGATTTTATAGAGGGTACCAATCTCGTCATCAGGAGTTCTTGTTAAGATATCAACTTTTGATACGGCTGCGATTGAAGCGAGCGCCTCACCACGGAAACCGAGTGTGCCGATTCCGAGGAGATCCTCTTCAACTTTAATCTTACTTGTGGCATGTGACTTGAACGCGTTGCGAATATCCTCGCGCTCGATGCCGCAGCCGTCATCTGTGACACGCATATATGTTATGCCGCCACGCTTTATTTCAACTGTGAGTGAAGTGGCACCTGCGTCGATTGAGTTTTCCATAAGTTCCTTAATTACTGATGCTGGTCGTTCAACAACTTCGCCTGCAGCGATAAGGTCAGCCATATGCTTTGGCAAAACATTAATCTTTGGCACGGTGTCACCTCCCTATTAGTTAGTTTTCGTTGACCTTCTTTACGAGGTCATAAAGTTTTTGCATTGCCTCAATTGGAGTCAATGTATTTACGTCAAGTGCACGGAGTTCATCAACAATTGCATCGCTATTAGTGCTTGCAAATGAGATCTGAAGGTCATCTTCTCCACCGTAGTAGGAGTCAACATCTTCGAGTTCTTTTGCAATATTTTTAGCTTTCATAGTTACGCCCGTCTGAAGTTCGATAATCTCATCGAGAACCTCATGTGCACGTTTTACAACTGGAGTTGGTACTCCAGCAAGTTTTGCAACTTCAATACCGTATGAGCCATCAGCAGGACCACGTACGATTCTTCTGAGGAAGATGATATCGTCGCCACGCTTCTTACAAGCGATGTTGTAGTTCTTAACACCCTTGATGTCATCCTCAAGCTCAGTGAGCTCGTGGTAGTGAGTTGCGAAGAGTGTCTTTGCTCCAATCTTTTTGGAGCAGACGTACTCAAGCACTGCACGAGCGATACTCATGCCGTCGAAGGTAGAGGTGCCGCGACCAATCTCATCCAAGATGACGAGGCTGTTCTTTGTAGCATTCTTCAAGATGCTTGCCACCTCGGTCATTTCAACCATAAAGGTTGATTGGCCGGCAGCGAGGTCATCTGATGCACCTACACGGGTGAATACGCTGTCACAGATGCTGACATGTGCTTTTGATGCTGGAACAAAGCAGCCTATCTGAGCCATGATGACTATAAGAGCAACCTGACGCATGTAGGTCGACTTACCAGCCATATTAGGGCCAGTGATTATTGCAGCTAAGTTGTCATCACTATCAAGCAAGGTGTCATTAGGTACGAATGGAGAACCATCGAGCATCTTTTCAACTACTGGGTGTCTTCCATCCTTTATCTCAATTACACCGTCCTCAGAGATCTCTGGGCAGGTGTAGTTGTTATCATTTGAAACCTTTGCGAAGGAGCAGAGAACATCGAGTTCTGCTACAGCAGTTGCTGTGCGCTGAACACGGTCGAGTTCTGCACCAACCGTGTCACGTATACTGGAGAATATCTCATATTCAAGTCTAGTGATACGCTCCTGAGCGCCGAGCACCTTTGACTCAAGTTCCTTGAGTTCCTCAGTGATGTAACGCTCACAGTTTGCAAGGGTCTGCTTTCTAATGTACTCCTTTGGAACCTTGTCCTTGAAGGAATTAGAAACTTCAATATAGTATCCGAATACTCGGTTATATCCAATTTTAAGTTTTGTGATTCCGGTACGCTCTTTTTCCTTCGCCTCAATATCAGCGAGGTAGCCCTTGCCACCCTTTAAGATCTCACGGAGTTCGTCGAGCTCTGCACTGTAACCATCACGAATCATATCTCCCTCTCGTACTGAGAAAGGTGGGTCCTCTGCGATTGCAGAATCAATGAGCTTTAGAATGTCACCCAGTGGGTCGATGTTACTGTTAATCTGTTCAAGGAGTTCAGTTGATCTCTGACCAAGGAGTTCCTTGATTGGTGCAAGGAGTGAAACTGTCTCATAGAGAGAACGAAGTTCACGTGCATTTGCTGTACCGTATGAGATACGTGTGATGAGTCGTTCCATATCGTGGATGTTGACCATCATTGAAGCTATTTCATCACGGACCTCAATGTTTTCGATGAGCCATGCCACAGCGTTCTGACGTCTAATGATGCCAGCAGGACTGACAAGTGGCTGTTCAAGATATGAGCGGAGCATACGCTTACCCATAGCAGTCTTAGTCTTGTCGAGCACCCAGAGAAGTGAGCCGCGCTTGTCGCGGTTACGCATGGTCTCAATGAGTTCCAAGTTCCTGCGTGCTGAAAAATCAAGACGCATAAACTTCTCATCTGTGTAATAGTTAATTGCTCTGATGTTTTGAAGGTCAGTCTTCTGCATCTCTTTAAGATATGAGAGCGCAGCACCGAGTGCTGATACTGAAGACTTAGAAACAAGTCCTAATTCATCGAGCGATTTATTGAAGTGTTTTGTAATTGTCTCTTCGGTGATACTAAAGTCAAAGGCCTCATCAGGGAAGAGCTGAATCTTAACTGTCTCGACTCTCTTCTCATATTCCATGAGACCAGGGATCTTAGTTGCAGATTCATTTGCGATTACTTCAGTTGGAGTGAAGCGTCCAAGTTCGTTAAGTATCTCTGCACCACCGAAGTCAGCGGATACAGTAGTTACGAAAACGGAACCTGTTGAGACATCAACAAATGAGAGACCAACCTCATGCTCCATACAGCAAGCTACGCAAAGATAGTTATTTTTAGTCTCATCGAGCATAGCAGACTCAATTACAGTACCAGGGGTTACGATACGGATTACACCGCGCTTAACAATGCCCTTGGCCTGTGCCGGGTCTTCAAGCTGCTCGCATATTGCAACTTTGTAGCCTTTGGCTACAAGTCTTGCAATATAGCTGTCGGCAGCATGGAACGGCACGCCACACATTGGCGCGCGCTCCTCTTTACCGCAGTCCTTACCTGTAAGGACCAGATCGAGTTCACGGGATACAGTCTTTGCATCCTCAAAGAACATCTCATAGAAGTCACCGAGACGATAAAATAGTATTTCATTTTTGTATTGTTCCTTAGTCTGCAAGTACTGTTGCATCATCGGTGTATACTCACCCATTTTATCGCCTCCTTACTTCTAAATTAGTTCAATCAATTAGCAACCACAGTCGCTGCTGCAGCAACCACAGTCGCCACCGCACTCATGCTCCTCTGGTGGCTCACATGTAGCTGGGTCCTCACCGTTAACACAGAGGTAAAGAATCTGCATGATGTAGTTCATGAGTTCGTCAAGTTCTGCGCGTGCCTCTTCATAAGAAGCCATACCGTCAGTAACCATAAGTGATGCATAAACATCCTGGAAGTCCTTATCGAGTTTGCCCATAAGCTTCTCGTCTGGCTCTGCATCCATAGCAGCTGTCTGATAAGCGAGACGGATCTCTTCAATCTTCTTCATCTTATCCTGTACTTCTGCATCGTTGTCTACAGCTACCTTTGCAGCTGCAAGCTTTGTGTAGCGCTCATCAGCCTGAATAGCTGCACCGAGCTGTCTTGTGAGTTCAATAACGTCCATTATTGTAGCTCTCCTTTCAATATCCACGTGAGTGGTTCTGTTACTTTAATATTTTGAAAAGTTCCGATGAGTTCATCAGAACCATCAAATTCAATCATAATGTTTTGGGAAGTACGACCGTTCAGTCTGCCAGCCTTATTTCTTCCCTCGACGAGGGCTCTATATGTCTTACCTTTCATATTGAGGTTTCTTCCCTCAGCGACCTTGGCTTGAGCGTCAGAGAGTTCATTAAATCTCTTTGACTTCTCCTCTGCTGGAATCTGGTCAGGCATATCAGCTGCCTTTGTACCAACACGAGGCGAATACATAAAGACATAGAGTGAGGAGAATTCAACCTCGCGTATCAAAGATACTGTGTCGAGAAATTCCTCATATGTCTCACCCGGGAAGCCAACTATGACATCTGAAGTGATTGCGATATCAGGAATCTTCTCCCTTGCATACTTTGCAACTTCAATATAGTGTGCTCTGTCGTAATGACGGTTCATTTCCTTTAAGACCTTGTCATTACCTGACTGGAAAGGAAGATGGATGTGATGTTCCACCTTTGAAGAGGCAGCCATAACATCAATGAGTTCCTTTGAACAATCCTTTGGATGTGAAGTCATAAAACGAATTATGAAGTCTCCAGGGATCTCATCAATCTCCTTAAGGAGTTTTGCAAAAAGGTTTGTCTCACCGAAGTCGTTACCGTATGAGTTTACGTTTTGACCGATGAGCATAATCTCTTTAAAACCTTCGGATACGAGTCTCTTCGCATCTTTGATGATGTCCTCGTAGCGTCTGCTTCGTTCTCTACCCTTTACGAGTGGAACTACGCAGTATGTGCAGAAGTTATTACAGCCATAAGAGATTGGGAGGAATGCTTTCAAGTCATTTGTGTGCTTTGAAGGTACGCCCTCAAATACAACACCGTCAGATTCTGGAACAGCAAATACACGGTCCTCTTTCGTCAAACATTCATAGACATGTTGTGGGAAAGTGTGAATGGCATGTGTGCCGAAGACGATGTCAACATAAGGGAAGGAGCTCTTTAGTCTCTTCTTTATGTGTTCCTGCTGAACCATACATCCACATACGCAGATGATAAGGTCAGGGTTTGTCTCCTTAAACTTTTTTAGCATACCGATGTTGCCAAAGACACGCTCCTCCGCATGCTCACGGACAGCACATGTGTTGAAAAGTATGAAGTCCGCTTTTGACGCGTCGTCGCAGAAGTCATATCCCATCTGGCGGAGCATTCCATCAATGCGTTCACCCTCGGCTACGTTGCCTTGGCAACCGTATGTGTGAGTGAAAGCAAGAGGGGTTCGACCGAGACGTTTTTCTATGAGAGCCTTAACTTTTAAACAGTAATTGAACTGAACGTTCAGTTCTTCCTGCGATACTATGCTCGTTGCCATCTCACCCCTCCTTTAATAAATAATTATTATTTAAAAATAATAGCAATAGATAAAATATTTTAGCACAATTTTAAATTGGTTACAATATTTTAAGGCGAATAAAAACAGCCCCTTCGAAAAGAAGGAGCTGTTTATTTTTAAACCTTAGTCAGGAAGCTTCTCAAGGAAGTTAATCCAATACTTATAAGTATTTCTGTAGTTCTTTGGCTTACCAGGACCGATGAATGAGAGAGAACCACCGATTACTGTACCGTGGTCACCGATAGCATCTGGAAGCACATGCCAGATACCCTTCTCAATCTTTGTATTCTTTACTTCCTCAAACTGGCAATGTGGTTCAAGGTGAGGGTAACGACCTGATTCAAGAGATACAAGACCGTCGTTCTTTCTCCAGTCCTCTGTAATCTCAGCACCGTTGATGTTCTGGCCTATTGGGAATCTACCCATAACCTTTGCGAATGGAATAAATGCGAAGATCATGATTGGTGCACGTACATAAGTGCCGTCACCAACTGGCTTTGTTCCATCACCAGAAACTGAGAAGTAATAAACGTCCTTTGAAGTATGGATAGTTCTGTTCATATCCATAGCCTGGCCGATTTCAAGATCATCAAATACGTTGTCCTTAGACTTGGCAACCTTGCGGATTGTCTTGATATTAAGAATATTCTTCTTAGAAGTTGGAGCATTAGGAACCTGTGCAAGACCCCACTGGCTCATCTTCCAGTCGTAGTATGTACGAGAACCAACGTTACCGAGAATTGAAGCAAGGCCAAGTACGCCATACTTAACACCGATCATAAGTTTAGGGAAAGCATTTACAAAAGATGTACCATCATGAGGAGCAGAAACTGCTGTCAATGACTTAACCCAATCACCCTTACCACCCTCAAAGAGTGGTGAAAGTTCACCCTTAGGTGTAGCTTTACGCTCTGCCTCAGAACCATTTGTAAGAAGTTCAACGAGCATTCTCATTGTAGCGCCACCGAATGAGTGACCGATGAGGTGAATCTTCTTCTCTGAACCCCAACCAGGAACGAGAGCCTTATCAAAAGTCATACCAAAACGGTCATGACCCTTTGCCTTTGCATGAGCCTCACCGTAGTCAACTCTTGTACCTGTGAGCTGTGCGTAGAGTTCGCAAGCACGGTCCCAAGCTGAACCGATAGGTGATACCTGTGGTGCATAAGCTTCAATGCCTTCAGCGCGAAGCTGTCTCATCTGATTACCAGCAACCATGCCCCAGTAAGGAATGATGTTGTAGAGCTTATTCTCTTCGCCCCAGCCCATCATGCCATGTACGAAGATATAAGGATATTTGTTCTTGTATGCCATAAAACATGCCTCCAAAAATTAATGCTTCATCATTATACTCCTATGAAGCAAAAAAATAAACCCCGTTCATACGAACGGGGTTTAATTTTCCTTATAAGTAGTACTCTATAACGATAGCGTCCTTCTTACATTTTGTTCCGCAGTAACCGCACTTAATGCACTTAGTTTGATCAATTGTGAATGGGCTCTTAATCTCGCCAGAAATTGCATCGTTAGGGCAGTTTCTTGCGCAGAGTGAACAACCAATACAATTGTCCGCATTGATATATACGTTACGGATCTTTTTCTGACCAGGAGCTGGATGAATAGCTGCAACTGGGCAAATGTCTTCACACTGTCCACAGCCTACGCACTTGTCCTGAGGGATTTCAACCTTATGTTCCATTTTATGTTCAACTGGAATTTTGAATGGGCATGCGAAGATACATGCACAGCAGCCAACGCAGTCGAACGCATCAATTTTATAAGCCATTATAATGCCTCCTATTAACCGCCTGCTGCTGGTGACATGAGCCAAACCTCATCGCCATCTTTAACAGCATAGTCTTTTTTTGTTGTACGTGTGTGATTTACAAATACCTGTGAATCATCAAATGTAAACTTATCAGCGTTAGGAGCGCTCTGAATATTAAGGATATCGAAGCAATCAGAAACAGTTTTTACGTGATTTGTATCTGTCTCAAACTCTTTAACGCCTGAACCAAGTCTAACAACACCAAACATTCTAACTTTAATCATCGACGTCTACCTCCTTAATAAGCGTATGGATAAACATCCTTTGAAGGGATGTCAATCTTAAGTCTCTTAAGAACCTTAGCTGTAGGAGCACCATTGTTCCACTGACGGTTGTCGTAGAATGACTTAAGCATTACATCAAGAGGAACCTTAGTTCTTGGATCATTAGGATCCTGGCATGTATCTGTAAGCTTCTTAGGAAGTTTATCAGCGCCAGGCTGCTGACCAAGGATCATATTTGCAACACGCTCTGTGTTCCAGCCACGCTCACCGATTGTGAGATATCCACCGAGTTTCATGCGCATACCTGTAGCCTTTTCAATAGCCTTAGTATGAGGAATAAGTGGAATGTAGAGCTGGAAGAGATTGCCATGCTGGTTGATTATCTTAATGATAGGACCAAGATGTGGCATAGCCCATGTTACTACCTTTGTAATAGGTGCATTTGGATGATCGAATACATAACCAGGGAATACTGGATATGATGTAAAGAGGCAGAGACCTGCAGCTGAAATAGCTTCCATGAGGTTCTGGAACATTACGCAGAGAGCGCCCTTACCATTAGGAGTAAGGTTATCAATGTCAAGTCCAAGACCCTCAATGAATACGAGGTAACCAGCGTTAAGGTGGCAACCACCACGGTTAGATACTGCGTAACCGAGGCCCTGACCAACTGCACGACGTGGCTCGTAAGCTGAGAGCTCCATGCCCTTAGACTGAATAGCAAAGTCCATACCACCGAACTTCTCAGCCATCTTACGAGAACCGTTAGCGAGCTCGTCGCCTGGGCCCTCTCTGTGAGCGATAGCCTTGATCATGTCAGTGATATTGTCGTTCTTACCAAACTCAAGACCGCTGTCCCAAAGACCTTTTTCGTGGAGTTCCATTGCAAAAGCAACAGTACCAGCTGTTGAGATAGCATCCATGCCCATCTCATCAATCCAGTAGTTCCAGTCAATGATCTTCTGGAGGTCATTGTTGAGAATATTAGGACCCATAAGACCAAGAATCTCAAGCTCTGGTCCCTTAACGTCCTTGCCGTCAACATAGCAACGACGAGTACACTGCATTACGCATGTTGTACAACCGCTGTTTCTGATAAGCTTTTCCTCAGAAAGTGTTTCACCAGATACCATGTCGAAGTCCTCATAGTGACCATCTGAGAAGTTCTTTGTAGCAAGAAGTCCACGTGCCTCCATTGGAGATACAAGACCAGCTGTACCAAGAACTGGAAGCTGACGACCTGAAATTGGGTGATTTCTCATTGTCTTTGTCCACTTACGGCAAAGTTTAATGAGAGATTCCTTATCATATACTGAAGGATGCTTGAAGCCCTTAGCTGTAACAGCCTTAAGCATCTTATCGCCGAATACTGCACCAACACCACCACGGCCGGAGCAACGCTCGCCTGAAAGTACTGCTGCGTAGAGAACTTTATGCTCACCAGCAGGACCGATAACGAGTTTAGCGAATTCTCTTGGAAGAGCTTCCTGTGCAGGAGTACACTCCATACCCCAGAGTTCAGAAGCATCGAGGAATTCAACATTATCTTCTGTAATGTGAATTCTTGTTGGAGTCTTAGCCTTGCCGGTGATGATACAACCATCATAACCGCAGCGCTTAAGCATAAGACCAAAATCACCACCACTGTTTGAAGATGTGAGAACACCTGTAAGTGGAGAGATTGTTGAAATGTTGAAACGTGATGAACTTGGAACACCACAACCTGTCAAAGGACCAGTTGTAATTACAAGCCAGTTATCATCGTCCCATGCTGTCATTCCTGGACGGACGTGGTGATAAAGAATATCGCCGGCCATTACTTTACCGCCGAGAGTTCTTTTTCTGTCCTCATCAGACCAAGGAAATTCTTCGAATGTCTTCTTTGCAAGGTCAATGAAAAGGACCTTACCCATGTAACCATCGTACTTGGACATAAGACAAACATCTCCCTTCTAAATTTTTCCCATAACTAAATTATGTTCCACTCTGTATTATATAATAAAAAAGACAGCCCTGTCTATTGTGAGGGCTGTCAATTTTGTTCATATAGATTTGTATATTTTACATACGCGCTGTGAATAGGCGTCCATATTTGGATAAACTATTCTGCAGTGTCCAATGCTTCTTCAGTTTTGTCTTCTCCTCTGTGGAGAGCATCTCTGAATACGAAGTATTTCTCCCAAAGGAATTCAGTGATCATGTTGCAGAACATTGTAACGATGAGAACTACGAAGTCGATGATTGGGCCTAAGTTATTTGAACCGAGAATAAGTTCTGTACTTCCACCAATTGTCATGATGTAGTTTGCAGTAATGTGATTACCTATCATCGTCGAAATAGGAGTGAAGACTGCGTAGTAAGCAAGTACTTCAAGCATAGCAATAGGAACATTGGAAGCTGATTTGAAAGTAATTTTACGGTTGAATGTGAAACTCCAACATACCGAGAGGAAGAGTGCGATAAGGTACATTGGGCCATATTCATTTTCAATCAAAGCGGCGAACTTTGCATTTGTCTGCTGAAGGTTGATGAAATACTGAATGTTGTTAACAAGCCACTTCATCAATGTGAATGACAAGAACTGGATAAGACCAGCTGAGCATTCAAAAAATAAGAATTTCAAGCCTTGAAGTTTTACTTTTCCCTCATTAGCCATATCAAACTACCTTGTAACCTTTCTCCTCAATTGCTGCTTTGATTTTTTCATCGTCAAGCTCAGCATTGAGAGCGATTACTGCTGTACCTGCCTCATGAGATACAACGGCAGAATCAACTTCTGCAAAGGCTTCAAGAGTCTGTTTTACGTTTGCTTCACAGTGAGGACACATCATGCCTTCAATGTGTACTGTTTTTTCCATAATCGAAGTCTCCTTCTCATTTATTTCCGTTTCTTTAACCTTAATCATTTTATCACGACGAGCGCTATGAATGTCAAACAAATTTATTCTAAGTGCATTTGTCACTACAAAGAAACTTGAGAGGCTCATTGCTGCGGCACAGATCATTGGACTGACTGTGGTCACGGCAGCAATTGGGATAAGAATGGCGTTGTAGAAGAACGCCCAGAAAAGATTCTGGTGAATACCAGACAGCGTTCTTCTCGAAAGACGAATTGCTGCCGGCACGTCAGAGAGAGTGCTGTTCATAAGAACAACATCTGCGGCGTCAATAGCGACGTCGGTGCCAGCGCCGATTGCGAGGCCCATATCGGCAGTCGCAAGCGCAGGAGCATCGTTAACTCCATCACCGACCATAAGAACCTTTCCAAAGCGCTTGTACTGCTTTACCACCTGCGCCTTGCCATCCGGCAAAACTCCTGCGACGACGTCATCCACGCCGCAGTTTCTTGCAACAGCATTTGCAGTGCGCTCATTATCACCGGTGAGCATTACAACTCTAAGTCCAAGATTATGAAGCTCATCAATGGCTTCTTTACTGTCGGTTTTAACTTTATCTGCAACAGCAATAACACCGAGAATCTCCTTGCCCATAGCAAATATAAGCGGTGTCTTTCCCTCGCCTGCGAGGTCCGCGCATTGGGCTTTTATAGGTTCTGGAACTGTTGCGACAGTCTTAATATATTTGTAGTTTCCAGCATAAAATGTCTGCTTCTTGTTGACCACTTTTAGACGTGCCTTGAGACCGTTTCCAGGCACCTCTTCAAAGTCTGTAAAGGCTAATGGCTTTACATTATCAGATTTTGCAGCAGAAACAACTGCATTTGCCAGAGGATGAGAACTTAAATTCTCAATAGAATAAGCATATTGAAGAAGCTTGTCTCTAGTCACATCATTTGGGATAACGTCAGTAACTACAGGCTTTCCCTCGGTTATTGTACCCGTCTTATCAAGTACAACAACACCCGCTTTTCCAACCTCTTCGAGGGACACTGCTGTCTTGAAAAGGATACCATTTTTGGCACCAACACCGTTTCCCACCATGATAGCAACCGGCGTTGCAAGTCCAAGTGCACAAGGGCAACTAACAACAAGAACTGAGACACCTCGAATGATGGCAAACGAGAATGCTTTTCCAACAATGAGCCAGATGCCCATCGTGAGAAGTGCTATAAAAATTACTGCTGGAACAAAAATGCCAGATACCTTATCTGCAACCTTGGCGATTGGTGCCTTAGTTGCTGCAGCATCGGACATCATTTTAACTATCTGCGAGAAGGTTGTATTCTGTCCAACCCTTGTTGCTGTGCAACGGATAAAACCTTGTTGATTGATGGTTGCACCGCATACAAAATCTTCTACCTGCTTGTCTGCTGGAATACTCTCGCCAGTAAATGCAGATTCATCAACAGATGTCATGCCTTCGATAATTTGGCCATCAGTTGGAATAGTCTCACCTGGTCGAACTATGAACTCATCTCCAGGCTTTAGTTCCTCAATAGGAATCTCGATCTCTTCGCCATCCCTGATTACAGTTGCTGTCTTTGGAGCAAGTTTCATCAAAGACTTTAAAGCATCCGTCGTCCTACCCTTCGACTTTGCCTCTAGTGTCTTGCCCACTGTGATGAGGGCAAGTATCATTGCTGCAGATTCAAAGTAGAGTTCATGACATGAACCTGTTGAAACAAGAAGGTATATGCTATAGATAAAGGATGTTCCGGATCCTAAAGATACGAGCGTATCCATATTTGGAGAGCCGTGGATTACACCCTTAAAACCACTTACAAAGAACCTATTGTTTATGAGAATAACTGCGAGCGCGAGCACGCCCTCGATTATTCCAATGACAAGAGGATTGTCAGTCGGTGCAGGCCATCCCCACATTATGTGACCCATTGAGAAGTACATGAGGATGAGGCAGAGCACTACCGACGCTATAAGTCTTCTTATGAGTTTCGGTGTCTCTTTATCCTCAAGCAATTTTGAGTCATCAGTCTTTACTGCACAGCCATATCCAGCAGCTTCAACTGCTTTTATTATTTCCTTATCCTTTGCGGTGCCCTCAACTCCCATTGAGTTTGTGAGCAAGGATACGGCAACATTTTCAACTCCAGGTACTTCTGATACTGCCCGCTCCACACGTGCTTGGCAGGCCGCACAGCTCATACCGGTAACATTATATTGTTTCATTTAATTGCCTCAATATATTCTGGTGTTGTGCCACAGCATCCACCGATTAAAGTTGCGCCTGCAGCCTCAAGTTTTTCCATATATTTCTTAAAATCATCTACACCAATGCTATACACTGGCTTACCGTCCTTTACTTTTGGTACTCCGGCATTTGGTTTTGCCCAAATTGGGAGGTCTGTGCTCTTTGCATAGGAGAGGACAACTGGGAGCATAAGGTCTGGGCCGAAAGAACAGTTTACACCAACTGCGTCGGCACCGTACTCCTCCGCAATTTTCGCAATATCATCAGGCCTTGCACCAGTTACTATAAGACGATTTCGCTTTCCGTATGCGCATGAGACAATGACAGGAAGAGATGAATTATCCTTTGCGGCACGAAGTGCCTCCCTCATCTCATTCTCATCAATCATTGTCTCAACAATGATAAAATCTACATCACATTCAACGCCCTCAAGAACAACTGCTTTAAAGTACTCATATGCCTCCTCTGGCTTTAGGAGACCAACTGGGTACATAAGCTCACCTATAGGGCCAATGTCGAGACCCACATAAGGTGCGCCAGCAGCACGAGCATTTCTAACTGCCGCCTCAATAATCTCAGCATAATTCTCGTACTTCTTTGGATTTACATCAAATGTGTTAACAATAATCATCTCTGAGCCTGCGTCCACATATGACTTGTGAACTTCAGTAATAATCTCAGGATGAGTTATGTTAAGGAGTGAAGGATCCTTACCAGTGTACTCAGGATACTTGATAAGCTGAGATCCCATACCACCATCAAGAATAATTCGTTCTTTATTCTTAATCCTGCTCTTTAAATCACGTGTTGTCACTGTCAGTCTCCTCCTCTCTAAATCTCTCTGCAAATAAATGCTCTACGCCACCCGATTTATAGTTAATCATCGTATCAAGTTGGCAGTTGTGAATACTTGAGAAAATACTATTCTCAATATTCGGATTTGTCTTTTTAAGCTCTCTTATGAGTTCCTTTATCTCACGTCTCTTTGAATTATCAAGACCCGATTCAGTGTTCTCTGTGAACCTACAAGCACACTGAAGAAACTCCAAATTATTATATCTTCTCCAGGCGATAATATCGTCCTCATGAATGCAGTACAGAGGCCTTATAAGTTCCATACCTGGATAATTAGTTGAACGAAGTTTTGGTGGCATCGCCTGAAGCTGTCCGCCGTAGAACATCGCCATAACTGTTGTCTCAATGACATCCGAGAAGTGATGTCCAAGTGCAATCTTGTTGCATCCCAAGGACTGTGCCTTTGAGTAGAGATGGCCCCTTCTCATTCTCGCACACATATAGCAAGGATTTTTCTCCTGCTTATTTGCAAAATTGAAAATATCAGTCTCGAAGAATTCTACTGGAATCTCAAGAAGTGCAGCATTCTTTTCAATCTGCTTTCTGTTTGCTTCATTATAACCAGGATCCATACAGATGAATGCGAGTTCAAAAGGAAAATCTGAATTCCTCAAAAGTTGCTGCATAAGCTTTGCCATGAGCATCGAGTCCTTACCACCCGAAATACAAACAGCAATCTTATCGCCCTCTGAGATGAGTTCATAGCGCTTGACAGCCGCAACAAACGGATTCCAGAGTTCTTCTCTGTACTTCTTAATGATTGATCTCTCAATCTTTTGACATTCTGTCAGCTCTCTAGCCACTCATCTCACCTCACTTCTATTTTAAGAATTTCCATTCGATAAATCGGTTCTGCATATATTCATCATTCCAATTTGTCTCAACAAATTGTTCTACCTTAGTATCAACTGGATTGCCATAGTATCGCTCACTCCAAAACTTGATATTTACGAAGGCAGAAATAATATCAACCACCATAAATACTGCAAATACTATTGTCACAACCTTAAAGAAAACCGTACTGAAGAACTTAGGCTTCTTCAGTTCTTTTTTATCAACAACCCATCTAAACGCCCTAACAACCAGTAAATAACCCAATGCAAAAAGCATCCAATAAAACAGGAACTCAAGACATATAAGGCCCATAATATTGAACTTGCTATTTGTGTAGTCCCAAGCTCTCATTCCATATCCACAGTAAAGAAGTAGGCCACAAAGGAATTCCATCACTGTTGCTGCAACACCTATAACCATCGCTTTCAAAATTATGTTAAGTTTTGGTAGCGCATGGTCAATTAAATAGAAAAGAACCGCTCCAAGGCCGTATATTGGACACATAGGGATAAACATCGTAACTACATGACTTTCCCAATGTCCTTCTTGAAATAAAATATACAATCCTTCACTACAGAGACCAATCATACTGCAGAGAAAAAACATCCAAACTATCGTTTTAAAACTAGTTTTTTCTTTCATCAAATTTTGTTCCCTTTCTATGTGATTTGCGTAAAAGAACTAAATCTTAAAATAATTGTCTGGCAAAGCCTCCAAATAGGCATATGTCAGCGCGCTGTCATGTGTTGCAATGACAGAGATAATATTCAGTCTCATAATGTTGAAGTCTTCAGGATACTCCTTCGAAAAATCCGTAAAGAACTTGAAGATCTTATCAACATACTGCTTCGATTCTTCAATTTTACCTGCGGTAACTCCCTCTTTGTAAAGAGATTCAATAAAGTTCTTTCTCAAATCTTTGATTGCATCATCGATATCTTCATTGATTATATATTCAACAAAATCGTTGATACTCATCTCAATTGTTTTCTTGAAAACTCTCTCCAAATTAGGAATCTTATTCTCCATTGGATATATAAGGAGATTTAAAGCTTTTTGAATCGCTTCAAAAGTCTCCTGGCTTCCCTCTCTTTTACCAGCAAAATTGCTAATATCAAAGAAGAATTTTTCAAGGAATGCCGAGACGCTCATAGGTTCAAGCAATTTCTTTTTTGGCGACGTAATCAAAGATTCCGCCATAAAGTTAGGAATATGCTTTCTAAGTTCCTTTTTGCTTATCTTATCAAATCGCTTATGAACATCTTTAGCTATCTTTTCATATTCTTCTTTATCGACACTTCCCTTGACAGGCAAGTGGAGATCTACACCATAGCGGGCAAATCCCATCGCAGTTGGCGCAGAGTATGTGACAATATCATTCTTATTAATGATGTTGAAAATATTGGTGAAAGGCTGAGCTTTAACATTCTCAATACTTGCGCCCTGTGGTGCCTCAAATGTGTAGAAAAAACACTTGTATGGTTCAAGTGTTATTCCCTCAAAAGGTTGTTCCCCTCTTGAAAGATACTGGTCGATTCTTCCCCCGACCAAATTTGTAACTGCAGCGGCACGCGAATAACCAGCGGCCCAAAGAATTACATTGCCACTGACACCAAAGCGTTCAACATATCTTTTGATGTGATCAAACACTTTATTTGCAGCAATCTCAAATCCCTGATGATTACCACTTGTACCGATATTGAAGTTGCCACTCCACTCAGAAGTATATCTACCTCCACGGAGACCAATTCCTAAAATCGTGTATCTTGTAGTATCAATCAATATTTTCTTGCGAGCAATACCTACACCAAAACTATTACTTTCAGGACGTTCGTTGAAGTCCTCATTTGGCAAGAAATCGTAGAAATCGCAGGTCTTAAAGAACTGCTTTAAATTATTGCTCTCTCCCCAGTAGTACTCGTTGTCAAAAGTTCTATTGAAAGACGCAATAGCCATAGCTAAGCTCTGCTTCGCAAGGCCATGGGAATATTGAAAAGCAGAACCGTAGAAGAACCCATCAGAGTACTTATAAGCATAATCTGCTGAGCCGAGTTCAATCTTGCCCTCTATTATGTTTGAACTTCCAATTGCCATACTAAACACTCAAATCTTTAATAACTTCTCCTGCAATAATGAGTCCCATAACTGATGGAACAAAAGCTACAGAGCCCACACCCTCAGTCTTCACTGGTTCCTCTTTTGAATACACAACTTTAAGAGAATCAATGCCTCTACTCTTTAGTTCTTTTCGCATCACTCTACAGAGCGGGCAAACAGATGTCGCGTAGATGTCAGCCACCTCGAAGCGAATTGGGTCGAGCTTGTTGCCCGCTCCCATTGCTGAAATTACAGGCACACCTGCCTCTTTTGCCTTGACCGCAATCTCTATCTTTGCAGAGACTGTATCAACACAATCAACGATATAATCAAACTTCTTAAAATCAAATGAAGAGGAAGTCTCTGGAAGAAAGAACAACTCAATAGCATTTATTTTAACTGAAGGATTGATATCAAGAGCGCGCTCTTTTATCACATCAACCTTAGGTCTACCAACCGTAGATTGAAGTGCGATTATCTGTCTATTGATATTCGATTTAACTACAACGTCTTTGTCAACAACTGTCAATTCACCGACACCAGATCTCACCAACGCCTCTACGACATATCCTCCGACGCCGCCTACACCAAACACAGCAACATGAGCCTTTGAAAGCTTATCCAAGGACCCTAAAAGCTGCTCCGTTCTCTCAAATTCTTCCATCTCTATACCTCTTTATAATTTTGAAACCTATTGAAATTATAATAATTTGCCTTGATAAGTGTCAAGGTCAGCTTGGAGTTTATCAATGGTACCAAGAACCTTAATTTTGTCAGTCGACCAAAGTGGTGCAACAAGGGTTCTTTTGTCACCGTCACCTGTTAGACGTTCAATAATTGTCTCTGCAGGAATATATTCCAACTGCTTCACTACCGTCATAACATAATTTTCAAAAGTCATCGGCTCATATTCTCCAGCTTCATACATATCACAGAGAGGCGTGTCTTTTACAACATAAGTGAGATGGATTTTTAAGGCATATGGGTTGAGCTTGCCAACCACCTTTGCCGTCTCTATCATATCAGCCTCAGTTTCATCTGGAAGACCGTCCATTAAGTGAAGACAGACTTTTATATTCCTCTTTTGAAGTTCATTGTACTTTTCAAGGAAAAGGTCATAGTCATCTCTGTGGATGGTTTGAAGACCAAGTTCAACTGTCAACGGATACTCGGTCAGAAGGTCGAGCACATCATTTGGAAGACAGTCAAAACGAGTTGCAATCGAAAGTGATGTTACACCAGGAAAAGCAAGCGCTTCATCATAGAGCGCTTTGAGTTTTTCAACAGGTGCATTTGTGTTGGTGCCAGACTGGAAATATGCACAGAGAGGCACTTCACCGTACTTGTTAAAAATCCTCTGCTTCTCTCTTTCAAGTTGCTCAGTAACTGTACCTTCCGAGGTAAACAACTTTGATTGCTCAGAGCAGAAAATACAATAAGAAGGACAAGGCAATCCGACATTTAAACACGCCTTATACACCCTGCCCTCAAAAGCCAGAGTGTGATACCTCTTATTATCATTTGAATACTTAAAATCATTCATGAGAAAATTTTAGCACAGGTAATTTGTCGCTTCAAGGGCGACCACGAGGACTTTCAAAAATTGTAAAGTGAAGATGCAAAGAGCGAAGAGCTCTAGACTCAATACAATTTTTGGAGGTACATAAAATGTCTAAAGTTACAGAAGTAGTATTCGTTATTGACGCAAGTGGTTCAATGTTTGAACTCACATCAGACACAATCGGTGGTTTCAACTCATTTATCAAGGATCAAAAAGATATGCAAAACGACGGTGATACAGTTCTTGTATCAGCAGTCAAGTTCTCAAATTACTCCTCAGTTCTCTATGACCGTGTACCAATCGACGAGGTTAAAAAGATGACTGAAAAGCAATACACCACAGATGGTTGTACAGCACTTCTCGATGCCATCGGAGACGCAGTTCACCACATAGGCACAGTCCATAAGTATGCAAGAAAAGAAGACATCCCTGAGTCAACAATGTTTGTAATCATCACTGATGGTTATGAAAATGCCAGCCACAAGTATTCAAGTGATGAAGTAAAGAAAATGATTAAAGCAAAAGAAAAGCTCGGTTGGCAGTTCCTCTTTCTCGGTGCAAACATCGACGCTGTTGAAACAGGTGCAAACTTCGGAATCACAGAAGAGAACTGTGTAAACTACCATGCAGACTCAGCGGGCACAGCAGTTGTCTACAAAGCAGTTTCTAAAGCAACTTGCAAAATGCGTAAATGTGGTTCGGTTAGTGCCGATTGGGCATGTGAAGTAAACGAAGATTTTGAAAACAGAAAATAAGGTGTGGTATAATAGTCACATCTTTAATGAAGGTGTGATTATATGCCACTTAAAATTATCAGACAAGATATCACAAAACTAGAATGTGATGCCATAGTCAATGCGGCAAACTCCAGCCTACTCGGTGGAGGCGGCGTTGATGGTGCAATCCATAGAGCGGCAGGCCCTAAGCTTTTAGAAGAATGCCGAGGCCTTGGAGGTTGCCAGACAGGTGACGCCAAGATAACATACGGCTACAATTTGCCAGCAAAGTATGTTATCCACACCGTTGGCCCAGTTTATGCTGGCGGCAACCGTGGAGAACGCGAGCTACTCATTTCTTGCTACAAGAAATCTTTAGATCTCGCGCTGTCTCACGGCTGTGAGTCGGTTGCCTTTCCTCTCATCTCCTCAGGTGTATACGGATACCCAAAGCCGGAGGCTTTTCGTGTTGCAGTTGATACCTGCCTTGAATTCCTTAAAGAGAATGAGATGCTCATATACATCGTAGTCTTTGACAAACATGGATATAACATCGGCAAGAAGAACTTTGCCGACCTCGATGAATTCATTGATCAGAACTATGTCTCTGAACAAGAGGAAATCTTTAAGTCCTCTAAAAATGCTTTTGATTTGCCTCGCTTCTCAAAAGCAAAAAAGATTGCAGGAATGGTAGCTGGTGCAGTACCTTGCGATGAAGCGATATGCGAGTCAATTGAAATGCCAGATTTCGAACTCGATGAGAGTTTCACAGAGATGGTACTTCGCAAGATAGATGAAAAAGGTATGACAGACCCTGAGTGTTATAAAAGAGCCAACATCGACAGAAAACTGTTCTCAAAAATACGAAGCGATATTCACTATAGACCATCAAAGATGACGGCAATGGCACTCGGCCTCTCCCTTGAACTTCCTATGAATGAATTTGAGGAGCTCCTCCAAAAGGCTGGATTTGCCCTTTCAAAATCAGATATGACCGACGTCATTATCGACTATGCAATTAGGCACAAGATTTATGATATCTTCGCAATAAACGAAGCTTTGTTTAGCAAAGACCTCGCAACATTCTAAAAAAAATAAACCCCGGGCAAACAAATGCTCGGGGTTCTGTTTTAGTTCTGTTTTCTAACGATTGAGTACTCGTCTCCGAAGCGGAAGTAAGGACACTTCTTTGTGGAGAGCCAACGGACATATTCATCCTCATCCATATTGATGGAGCAGGCATATTCTTCGAGCTCTTCATCGTATTCATAGTTCATGCAGTTTTCACAGTCCATAGTGTCCCTCCTTAGAAAAGATAGGTTATTACGAGTTCTGTTGCAAGTACGCCGAGGCAGGCTGCGATAGCAACCGTCGTGAGGCTCTTATTCTTGAGAGCCAAGAAAACCGCGACGCCGAAACCGACCACTGCCGAGGCGATATAATTTGTTGCAGTAAATATTGCTGGAATTGTCATAACTGAAAGCACAGCATATGGCATGTAATAAAGGAAAGAGAGAATGAACTTGTTCTCGATCTCTTTCTTCACAAGAAGCATAGGTACTACACGAACAAGATATGTCGTACCAGCAGTTACTGCAAGGTAGATTAGAAAGGTGTTGAAACTCATGATCTCTCCCCCTCTCCAATTGGCTTAAGATAAGCAAAGAGTGCAGAGGCAACTACGGAGCAGATTATGATTACAAATCCACTTTGTACTACCTTAAGGAATGGTACAAATGCAAAGATGCAAGAGAGGGCAATCGCTGTGAGGACACAGTAAAGAACGTTTCTGTTGTCCCTTGCAGGTGGTACAACAATAGCTACAAACATACCGTAGATTGCAACAGCGAGCGCTGTGATTACAATCTCAGGTAAGATGTTACCAGCAGCTGCACCGACAAGTGTACCTGTTGCCCAGCCAAACCAAGGTGTGAGCATAAGACCGTAAAAATACTCCTTTGGTGGCTTGCCGTCCTGAGAGGAGGCCACACCGAAGATCTCATCCGTTACCATAAATGAGATGGCACATCTACGTCTTGCATTAAATGTCTCATCAAGTTTCTGTGAAAGTGAAATAGACATAAGTGAGTATCTAAGGTTGATAATTATCTGCGTGAGGGCAAGTTCAATCAAGCTGCCGCAGCTAGCCATAATTGGAACTGCAGCGAGCTGCCCCGCAGAGGTAACACATGTCATCGAAATGAGGAGTGCCTCAAGTACAGTAAGACCCTGCTCAATACAGAAAATACCAAAAGCAAATGATACAGAGAGATATCCAAGACAGATTGGAATACCGTCTTTTATTCCCTGCTTAAATGCAGCGCTTTTAATCAAGGTCTCACCTTCTTTCACAAAACTTTCAATATGATAACACAGCAAAGTTCTTTTTACAATTAAATAGATAAATAAAGACCAGCCTTTTCGGCTGGTCTTAATTATTAACTTACCACTGGAAGTTGTTTGACTTCTCTTTGTAAGCTGCGAGAGCTGCCTGTGTAGCTTCATACTCAGCTTCCTTACCAGGAATAGCCTTGCCTGTGTAAGGGTTAACACCGAACTGATGATAACGATCTGTAAGCATGATGATATAGATAACGTCGCAGATTGCGCAGATGAATGCGAGGCAATATACGAACCAGTTACCTGGCATCCACATGAAGCCAAGGATTGATGGTGCAAGAGTACCGAGGAACTTGAACCAAGCCTGGTAAATAGATGTACCTTCGATTGTCTCCTTTGTGAACATGTGAGTGATGAAGAGCATAGACATGATTGCGTTCATGATGTATGCAGCGAACATTGGAGAATCAGGAAGTTTTGGCCACTGTGGGTTCATTGCAAGAATTGTAATGAAGATGATTGCGAAAAGGCCAACCTTTACTGAATAGTAGAACTTCTTCTTACCATACTGCTCACCCCAACGCTGACGGAAAGCATACTTACCGTACTTAAGGTCAAGAACATACATTACGAAGTCGAATACTACCCAAAGATAAATACCCCAACGTGTTACTGGTTCTGGATATGGAACCAAGAATGCGAACTGGAACTCCCAAGAGAAGTTCATGCAGAGACATACCCAAGGCATTGAAGGTGCATGATTCTGATAGAGTTTCTTGATGATTACAATGTAAACACCTGTCCAGAAAAGAGCTGATGCTACGATGAGAAGGATTTCGATGAAGCCGAGGTTGTTGAACATATCTTTGATATATCCATACCAATCATCGTATCCGTTCATCATTGTTAAACCCTTGCCGGAACGAAACTGAACGTTTTTAAACCAAACAATAGGGTCAGCATTGTTAACTGCCATCTTAGGACCAATGCCCCTAATGAAGTTTCCAATCCATTCAAACATTTTAATTGCCTCCTAAATTAACCGTCTATCTTTTTGCCAACAACAAAGATTGCGATGGCAACAAAGCCTAAGAATACGAAAGGTCCCCAAAGTGATACGCTCATTCCGGTGTGCCAGTCATAAAAACGTGACTCCTGAGCGCCTAAATTGTCGGCCTTTACTGCAGCGTACTGAGCATCAGCATCAAAGGATTCATCATACTCAGCAACGTTGATAATATACTCGTCTGTAACGAGGTTATTGCCCCTTGTGTGAAGGACGAAAGTTATGTCCTCACCAAAAGCCTCGAGTGGAAGATCAAATACATTGAAATTACCCGTAAAGTTTTTATATGGAGCATCGATGCTACCGATTGGAAGAATCTCTTCATCACCGAGATAAAGCTTGTCTACCTCCGAATCGTTGAACACGAGTGCAACATAATTCTTTCCGTCTTTAACTCTCAAGGCTGCAGGTATAAGACACTTCTGAATTCCTGTCTCTGTTGAAATCTTATAATCAACTGGATATGTTCCGTCGTCCAAAGCAAATGCTGGAACAGCCAGTGCAAACATCAAAACAAAGACAAGTAAAAGTGATAATACAGTCTTTTTCATAAGTCTTCCCCTCCCCTTAGTTTGAGGAAACCTTAGTAACTATCTTACCGTCAACTATCTCGTCAGTATTAGGATTAAATACTGGTGATTTTTCAAGGTTTACCTTGGCAGGATCTGCTGGGCGTGATGGAAACCAAGGGTTCTTGCCTTCAGCCTTAAACTGCTTGTAAAGAAGTACACAGTAGATAAGGTCGAATGATGTGCAAGCAACACCTACCCAAATATTCAAAGGATCCTGAAGTGATGGATAAACAGCGATGGCGAGCCATGCGCCGATTGTACCGAACATCTTACCAAGAGCAATGTTCATTGACTGACCCTCTGTTGACTTGCGGATATAGAGCAAGAAGATGAAGAGGATTGACATTGGAAGGTTCTGTACGATAGCTGTACAGCCGTTTGCACGTACGCCATATGCCTGGAGCCATGTGATTTCAACAATGAATGCCATAATCATCATTGATGCAAACCAAGGCCAGAAATACTTCTCGTTTGCAAACTTTTTAAAGTCTTTTTTACCCCACTTTAAGTGTGTGTAAAGAATTGCGCAATCAGCGAAGAACCACGCGGTATTTACACATGCCATCATATAACCGCCGTAGAACATTCCGTCGTGAGCCCAATACATATAAGCGTAAAGGCCCTCCCAAACGATGTTTAGAGCAAGAGCTGCTATAGGCATACCGTATGTCTTCTGCTTAATGCCCAAACGAATGAGGTCTATGTAGGCAAGGAGCCAGCCTAGGCCTGCTACTGGTGCAAAAATGAAAACTTTTGCATCGAGTCCGAACTCACCAAAATGGCAAAAGTCCATAAGTGCTTGTAACATTTTATCTCCTCCTATATTAATAAGTACATTTCAAATTTTACTCTTAATGTTCATAAAAGGCAACAAAAAAGAACCTACGTAAACGTAGGTTCTTCTCTTGGAGGCACCACCCAGATTTGAACTGGGGCATAAAGGTTTTGCAGACCTCTGCCTTACCACTTGGCTATGGTGCC
>JAKSQX010000018.1 GCA_024403955.1 Clostridia bacterium | reverse complement strand
AAGTCCCTTGCGTCTGCCGATTTCGCCACACCAGCATGTCGGTTTAATCGACTTGCATATTTTATCACAGTAGGGGGCTCTTTTCAAGATGGAATAGAGGGACTTTTATATATTTTTAATAAGTAGTTATCTTGTATAATACCTATAAATGTGTTATGATAAACTGAATTATTGTTTAAATTGGATAATTATGGTTTGAGGTATTAAAAAATGGGTTTGCTTAGAAACATTATTGGCGGTGGATATGCCGGCGGCGCAGAGATTGAACAGAACTTCTGCGAGTATAGCGAAATCTTTGGTAAGAGACCTGCTCTTATCTCATGTGATTTAAACTTTGCCGACTTGCTACCAAACTATGGGATTTCATGTTGCTTGAAACTCCAGATGGATGTCTATATTCAGGAGAGCCTTCCAACACTTATCTCTGAGTCTGAGGCGTCTTATATCGCTATGGTTCGTTCAGCTGTGTCTGAACACATCGGTGGACGTTTCGTTGGACAGGGAATTATCGGCTCTTCAGGAACTGCCTTCCTCATGTTCTACATCCCTGAGAGATCAGCCGCAACATCAAAGAGAATGCTCAGCGAAGTCTTTATGGGATCATTTAGACACGTTGAGATGGATGTTGTCTCTGACCCAGAGGGCAAACAGTACTACAAATACCTCTATCCAAATGAACTCCAGAGAAAAAAGAGCAATAACGTGAAGATTTTAAAACAGCTTCGCACATACGGTGATGACGGTTCAACTCCAAGACCTGTTATGTTCAATTTAGTCTTCCCATCAAAGAATAGTGCAATGAGTTTCTATTCCGAGAGTATGGAGAAGGGATTCGTGTACAAGAACATCGTAGAGGAGGATCCACCTGAGGGTATGGTTCTCCCAAGACATAAGATCACTATTGAAAAGACAATTCCTTTCAATATTGAACTTCTTGAGATGATTGATAACTATCTACTTAAACTCTGTGCAAAATATGGTGGCGAATATCGCTCACTAGAAACTGATATCGTAGATTAAAAGAGAGGATTTAAAAATGATTGATCAATTAGCATTACCAGTAGAGGGCGACCTCACTGCAACTATTAACACAACAATGGGCGCTATCAAAGTTAAGTTCTTCCCAGAAGCTGCACCAAAGGCAGTAGAGAACTTCACAACTCATGCAAAGAATGGTTATTATGATGGACTTATCTTTCATAGAGTAATCAAGGACTTCATGATTCAGGGCGGCGACCCAACTGGTACTGGCCGTGCAGGTAAGTCTATTTGGGGCGACAAGTTTGAAGACGAGTTCTCACCAGAGCTCCACAACTATTGTGGTGCTCTTTCAATGGCAAATGCCGGTCCTTGCACAAATGGTTCACAGTTCTTTATCGTTCAGTTGAGCGACTGCGATCCTTCACTTCTCTCACAGATGAAAGAGATGCCAGAGGAGTTCCCACCAGAGTGCGTTGAGAATTATGCAAAACTTGGTGGCACACCATGGCTTGATTATCATCACACAGTATTCGGCCAGGTTTACGAGGGAATGGATGTCGTAAATGAGATCGCAAATGTAAAAGTTGACTTCAGCGACAAGCCAAAAGAGGACGTTAAGATTATTTCAATTGACGTAGAAGGTTCATACAACTTTGATTAATTATCTCGAGGTTTAAAAATGAGAATTGGACATGGTTATGACGTACATAAGTTGGTCACTGATAGACCACTTATTATTGGCGGAGTAAAAATTCCATATGAGAAGGGCCTACTTGGCCATTCGGATGCTGATGTATTGCTTCACGCAGTAATGGATGCATTACTTGGCGCAGCGGCGCTGGGCGACATTGGAAAGCTCTTTCCGGATACGGATGAGCAGTTCAAGGGAGCCGACAGCCGCAAGCTTTTGCGCGAAGTCATGAAGCGCATAACTGATGCAGGCTTTGAGGTATCAAATATTGATGCCACAATAATTGCACAGGCACCTAAGATGCGTGAGTATATCGATCAGATGCGACAGAATATCGCAGATGATTGTGGCATCTCTATTGACGCTGTCAACGTTAAGGCGACAACGGAGGAGGGCCTGGGCTTCACTGGCGAGGGCTTGGCCGTTGCCGCACACTCAGTTTGTATTATCGATGAAAGGAGGAGTAACAAGTGACAAACATCTCTACTCTCTTTGAAAAGATTGTAAGTATTTTCTCAACATACTCAATTGTGTCTGACACACTTGATCTCTTGCTTCTTACATTTCTTTTCTACTACATCTTAAAGATGATTCGTGATTCGAGAGCGCTCACATTTGCAAAGGGCTTCTTAGTGTTCATCGTTGTCTATGCTCTTGTACTTCTCTTCAACATGCAGGCAACTGCAATCATCTTCAAGACAGTATTTAGTAATATTCTTCTTATTTTGATTGTTATCTTTGCTCCTGAAATCAGAAAACTTCTCGAGAACATGGGTACTTCAACAAGAGCCTTTGCAACAATTAAGGGCCTCTTTAAGAGTGCTGCAAGTCAGAGAGCTATTCTCTACAATGACAAAGTTAACACAGCAGTAAACGAAATTTGCCGTGCTGCATCAGATATGAGTGATAAGAAAGTTGGAGCTCTCATCGTATTTGAGAAGGATAGCCCACTCGGTGAAATCTGTGAGACAGGTACAGTTATTGATGCTGAAGTTTCAACAGAACTCATCGGAAATGTATTCTATCCAAAGTCACCACTTCATGATGGTGCTGCAGTAATCCGTGACGCCAAGCTCTATGCAGTAGGTTGTATCTTACCTCTTACATCAAAGCACAACCTCTCATCTGACCTTGGCACTCGCCATAGAGCTGCAATCGGCATGTCCGAGCAGAGCGATGCATTGATCCTCGTAATCTCTGAGGAGACAGGTGGCATCTCAATTGCTCATCAGGGCAGACTTATGAGAAATATCAGTGACGGTGAAGCTCGTGAGCTTCTCTTGAACTTCCTTAAAGTACCGGAAGGAGGCGAGAAGCATGGCAAATAATAATGCTACTTCAAAGAGTAAATTCTCACTTGAGAAGATTCTCGCTAACAACAATGCACTTATCGTAATATCATTCCTTCTTGCTGCTATCGTTTGGCTTTCTATTTCAATTAACCAGGCTCCTGAAGTTGAGCGTGTTGTTGAAAACGTTAAGGTAAATATTGATACCAGCGTACCAGGTCAACTTGGCTATGAGGCTTTCGGCGTAGATGAGGTCTATGTCGATATTACAGTTAAGGGCAAGCGTTACCTTGTAGGTGACAACGTTCTTTCAGCTGATGACTTCACAGTTACAGCTATTACATCACATGTTGATGCTCCTGGTGTATATTCACTTCAGCTCAAAGCTACACCAAAAGACCCAGATGCATCATACACAATTGTATCTAAGTCAATGGATAACATTGAAGTATATTTCGACACACCTAAAACTGCAGAGTTCCTTGTTGAGACAAATGTAGATTGCCTCGCAGAGAATCTCATTGCGTCTGATGACTATATCACTGCAGATCCAATCCCTTCAGCTGAGAAGATCAGTATCACTGGTCCAACAACTGAGGTTGAGAAGATTCAGCATGTACTCGCATCTGTTCAAACTAAGGGCAACTTGAAGTCAACAGAGACTCTTCAGGCTGTACTCACTGTTGCAGATGCATATGGCGCTGAGATTAAGTATTTGACATTTAACCCAGCAGCAGATTCTATTTCAATCACAATTCCTGTATATAAGAAGACAGAACTTCCTGTAACTGTTGATCTTGAGAATGTACCAACAAAGTACCTTGAGAACCCACCAGTTATCACAAGCGTTCCAGGAACAATCGAAGTTGCTGTCGATGCAAAGAAACTCTCAAGTCTTGACGCAATCAGTATTGGTAAGGTTGACTTCAAGACGCTCGAGCCTGGCCTCAACACAATCACAATGGATTTGTCAGGCATTACAGATGGAATTGCACTTAACCCTGACCAGGAGGTCAGAGTACTTATAACCCTCGACGAGGAATAATTTTTGATTAATTGAGAAAGGAGGTAAAGCAATGAAAAAACCTAACAGTAAATTCAACGGATGGTTTGTATCTTACGCCATCGCGCTTGCTTTACTTCCTATTCTTCTTTTGATTACTACTCAGCTTGATTCGCCATCAGATCTTCTTTCACCACCGAGCCTCTCAGGTACAAACCTTGAGATTGAGCAGGCATTTAAGAATGCCGTGGGCTCGAGGGATAGCTATACGTTGCAGTATCCTTCTAATGGTGACTACCGTTCTGCTTTTGTACTGAAAGATTTGGACCTTGATGGTAAGGATGAGGCTATTGTATTCTATACGCTTAAGTCCGATGAGACAGTCGTTAGAATCAACATACTCGATAAGATAAACGACAAGTGGGAGAGTATCTACGACGAGCCTGGATATGGCGCAAAGATTCTCGAAGTTTCTTTTGACGATTTGAATCAAGACGGAACTCTTGAACTCCTAACCGGCTGGAGTCTCTTTAAGTCAACAACTTCTAAGACTTTAACTATTCACGCCATTAGGAGCAACGATATTAGACCACTTGAACTTGTGACACTTGTAAACCAGTCATATACTTTTGCAAGTGTCGCAGATATGGATTCAGATGGTTTTGATGAGGTGCTTGTAACTTGGCTTGATACCACAGATCAGAATCATCCAAAATCATATGCCAGCCTTTTGAAACAAAGTGAAGATGGCACAATTAACCAAATAGGACAGAACGTCCTTCTTGACGCATCAGTTTCTTCTTATTCTTCACTTAGACTTGAAAAGAATATTGATGGCAAGTCAATTGCCTTTCTCGATGCCTTTAAGGGCGAGGATACGATGATAACAGAGGTTATCTGGTGGAATGATGAGACGCGCTCACTTGTTGCACCGCTTCTTGACCCAGAAACTCTGACTAACCTCAAGACTCTCCGTTCACCAGCAGTTAAATCTGCAGATATTGATGATGACGGACAAATAGAAATCCCAATTAACATTGCACAAAACGGTGAGGTATTTGTAAAGGAGACACAGCTCAAGCTCTTTGCTTGGACATCGCCAGAAGGTGATTATCTCGTAAACGAGTATTACGGATATATAAATACTCTTCTTGGCTGCTTCTTCCAATTGCCTGCCGATTATGAAGATAACATTCTCGCATATCGTCTCTCAGATGAATCGGTTGCTACATTCTACTGGACAGATGATGGTGAGACCCGTGGAGATCCACTCTTTACACTTGTAGTCAAAGAGGCTTCTAAGTTTACTAGTGAGGACAAGTACACATTTAAGGTGGCCCACGACAATATGGTTGTTTATGGTTCTCTCACCAGTGTGGGTGAGGAGTACGGCTTCACAAACGACCTTATCGAAAAAAGCTTTTTATTCTACGACGATTAACATTAGAAGGGGAAAACACTATGAAAAAGATTCTTGTAGCAGAAGACGAGTCCGCTATCCGCGAATTTATAGTTATCAACTTAAAGCGCGGCGGTTACACAGTAACTGAAGCGGGTAATGGTCTTGAAGCAATTCAAGCTTATGATGCAGCAAACGGCGATTTTGACGTTGTGCTTTTGGATATTATGATGCCTGAGATGGATGGCTTTGAGGTATGTAAACGCCTCCGTGAAAAATCATCATCTCTCGGTATTATTATGCTCACAGCTAAAACTGAGGAGATGGACAAGGTAACAGGTCTCCTTGTTGGCGCTGATGACTATGTAACAAAGCCATTCTCACCGGCAGAGCTCATGGCGCGCGTTGATTCAGTTCACCGCCGCGTTGTAATGAACGCCGGCGGTAACGCAACTGCGCCATCAGTTATCGAGCTCGGCGAGTTCGTACTCGACATCCGTGCTCGTACACTCACTAAGAATGGCGAGCTTGTAGACTTGACTCAGGTTGAATTCCAGATTATGGAATATTTTTTCAAGAATCCTGCTGCAGCACTATCTCGTACAGACATCTTAAAGGAAGTTTGGGGCGAGTCATACTACGGCGAGGAGAAGATTGTCGATGTTAATATCAGACGTCTTCGTATCAAGATTGAAGAGACACCATCAAACCCACGCCACCTCACAACAGTTTGGGGTCTCGGCTACAAGTGGGTAGTTTAACTCTGTAATTATTTAGAAAAATTTTGCTGAAAGGAGGGACATGATGCCAGAGGAAGTACTCGAGACTTTACCTGAAGAGGAAAAGCCTAAAAAGCCGAAGAAAGAAAAGGCTAAAAAGGAAAAGACAAAAAAAGAGAAAAGACATATCTCTGGTATCACAAAGAGATGGCTCGGTAACACATTTCTTATTGTTTGCGTTATCTTGCTCATCTTTGTAGTTATGTTCCTCTCAGTAATTCAGCGCTACTATAACTCAACAGTTGAGTCAAAACTCTCTTCGCAGTACTCAAGTTCAGTTGCAAACTTCTTCTCTCAGTACATAGGAAGTACAGATGAGAAGTTTGAAGCTGGTGCACGTGAGTATGTGGTTAACTTCTCACAGAAGAACGCCATGGAAGTTTGGGTTATTGACGCAGATGGACATGTTGTAATCTCATCTTCGGGCTTTGATGTTGAAGATCAGACAATACCTGACTTTGAAAAAGCTATGAAGACAGAGAGCCGTACAGCGACATTTAGAGGTAAGAATGCTAATGGTGAGAAGATTATTTCTCAGACATATCTCTTGCCAACAGATGATGGTGATGAGACGGGCGCTGTACGATATATCATCTCCTTAAAGAACGTTGAAAATCAGCAGGTAAAACTTCTCTTACTTATCTTTTTCGTTTTCCTTGTAATCGTCGCAATTATTGTCGTTTCAGGTATGTTCTTTATCAGTTCAATCATTAAACCTGTAAACGAGATAAACGTTATAGCTACTCGTATTGCTGAGGGTGACCTCACTGCACGTGCACCACCGCAGCAGTACCACGATGAGATTTCTGAACTCTCCGAGAATATCAACCATATGGCTGAGGAGATAAGCTCATCGGATAAAATGAAGAATGACTTTATTTCTACGGTTTCACATGAGATGAAGACACCGTTGACTGCAATCAAAGGTTGGGGTGAAACTCTCCTCGATACTGCTGATGCGGATCCTGAACTTACAAAACGTGGAATTGAAGTTATCATAAATGAGTCGGGACGTCTTACAAACGTTGTAAATGACCTTCTCGACCTCTCTCGTATTGTAAATGGCCGTCTGATTCTCAGAACGGACCGTATAGACGCTCTCGCTGAGCTCGACGATACAATCTTTGTTTTCAAAGATAGGTCGATGCGCGAGGGTATAGACCTCATTTACAACGCTCCACACAACCCAACTCCTATGGTCGGTGATGCTGACCGTATGAAGCAGGTATTTGTAAACGTACTTGATAACGCATTCAAGTACAACAAACAGGGTGGTAAGGTAACTGTTTCTGCTGACATCACCCCTAATGAGTTCGCAGAGGATACTCCTGAAGATGAGAAGCGTATGGCTACGCTCACGATTGTTGTAGAGGATACCGGTTGTGGTATTGCTCCGGAGGATCTTCCTAAGGTTAAGCAAAAATTCTACAAGTCCAACATCTCTGTAAAGGGTAGTGGTATCGGCCTTGCTGTATGTGATGAGATTGTCACAATGCATGGTGGCACACTCTACATCGATTCAGAACTTGATGTTGGTACGACTGTAACTATTAGATTCCCAGTAGAATATGTAGAACTTCATGAGGACTTACCAATTCCTGAAGAGGTTATTGCTGAGTCGCTCCCTGAGGTTCAAGAAGAAAATGTAGTTGAGGGAGAAGAACTTTAATGCCAGATGCAAGAAAAACTGCTATAGGTGGTCAGGCACTAATTGAGGGCATAGTTATGCGAGGCAAGCATGTTGCTGCCATGGGTATACGCCTTCCAAATGGTGAGATTGAGGTAACTGAAAAGCAGCTTACACCACTACGTGACAAGTACAAGATTGCTGGGGTTCCAGTTATCCGTGGCGTTGTTAATTTCATAGAGTCTATTGTTTTTGGCTACAACTGTCTTATGGAGTCGGCTGAGAAGTCCGGCATCGAGGATACAGAGTCTGAGTCAAAACTCGACAAGTGGCTTACAGAGAACTTCAGCGATAAGGTTATGCCTGTAATTGGCGTAATATCAGCAGTTCTCGGTGTTGCTTTATCTCTTGGCCTCTTTATGTATCTTCCAGCACTTATGAATGATGGACTTGATAAATGGCTCTTTAAGGGTGGAATTGCTGCACATAATCTTCAGCCACTCGTTGAGGGTATTATTAAAATCATTATCTTTGTAATCTACATGTGGGCCGTTGCTCAGATGAAGGATATTAAGCGCGTGTTTATGTATCATGGCGCTGAGCATAAGACGATTTTCTGCTATGAGAACAATGAGGAACTTACAGTTGAGAACGTACGTAAACAGATTCGTTTTCACCCTCGTTGTGGCACAAGTTTCATGTTCGTAATGATGATTGTCAGCATCTTTATTGCTACAATTCTTGTACTTATTTTCCCAGGACTTCGTGCTAGCAGAATCGTTTGGACTTTTGCAAAACTTCTCGTACTCCCACTTGTTATGGGCATTGGTTACGAGTTCATCAAATATGCAGGTAAGCATGATAATCTCTTCACTAAGATCTGTTCGGCACCTGGACTTTGGATGCAGCGCATCTCAACCGTTGAGCCAGATGACGATATGATTGAGGTTGGAATTGAGGCCTTCAAATACGTGCTTGAGCACGATGAAAATTTGGATATCAAATGATGACTGAACTTGAACAAAAGGTATATAACGAACTCATAGGCGCCGTCGACAGTGACGACGCCTATGTTGACGCGCGCGAGCTTGTAAGATTCGCGGATGGCGATGAAGCAAAGCTTCACGACGCCGTAACTAGGCGAATCTCTGGCGAGCCGCTCCAATATATTATCGGCGAATGGGACTTCTATAACTGCACTTTTAGAGTGGGTGAGGGGGTCCTAATTCCACGTCCTGAGACAGAGATGATTGTTGACAAATCTCTGGAGTTTTTGAAGGCGCTCGACAGCAGTGATGAGGAGGGCGGAGAACTCGCAAATTACCTCTATAATGTTGTCTATGGTAAGCGTGTTCGTGGCACATATGTCGCAGAACATGAGACAGTTGATTGCAAGGTTTTGGACCTCTGCTCTGGCTCCGGTTGTATCGCCGTTTCAATCGCTAAAAACATCGTAGATACGTTGCCTGGTACAAAGATCTTCGCAGTAGAAAAGAGCCCGGTTGCATTTGAATATTTAAAGCAAAACATTGCTTTGAATAGGGTGCAGAGATATGTCGTTCCTTTCTGTGACGACATACTCACTGGATGTACTAATTTAATTAGCAGTGCAAAGGGTCAATTTGACATTATTGTTTCAAATCCACCTTACGTAAAAAGTGCAGAATGTGAGGCACTTCAAAAAGAGGTTATGCGTGAGCCAAGACTTGCTCTCGACGGTGGGGAAGATGGTCTGATTTTTTATCGCGCAATAGCTGAGAGATGGCTACCCTTGCTCAGGTCTGGAGGCCTTTTGTTGATGGAATGTGGCGAGGACCAAGCAGTGGACATCAAAGCTATCTTAGACGCAACATCTTGTGGTGAAACTGAAATCTTTGACGATTTTGCTGGAATACCTAGGGTAGTGGCCCTGAAAATGTATTAAAATAGTAGAAAAATCTCTAATCACCTTGACGATTTAATATAATTCTTGTATTCTCTTATATGTGTATTTTTAATAATTATTACTAGTATTATGTTTATTAGAGAGGTGGACAAATGTTACTTTCTGCTTTGTTTAGCGGTAGCATGCTTACGATTGTGGTAACAGTTGTTGCAGCAATCTTCTTAGTCTTCATCAGTATTCCTCTCCATGAACTTGCTCACGGCTATGCCGCATATAAGCTCGGTGATAAGAGCATCAAACCAACTGGTCAGTTGTCTCTTAACCCACTTGATCACATCGACCTTCTCGGCGCAGTTATGATTGTGCTTATCGGTTTTGGTTGGGGTAAACCTTGTCACGTAAACTCAAGCTACTTCAAAAATGAGAAGAGAGACCTTGCTCTCGTAGCAGCAGCTGGTCCTGTTTCAAATCTTCTTCTCGGTTGGATTTTGATTTTCGTTTACATCATGCTTGAGAGTGTGGCACCTGGCTTTATGCATTTGGTAATTGGACAGGCTGTAGGTATCTTCCTCTACACAACAGCACAGATTTCTGTTTGGCTCGGTGTACTTAACCTTTTACCTATTCCAATGTTTGATGGTTTCACAATTCTCCGTGCTTTCTTAAAGCCAGAGACCGAGTATAAGATTCAGCAGAATCAGGGCATGATCAGCATCATAATCATCATCTTGCTCTTCTCAAGAATCTTGACTATACCAATCGAATTCCTTTCGAATTTCCTAATGAAGTTTTTCATCTTCATGTCATCTTTGCCATTTGGCTTACATTGAGGTGGCGTATGGAGAAGATAAATTACAAGCTTGAGGTATTTGAGGGCCCTATGGATTTACTCCTCAGCCTCATTACAAAGCACAAACTCGATATCATGGACATCCCAATCGTGACACTGGTTGACCAGTACACAGCATATGTCCGTGAAATGCAGGAAGCCGACATGGAAATCGCATCTGAGTTTTTGGAGATGGCAGCGCGTCTTGTATATATCAAGACTGTATCCCTTCTTCCAAAGCACGAGGAGGCAGACCAACTCAAAGCAGAACTCACAGGAGAACTTCTTGAGTACCGTGACTGTCAGATTATGGCTGGCAAACTTGCAGATGAGGCAAACGGTTTTGATTATTTGAGCCGCAAGCCTGATACAATTGACAGGGATAACACCTATCATCTCTTACATGAACCTGGTGAGCTATTCGATGCATATATCTCAGCTCTCGGTAAAGGACAACGCAAGCTTCCACCACCAGTTTCATCTTTCACAGCAATTGTCTCTAAGAAGATTGTTTCCGTATCTTCAAAGATTATCTTTATACTTCGCCGTGCCCTTAAGGGCGGTGATCTTCGCTTTAAGTCTCTGATTGAGTCATCTGAGTCCCGCTCGGATATGGTTGCAACATTCCTTGCAGTCCTTGAACTCTTAAAGGCAAAGCGAATCGTCTCAGAAGGTGAGGGAGACGACCTCATCTTCTCACTAAACAACGAAAAAGGAGTTGAATAACTTGAACGCAAAGACTTTGCAGGCAAGCGTAGAGGCAATTCTCTTCGCAGCTGGTGACCCAGTACCTGTAGTCAGGCTCGCAAACGCGCTCGATATAGAGCCGGACCTTGCGGAACAAGTTCTCCTTAACCTTAAGGCAGAATACGATGAGCGCCAAGGCGGTATGTGTATTCTGCACCTCGGTGACAAATTCCAGATGTGCACTCGCTCTGAGTTCTCAGAAGAGGTCCGCAAGGTCCTCGAGATGCGCAGAAACGTGCCTTTGTCACAGGCTGCATTTGAAGTCCTCGCTGTTGTCGCATACAATCAGCCAGTAACCAAGTCCTTTGTAGAACAGGTACGTGGTGTTGACTGCTCCGGTGTTATCACATCACTCGCAGAGAAGGACCTTATCGAAGAAAAGGGCAGACTGGATCTTCCAGGTAAGCCTATTGTTTACGGTACAACGCCAGCGTTCTTACGCTGCTTTTGTATAGAATCGCTTGATGAGCTTCCTGCACTTCCGGGTACTGAAGAAGAACCGGAACAAGGGGAAGACACCGACATTTCGGAAACCCCGGAATTAGAGGAAGAAAATTAAGCGGATAATTATTTAAAATTAAATAGAGGGGGAGGTGTTGATTATTGGCATTTCTTAAGATTCTTTTTTGGGTTGTTGCCGTAGTACTTGTACTTTTGATTCTCATAGTAGGCACAGTATTATTCTTGCTCTCTGTTAAGATTCAAGTTGGTGGCGAGTATGCACCGGATGTTAAAAGATTCTGGATTAAGTACGGCTTCTTCAAATTAAAGATTTACCCTGAGATGTTCTCTGAAAAGAAGAAGGCTAAACGAGCAAAGCTCATGGGCAAACTTAGATCATGGTTTGGTCCAACAGCTAAAAAGGTTTCAAATAAGGCAAAAGAGAAAGCTGCAGAGAAGGTTGAAGAGACTAAGGTTAAAAAGTCAGCTGAGAAAGATTTCAATACTGCAGTTGAAATTCGTGAAGAAGAGATTCGAATTGCTGAAACTGAAAAGAAGCTCGAAGTTGAAATTCCAAAAGTTGAAGCAGAATATGAGGCTGCTGTAGCTGCGGAAGAGGCCGGTAAACCTTGGGATAATGTAGTTAATCAAAAGGAAGTTTCAAAGATTGAAAATATCAAAACTTCATTACAGGCTGCGGATCTTCCAGGTGCTTATGATAAGGCAGTAGATTTCTTGTCAGGTTTCTCATTTGACTCAATCGTTGCTCTTCTTGCAACAATCGGCGGTGAGACAAGCGCAACTCTCGGTAAGGTCGCAAGAAAGATCAATATCAAACAGTTCAACGTAGGACTCGTAATCAGTGGCAAAGATGCTGCTGCTACAGCTCTTAAGTATGGACGTATCGGTGCAGTAGCATATCCTGCACTTGGCAAGTTAGCAAACAGCCTCACTGTGGGAGACATCAGTCTCGACATGACTCCAGACTATCTTGCAAATAAAGACAGTGGTGAAATCCACACAGTAATCGCTGTGAGACCAATCACATTGGTAACACCGTTCATCGGTTATCTTCCAAAGGTTGGTAAAGCAGGCTTTGGTTTCTACAAAGAATACAAAGCTACAAAGAAAGCTAAGGCTTTATAAACACGTTAATCTTAAAGACTAAAATAAATTGAGGTGCTTTAAAATGAAAGAAACAGCAGCAGCTGGAATGCTCCAGACAACAATCGAAAAAGTTAAAGATATGATCGACGTTAGCACAATCATCGGCGATCCAGTTTACACAGAATCAGGTCTTACAATCATTCCTGTTTCTAAGGTAACTTACGGTTTTGCTAGTGGCGGAACTGACTTCCCAACAAAGGGCAGCAAAGAGCTCTTTGGTGGCGCAGGCGGAGCTGGCGTTACAATCACACCTGTAGCTTTCCTTCTCATCCAGAACGGCCAGGTTACTCTTAAGCACATCACTGCTTATGATAACGCAGCTGAGAGAATGGTTAACCTTGTTCCAGAGATGTTCGACAAGGTAACAGGTCTCATTAAGAAGGACTAATTACGATTTAAGGTTAATAGCGGGGCTGACGGGTTCAGCCCCGCATTAGTCGTATTATAAGGACACTTGACAGAAGGGATTTTTGGCATGGAAGACAACAAAATTAGGCTTCAAAAGTATATGGCTGAAAGTGGCATTGCTAGCCGCAGAAAGTCAGAGGAACTTATTGCCGCTGGTAAGGTAAAAGTCAACGGCAAAGTCGCATCAATTGGCGATAAAGTAGACCCAAACAAAGATAAGGTTGAGGTCGCTGGACAGAAGGTCCAGAAAGAAACTGAGCTTCGTTACATAATGCTCAACAAGCCACGTGGCTTCATAACAACAATGAGTGATGAGATGGACCGTAAATGTGTTGCGGAACTTGTCTCAGATATTCCGGTACGCGTGTACCCAGTAGGTCGTCTTGATAAGGACTCAGAAGGTCTTCTTCTCCTTACAAACGACGGTGAATTTGCAAATAATATGACACATCCTTCAAGGCATGTGCCAAAGACATATAGAGTTACTGTAAGACCTGGCATCAATGAGGACATTCTAAGCAACTTGATGACCGGTATTATGATTGACGGTAAGATGACACTTCCTGCAGACGTAAGAGTATTATCCCAGGAACCAAATCGCGTAGTTCTTGAGATAGTTATCTGTGAGGGAAGAAATAGACAGATAAGAAAAATGTGTGAGGATCAAGGCCTCGAGGTTGCACGTTTAAAGCGAGTTGCAATTGGTCCTGTTAAGCTCGGTATGCTTAAACAGGGTGACTGGCGTGATCTTACTCCACAGGAACTTAAAAGTCTTAGACAGGCTAATAAAAGCCGGAGGTAGCTACGGCGCCCAGAGCTTTAATTATAAGGAGAACTTAATATGACTAGAAGCATGACCGGTTTTGGTCGCGCTCAGAAGGAGACAGAGAGCATCTTTATCTCTGTCGAGCTAAAGAGCGTGAACCACAGGTACTTCGAGCTCTATTCTCGAGTACCAAGAACCTATGGTTTCCTCGAGGAACGTATCAAATCTCACCTCCAGGGTAGAATTGCCCGCGGTAAGGTTGAGTGTAACGTTACTATTGAGGAACTTGAGACTGACGACGTTATCGTTAAGGTAAACCACTCACTCGCCAAAGCATATCTTGATGCTTTAAGTGAGCTTGAGGAGACTTATGAGCTTCGCAACGACATCTCAGCATCAACACTTACTCGCTTTGGTGACATCCTCTCCGTACACAAAGAGGAGACAGATGAAGATGCCATTTGGGAACTCGTAAAGAGCGTACTCGATGAAGCTTGTGATAACTTTATCGCTATGCGTGAGCGTGAGGGCTTGAAACTTAAAGATGACATCTGTGGTAGAGCAGATGCCATTCTTGAGAAGGTTGCGTTCGTTGAGGAACGTTCGCCTGAGACTGTACGTGAGTACAACGATAAACTCAAAACTCGTATTAAAGAATTACTCGACGGCGCAGATGTGGATGAGCAGCGTCTTCTTCAAGAAGCTGCAATCTACGCAGACAAAGTCGCAGTAGACGAGGAGACAGTACGTCTCCGCAGCCACATTGAGCAGCTTAAGGCTATGTTCAATGAAGACGAAGCTATTGGCCGAAAGATGGACTTCCTTGTACAGGAAATCAACCGTGAGGCCAACACAATTGGTTCAAAGGCATCTGACTTTGAGATCAACAAGGTTGTTGTTGAGATCAAGGCAGAGGTTGAAAAGATAAGAGAACAGGTACAGAACATCGAATAAGGTCGGAGGAACCATGAAGCTTGTAAATATTGGCTTTGGTAACTGCGTGAATGCGGACCGCATAATTGCTTTGGTCAGTCCGGATTCAGCACCAATCAAGAGAATAGTTAGTGATTGTAAGGAGAAAGGCACACTCATAGATGCCTCTCAGGGACGCAAAACTCGTACTGTCCTTATCATGGACAACGACGAGGTTGTTCTCTCTTATCTCCAACCAGAGACGCTCACAGAGCGAATTAATGGTGAGGAGGCAGAAGAAGTATGAGTGATACTGCTGGTTTTCTTTTAATCTTTTCTGGTCCATCAGGCTCAGGAAAAGATACAGTCCTTCAAGAGATACTTAAGCGTGACGACAAGACTGTTGTTTCTATAAGTATGACTACACGTGAGCCACGTCCTAACGAGGTTGACGGTAGAGACTATTACTTCGTTACCAAAGAAGAATTTGAAAAGCATATTGAAAACGACGAAATGCTCGAATGGGCAAAGTATGACGAGAATTATTATGGAACTCCAAAAGCTCCTGTAATGAAATGGATTGATGAGGGCAAGACGGTTGTCCTTGAGATTGAAGTACAGGGTGCGGATAAGATTCGTCAGAAATATCCTGATGTTCGTTCGATGTTCCTTATGCCTCCATCAATCCATGTGCTTGAAGAACGTCTTCGTGCAAGACACACAAACACAGAAGAGGATATTCAGAGGCGCTTAGAGGCTGCAAAAGGAGAAATCTCCAGAGCCAATGACTACGACTATATTATCGTCAATAATCGTCTTGAGGACGCTGTCGAAGATGCTATTGAAATAATCTTTAGACATAGAAGACACATCCGTGAGAACGATAGCATTGATGAGTTCTACTACGGTCATCAGTACAAAGATGAAGTAGAGTATGTAAATGAAGTGGCACGTGTATTGCCACCAGTAGAAGACTTTTCAGAAAGAGGTTTAAAATAATGGCAGAAAACAAAAAGTTTAATCCAGATCTTCGCGAAATTCTTACAGATGATAACGGCAACCAAATCAGCCGTTACTCACTCGTAACTGCAACAGCAAAGCTTGCCAGAGAGATTTCTGACGAGGCAGCTGAAAATCATGAAATCATCACAGAGAAGCCAGTGTCAACTGCTCTTGAAAAACTCCTTGATGGTGAATACAAAATCGAGGAACCAGCAGAGATTAGAGAACTTTAAAGTAGTGGCAGTGGTGTAGCACCACTGCCTTAAATGCTTTTTGGAGGTACGTATGAAGGGACTCGTGGCGCGCGTCGCTGTGCAGAATGTGGCTTATCATTTTGATGAGCTTTACAGCTATGCCGTGCCAGAGGGAGTAGTACCACAGGTGGGCGAAAGGTGCATGGTACCTTTTGGAAAGGGTGACTCTGCACGGCAGGCAGTTATCATTGAACTCAATGAGAAAACGGGAGACGAAGAGCTTAAAGAGCTCGGCGCTATCCTTGATAGTGCACCACTTTTTAACGAAAAGATGATTCGTCTCGCGCTCTTTATGAAAGAACGCACATTCTGCACCGTCTACGACGCGCTACGTACAATGCTCCCAGGTCTTTCACACAAGCCAAACGATGTCACTGTTAAAATGGTGCGTCTCAAAGACGGGATTCTTCCAAAGTGTACTGAGAAGCAGCTCTCTGTAGTTGATGCTCTTAAAAACATAGAGGGAGAAGTATCTGTGAAAGAGCTCTGCTACTTCACGGGAGTAACTCCTGCAGTAGTTGAGGCACTTCATAAGAAGGATGTCGTTGAATACTATGAAAAAGAGGTATTCCGAAGACCTTATAACGAGCAGATTACAGATGCATCTGATATCGACTTGACTGAGAGCCAGCAGAATGCCTTCGACAACTTAAAACATCAGTTTGAAAATGGAGGAGGTACAAGCCTTCTCTTTGGTGTAACAGGTAGTGGAAAGACGCAGGTATATCTCCGCCTCATAGATGAGGTTGAAAAAACCGGTAAGGGAATCATAGTAATGGTTCCAGAAATTTCACTTACACCTCAAACACTTCGCATATTCCACAGACGATATGGCGATAAGGTGGCAGTATTCCACAGTGGTCTCTCAGATGGAGAGCGCCTTGACGAGTGGAAACGTGTAAAGCAGGGACTTGCAACTATTGTTGTTGGTACTCGCTCTGCAGTATTTGCACCTTTTGAGAATCTTGGCCTCGTTATTATTGATGAGGAGCAGGAACATACATACAAATCAGAACAGAGTCCTAGGTATCACGCAAGGGATATTGCAAAGTATCGCTGTGCAGAGGACAAGGCACTTTTAGTACTTGCTTCAGCAACACCTAGTTTCGAATCATATATGAGTGCAAAGAACGGCAAGTACTCACTCTGTGTACTTAAAGATCGTTTTGGTCAGGCAGAACTTCCAGATGTTGAGACAGTAGACATGTGCAAGGAACGCTTTGACGGTAATAAAAATGATATTAGTCGCGCACTTCTCACTGCACTAACAGAGAACCTTGACGCAGGACATCAGTCGATTGTCCTTATAAATCGTAGAGGATATAACACATATGCCGCATGTGACAGCTGTGGTGAGGTTGTTATGTGCCCAAACTGTAGTATCAGTCTTACATACCACAGACATAACAACAGACTTATGTGTCACTATTGCGGATACAGCATTCCGTTTACAACTAAATGTCCAGAATGTGGCGCCGATGATGTTCACTATACTGGAGCGGGCACGCAACGTTTTGAAGAGGAACTTGAACGTCTTCTTCCTGGCGCTCGCATTCTCCGCATGGACGCAGACACAACCATGCAGAAATTTTCCTATGAAGAAAAACTCACCGCCTTTAGAAACGGTGAGTATGACATAATGGTCGGTACTCAAATGGTGGCAAAGGGTTTAGACTTTGAGAATGTCACCCTTGTTGGCGTACTCTCTGCCGATCAACAACTTTTCAGTGATGATTACAAATCAATGGAGACAACTTTTGATCTCCTGACGCAGGTAATCGGCCGTGCTGGCAGAGGTAAATACCCTGGAAAAGCTATAATCCAGACAATCCAGCCACAGCACGACGTTATTCAACTTGCTAGTACTCAGAACTTTGAGGACTTCTTTGACACTGAAATCATAATGAGAAAGGCCTGCGTATTCCCACCTTATTGCAATTTGTGCACAATCAGTTTCCAGGGTGTGAAGGAGGAGCGGGTACTAAAGAGTAGTATCAACTTCTTAAATGACCTCAGAGCAAAAGCTGAGGGAGAATACAGTGACTTGAAACTCATAGTTCTCGGTCCAATGCCAGAGCGTGTGGTAAAGATTTCAAACAAGTACAGGCACAGACTCATAATTAAATGCGTTAATAATAAGCGTTTCCGCCAGATGCTTTCGGAGTTGCTCTTTGACTTCGCAAAGAACAAGGAGAATAGTGGCGTAAACGCAATTCCAGATATTACTTAAGGAGCAAAGAAATGGCTTTAAGAAAAGTAGTTACAAAAGAGGACCCAATTCTTAGAAAAAAGAGTCGTCCAGTTGAGAAGTTTGATGACAAACTCTGTCAGCTTCTCGATGACATGAAAGAGACAATGTATGCCGCTGATGGTGTAGGTCTTGCAGGTGTACAGGTAGGTATGCTCAGACGTGTTGTAGTTATGGACTGTGGCGATGACTATATTGAACTTGTTAACCCTGAAATTGTTGAGACAGAGGGTGAACAGTTCGCTGATGAGGGATGTCTCTCAATCCCTGGCGAATATTATGAGACAATTCGTCCAGCAACAGTAAAAGTTAAAGCACAAAACCGTGAGGGTCAGTGGTGCGTTTATAAGGGCGAGGGCCTTAAGGCTCGTTGCTTCTGCCACGAGATTGACCACCTCGACGGTGTTCTCTTCATAGATAGACTCAACCCAAACCCACGTCCTAAGGAGGACGTTCTCGACGAAGAGCCAAAGGATGAATAAGATGAGAATAGTTTATATGGGCACTCCGGACTTCGCTGTTCCAACTCTCGAGAGACTTATCGAGAAGCACGAAGTTGTAGGAGTATTCACACAACCGGATAAGCCAAAGGGCAGACATATGACTTTGACACCACCAGATGTAAAAGTATGTGCTGAGGCCCACAACATCCCTGTGTTCCAACCTGAATCGGTTAAGCACGGTGAGGCTATGCCTATCTTAAATGACCTTAAGCCTGACGTAATCGTTGTTGCGGCGTACGGCCAGATTCTTAAGAATGACATTCTTGAGTTTCCAAAGTATGGTTGTATTAATGCCCATGGCTCAATTCTTCCTAAGTACCGTGGCGCAGCACCGATTCAACGTGCTGTAATTGATGGTGAAAAAGAGGCTGGTGTAACCTCAATGCTTATGGGCGAGGGTCTAGATACGGGTGACATGCTCATAACTAAGAAAGTTACAATAGGTGAGAACGAAACAGCAGGTGAACTCTTTGATAGGCTCGCAAACCTTGCGGCTGACGTTATTGAGGAGACACTTGAGAACATAACTGAGATTACACCTATACCACAAAACGATGCTGAATCCTCATATGCAAAGATGCTCTCAAAGGAGGATTGCCCAATTGATTGGACAAGGACTGCACAGCAGATTCATGACCAGGTCAGAGGACTAAATCCTTGGCCTACAGCATCAACTATATACAATTCAGTTATTTTTAAGGTTCATAGCACATTATTGACTCAGAATAAGTCAAAAAATAAGCCTGGAACAATAACCACCGATAAGGGCAGAATCTTTGTTGCGACAGGCGATAATGATATAGAAATAATTGAACTTCAGCCACAGGGTGGTAAGCGAATGGACGCTAAATCATACCTGCTTGGTCATACATTGGAAGGAGATTTTGAATAATGGGAACATTTCTTTACATTGTTTTATTATTACTCTTCGGTGCAGCTCTCTCTGCACAAAGCAAAGTTAAAAGAACTTATTCCAAGTACTCTGAGGTGTTGAGCCAGAGGGGCATAACAGCTGAACAGGCAGTTCAGATTGTACTTCAGAAAAACGGCGTTGAAGGCGTAGCTATTCAGGGCATTGAAGGTGAACTCACAGATAACTTCAATCCTAAGACAAACGTAATCAGTCTCTCAGAGCCAGTTCTTGGTCATTCAAGCATAGCTGCTATTGGCGTTGCTTGTCATGAGGCAGGTCATGCTGTTCAGTATGCTAAGAGTTATCTTCCAATCAAGCTTCGTAACGCTATAGTTCCTGCTTGTAACATCGGTTCAACTCTTGGTATTCCAATCGCTATTCTCGGTCTTATCATGCAGACTGCTCTTAATATGACTGAGACAGGTTTCCTTCTTATAGAGATTGGTATTATCATGTACAGCTTAGTAGCTATCTTCCAGCTCATCACACTCCCTGTAGAACTTGACGCAAGCCGCAGAGCTTTAATGGCTATTGAGGATGCTGAGATTCTCACAAAGGATGAAAATCAAGGCGCAAAGAAAGTACTTAAAGCTGCAGCTATGACATACGTTGTTGCCCTTGCAACAGCTATTGTAAACTTGCTTAGGATCATTGTGATCTTTGGAGGAAGAAGAAAGTAATGAATCCACGCCAACTTGCTTTAGACACGTTACTTAAAATTGAACAAGACGGCTCGTATTCGAACTTATCAGTTGCCGGTGCACTTAAGACTAATCATCTTGAGGGCGCCGACAAGGCATTTTTTACGAGCCTCGTTTATGGCGTTGTTGAACGCAAGTTGACACTTGATTTCAACCTTGAAATCTACTTAACACAGCCACTCAAGAAGCTAGGGCCAGAGGCACGTAACATCCTCCGTCTCGGCACCTACCAGCTTCTTTTTATGGACAAAATTCCTGCACATGCTGCAATTAATGAGTCTGTAAATCTTGCGAAGAAGAACAAGGCTCAGTATGCTGCAGGCCTGATAAATGCTGTTCTTAGGAAGGTTGATCAAAATAAGCTTCAACTTCCAACAGAGGACAAACCGAATTACCTTGAAATCAAGTACTCCTGCCCACAGGAACTGATAGATTATTTTCTTGATTCATATGGCAAAGAAAAAGCCATCGGCATTTTAGAACATGCCAATGGCCCACAGAAGATATATGGAAGACATAAAGAAAAGGGACTTATTGAATTGACCCCAGAAGACATCAGTAATCTTCCTAACAACGTACACGTACAGGACAAGGCATCTCAGCTCTGCTGTGAGGCCTTAGACCCGAAACCGGGTGAGACTGTATTTGATATGTGCGCAGCACCAGGTGGAAAGAGTTTCACAATTGCTGAACTCATGAACAACGAGGGAATAGTTAAATCTTTCGATTTATACCCACAGCGTGTAAAACTTATTGAGGACGGAGCAAAGCGCCTCGGCCTCACAATTATTAACGCGCAGGTGGGTGACGCAGAGCAGGACAACGAGGCTTTAGGCCTCGCTGACAGAGTCCTCTGCGACGTACCTTGCTCCGGCCTCGGCGACATTGGACGCAAGCCTGAGATACGTTACAAAAAAGTTAAAGATATTGATTTATTACCGCCTTTACAATATAATATATTAGTTAAAAGCGCGCGTCATTTAAAGGTATATGGAACACTGGTTTATTCCACCTGTGCTCTAAACCCCAAGGAGAATGAGGAAGTGGTTGAAAAGTTCCTCAAAGAGAACGCAAACTTTAAACTCAAAGAGCAAAGAACTATTTTTCCTCATGAAGAGGACTGCGACGGCTTCTTCTATGCAGTCCTAGTTAAGGAGAACGATTGAAAGTTGACATTAAGTCTTTAAACTTACAAGAGTTGACTACTCAAATAGAGGACCTTGGTCTTCCAAAGTTTCGAGCAAAGCAGATCTATGATTGGCTTCACAAACAGTGTGCTGAATCTTTCGATGAGATGACAAACCTCTCAAAGGATTTAAGACAAAAGCTTGATGAGGCATATGAGATTAAAAACTGCAAGATTGTTAGAAGGCTTGAGTCCCAGATTGATGACACAAAGAAGTATCTCTTTGAACTCAACGACGGCGAAACTGTTGAATCAGTTCTCATGAAGTACAAGTACGGCTACACCGTATGTGTCTCATCTCAGGTTGGCTGTAACATGAAATGTTCATTCTGTGCCAGCACTATTGATGGTTGTGTCCGTTCCCTTGAACCGAGTGAGATTCTCTCACAGATTTACGCCATCACTAGAGACAACAGAGCAGAGGATAAGGACTTTAGAGTCTCACACATAGTCCTCATGGGTATGGGCGAGCCACTCGACAACTATGACAACGTACTTAAGTTCCTTGAACTCATCACAAATGAGGCTGGACTTAACATAAGTGCACGAAACATAAGTCTCTCGACTTGTGGTATAGTGCCAAAGATTTATGACCTTATTGAGAAGCACCCACAGTTTACACTCTCAGTTAGCTTGCATGCTCCGAACGACGAAATTCGTTCAAGGATCATGCCGGTCAACAAGAAGTGGGGTGTGGATGAACTTCTTGAGGCTTGCAAAGCGTACACTGACGCGACAAGCCGACGCATCTCGTTCGAGTATGCGATGATGGACGGAATTAACGACACAGACGAGTGTGCCAAAGAGCTTCGAGCAAAGCTCAAAGGAACTCTTTGCCACGTAAACTTAATTCCGGCAAACGAGGTTCGCGAGAACGACTACAAGCGCAGCTCGCTTGAGCGCTTGCAAGCCTTCTCTAAAATACTTGAGGCAGGTGGCGTAACAACCACCATCCGAAGAAGTCTCGGTGGCGACATTGACGCCTCCTGCGGACAGCTTCGAAGAAATACAAAGAAGGGAGGAGAAGCATGAGAATAATTGCAAAGACGGACATAGGTAAAGTCCGTTCAACAAACCAGGACTCATATGCTGCTGGTGAATTCCAAAACGGTGTTTCCTGGGCAGTTGTCTGTGATGGTATGGGCGGTAACGCCGGCGGTAACATCGCGAGTTCAACTGCAGTAAAGAGTATCTCTGAAAGAATCACTTCAGCATACAGAGAGACGATGACTTCTTCCTCAATTAAGAATTTACTTGTCACAGCAATTACAAATGCAAACTTTGAGATTTTCGATATTGCTGCTGCAAACGAAGAACTTGCCGGAATGGGCACAACGGTCGTTGCGGCACTCGTTACAAAGAAAGCTTTCTATATTGCACATGCAGGTGACAGTAGAGCATATATGATTTCTGACGATGGAATCAAACAAATAACGAAAGACCACTCGGTTGTACAGGAACTGATTGACAGAGGTGAGATTACTGAGGAACAGGCAGTAGATCACCCAAGAAAGAATCTCATAACCCGTGCACTTGGTGTGGATGAAACGCTTAAAGTAGACTTCACCGTTGAAGACATAAAAGGAGATGAAACCCTTCTTATCTGCACTGACGGTTTAACAAATGAGGTGGATCCAAACGAAATAAAGAGGGTCCTCGCTGAAAATCCGTATGACGAAGTCGCTGACATCTTAGTTGACATGGCAAATGAACATGGTGGCCACGACAACGTCACAGTAGTTGCAATTGCAAAGTAAGGGGAGTGTATTTATGGACAGTTACGTAGGAAAAAGACTTGACGGTCGTTACGAAATAAGAGAAATCATTGGCGTGGGCGGTATGGCTGTTGTGTATAAGGCATACGACAACATTGATGACCGCATCGTTGCCATCAAAATCCTTAAGGAAGAATTCCTTGCAAACGAGGAGTTCAGAAGAAGATTTAAGAATGAGTCAAAGGCTATCGCAGTTCTTTCTCATCCAAACATCGTAAAAGTATACGATGTATCTTTCGGCGATAGACTTCAGTACATCGTAATGGAGTATATCGAGGGCATCACACTTAAGGAATATATTGAACAGCAGAAGGTTATCAACTGGAAAGAGGCTGTTCACTTCACAACACAGATTCTTCGTGCACTTCAGCACGCTCATGACAAGGGCATTGTTCACCGTGACGTTAAGCCACAGAACATCATGCTCCTTCAGAACGGCAACATCAAAGTAACAGACTTTGGTATCGCTCGTTTCTCACGTGGTGAGACAAGAACAATGACAGAGTCAGCTATAGGTTCTGTTCACTACATTAGCCCAGAGCAGGCTCGTGGTGAGATTACAGACGACAAGGCAGACATCTACTCTGTTGGCGTTGTTCTTTATGAAATGATCACTGGCAAGCTTCCATTTGAATCTGACAGTGCAGTTTCAGTTGCAATCATGCAGCTCCAGAACGAAGCAGTTCATCCACGTGATATCAACCCACAGATTCCTGTTGGTCTTGAGCAGATTACTCTCCGTGCAATGCAGAAGAATGCTAAAGACAGATATCAGTCAGCTGCAGAGATGCTCCTTGATCTCGATGAGTTCAAGCGCAATCCAGCTGTTAAGTTTGACTATTCATACTTCGTAGACAAAGAGCCTACACAGTATATTGCTCAGCAGGATGTAGCTAAGGTTGCTGCAGCTCCTGTTGCAAAGACTCATATTCAGCCGGTTCAGATTGAAGACGAAGAGGATGACGAAGAGGATAACGTACAGAACAAGACACTCCCAATCCTTGTAGGTGTTGCATCAGCACTCCTCGCAGTAATCGTACTTATCATCATCTTCCTTGCACTCTTCACAGACATCTTCAAGAATGACAAGATTGAAGTTCCTGACCTCCTCGGTAAGGACTACGCTGCAGAAGTAGACGGCAACAAGAAGTACTCTGACTGGGAATTCGACGTTAAGTACGTCACATCCACAGACACTAAGTACGCTGCTGGCCAGATCTGCAAGCAGAGCCCATACGGTGGTTCAAAGGCTAAGAAAGGCTCAACAATCAAACTTGAAGTCATCTCAAATGGCTCTCAGGTTGAGATTCCAAAGATTGTAGGTCTTGAACTTGGTACAGCAAAGCAGGCTCTCATCGCAGAAGGCTTTGTTAACACCAAGGTAATCGCAGAATACACAGATGACTACAAGGAAGGCCTTGTAATCTCAGTTGAACCAGGTGAGGGCACAAAGGCAGATACAACTACAACTATTATCATCACAGTTGCAGCTCCTGCTAAGGACAACCCTGACCTCAAGGAAGTTCCATCAGTTGTAGGCCTCAACTACAACAAGGATAAGGCAGACATCGAAGAATACTTTACAAGCCTTAACCTCAAGGTTGGTACAGTTAAAGAAGAGGACTCAAAAGAAGCGGCTGGTACAGTTATCCAGCAGAGCATCGATGCAGGTGAAAAGGTTCCAGTAGGAACAAAGATTGACCTCATCATCTCTTCTGGTAAGGTCCCTTCAAGCACAGGTACAATCAGCTTCGCACTTCCAAAGACTGGTTCAACAATGAAGCTTGAAATCTTCGTTGCAAACGAGCTTTATGATACAAAGACACTTAACTGTGACGGTTCTACATACAAGTACAAGCTCACAGGTTCAGGTGAAACTAAGAATGTAATCTGCAAGCTCGATGGTGACACATACTACACATGCACAATCGACTTCTCTACAGATCCTGCAACAATTTCTAATGCTCAGACTGCATCAATTTCCCAGAGAGTTACAATTCCAAGTGGATTGACAAGTAAAACTGCTGGTGAAGCAAAGCAGGCTCTTGCAAATGCAGGATTCACAAGTGTTTCAACATCTCTTGGCGATGGTGATAAGGTATCATTCGTTTATGTTGGTAGCGAGTTGATGATTCCTGGCGTAAGCAAGGCTAAGACATCAGATACAATCACTCTTAAGTAAGCTTTGAAAGGATTCCGAATGGTAGATAAAAATACTCAAAACGGAATAATTGTAAAAGGCATAGGCGGTTTTTATTACGTAGAGACCGCCATCGGCATATATGAATGTAAGGCGCGCGGAGTCTTCAGAAAAGAAAAAATAACGCCAATGGTAGGTGACCACGTTGTCATCACAATAAATGACAACGCAGAAAATACCATTGACGAGATAGGTGAGAGACGCAGCGCGCTCCAGAGGCCTCCTGTAGCCAATATTGATCAACTCATAATTGTTGTTTCTGGTACTGAACCAAGGCCAAATACGCTCCTTGTAGACCGTTTGACGGCTATTGCAGTGAAGAATAACATTGAGCCTGTTATTGTGCTCAATAAAATTGATCTTATTGATGTACAGGAACTCATAGATATTTACTCAAAAACTAAGTTCAAACTCATTGTTGCCTGTGGTAAGACAGGTGAGGGAGTAAAGGAACTTAAAGCAACTCTTCAGGGCAAAATCTCTGCATTCACAGGCAACTCTGGTGTCGGCAAATCTACTTTGCTTAATCTTATTGATCCAGAGCTTAACCTTGCCACTAGCGAAATCAGCCAAAAACTTGGCCGTGGCAAGCACACTACTCGTGAATCAACATTGATTAAGCTCAACGACAACACATATGTTGCCGACACCCCTGGTTTTGCTTCCCTTGAGATTCTTCAGCAGGAAGTAATCTTCAAAGAGGATCTTCAGTACTGCTTCCCAGAATTTGAGGAGTTTTTTGAGGACTGCAAGTTCTATCCAAACTGCGCACATATCAAAGATAAAGGCTGTGCAGTTGTAGAAGCGGTTGAAAAAGGCATAATCTCAGAGTCACGCCATGCTTCATACAAAGCTTTGTATGAGGAAGTTAAGGACCTAAAGGAGTGGCAAGTAAAATGAAAGTAGTAAAAATTATTTTAAAAATACTTCTTGCAATAATTATTATTGCTGGACTTGTAATTGCTGGATTTAATCTCTACCACAGATTCAACAGTTCAGAGTTTTATAAATCAGCTGAGAAAGAATTTATAATTCCTGGTCTTGGAGATAACTTTACTCCACAGGGCATCACATATGATGAAAACTCAGGTTATTATCTCATCAGTGGTTACATGTCAGACGGCACAGCTTCTCGTATCTACACAGTTGACCCAAATACAAATGATTACTCATATGTAAGTCTTAAGACTGAGAATGGTGAACCTGACGTCTCACATGCTGGTGGTATAGCTGCATATGGCAGATATGTACTTGTGGCAGCAGATGAGGGCCTTGTAGAAATCTTCCGCCTCAATGATGTAACAAATACCGATCTTTCAGAAGTTCAGGCATTCTCAACATTTAAGGTTGAAAATGCTTCAGAGAATATCTACGTAAATGGCGACACCCTCTATGTAGGTGAGTTTTATATTGCTAAAAACTACGAAACACCTGAGAATCATCACTATGAGACAGATACAGGTGAAAAGCAGCAGGCAATCATGCTCACATACGATGTAGGTGAGATTATCCGTTCACTTTCTCTTGACGATGCAGAGGAGATCCAACCTATCTGTGCATATGCAATAACAGACCAAGTACAGGGTGTATGTATCCTTAAGGGTGGTCAGATTTGTCTCTCAACTTCTTGGGGCCTCCAGGTATCCCATATTAAGATTTATGATGACCCAGCTAAGACAAATCTCACATCAGATAACACATTTACTCTTTCAAACGGCAAAGATATTCCAGTTTATTACTTAGACTCTGATAGCCTTCTTGTAGAATACAAGCTTCCTCCAATGGCTGAGGAACTTTACGTACAAGGGGATAAGGTTCTCATTATGTGCGAATCTGCTTGTAATAAGTACGTTTTTGGCAAACTTACAAATGCTAGAAACTGCTTCTCATTCATTCCGGAGTTCTAAAATCGGATATTTTGTAAGTTTTTAACAAAAAGTTGCACAAAAATAGAAAAAATATGTTGACAATCGTCAAAATTGTTGATATAGTATTCATGGTACATATAATTAATAAGGCAAATTATGCCTTTGGAGGTAATTTATGGACGAAAATCTAAGAAAGGAAAAGCCGACGACTAGTGCGGGTCATGTGATCCTGACGATTGTAGGAATATTGCTTTGTATAATCTTTGTTCCTATCCTCATCATGAACACGATCCTTATCGTTAAGGGCGCTATGGATGACACTAAGCCACCATCAGTGTTCGGTTATACGCCTCTCGTAGTTCTCTCGGGCTCTATGGACGACGGAAAGCCAGACGCTATTAAGGTCGGCGATCTGATTTTTGTCCGTAATGTAGACCCAACCAGACTTCAAGTAAATGACGTAATAGCATTTATGGAAGGCGACTATGCTGTAACCCACAGAATCATTGCTGTAAATGAGGATGGCAGTTACACAACACAGGGTGATGCGAACAACGTACAGGACGCAACACCAGTAACACCAGAGCATGTTATAGGTCAGTACTACAACAAGGTAACCGGACTAGGCAACTTGGTACTCTTTATCCAGAGTACAACCGGTATGCTAGTATGTGTAGGAATACCTCTTGCAATATTTGTAATCTATGACATAATCAGAAGGCAACTTCTCCTGAAGAAGGAGAGAATTAAACAGGATCAGCTCAAACAAGAAATTGAAGAGCTTAAACAAAATCCTAACCAAGTTGATTTGCCTCGGGAGGTGCTCAAGAAACCACAGAAAGAGGCCCAAGTTGATGATGAGCCAATCGTCTTCTACGACGACGTGGACATCGATAACTTCCAGCTTGAGCCTGCGCCTGAAAGGATGGCCGAACCAGAAATTCTTGAAGAAAAACCAATCGAGAGTTTAAACAATGCCGAGGTAAGGAGTAACGAACCTGTACCTCAAAAAGCTAAAGTCAAAGT
>JAKSQX010000017.1 GCA_024403955.1 Clostridia bacterium | reverse complement strand
TCCTTTGTTTGAGAAGTTAGTTGCCCTCATTACGGGGAAATAAAAAGAAAACATATATTCCATGACCTCCAGCATCATCTGTACCTCCAATAAGATTCAAACATTCTGTTAAAGATAGAAAAAGGCGATACCTGGTTGTGAAAACCAAGTATCGCCAATTTTTCTTGTCGCACTCCTGTACGGCAGCTGCCCTATGTCAGTAATGTTCTCATACTGTCTTATTGGAAGCTACGGAAGTGGAGTCCTTTTGTTTTGCAAGTTATCTCTTTGAGAACTGTGGTGCACGACGAGCGCCCTTGAGACCTGGTTTCTTTCTTTCCTTCATACGTGGATCACGTGTAAGGAAGCCGGCCTTCTTAAGTTCTGGACGAAGATTCTCGTCATACTGAAGAAGAGCACGTGAAAGACCATGACGGATAGCACCAGCCTGACCTGAAACGCCACCACCGTTTACACGGCAGATGATGTCGAACTTCTCTGTAAGACCAAGAAGCTCAAGTGGCTGACGTACGATGAGCTTGAGTGTCTCAAGACCAAAGTAATCGTCGATGTCTCTATCGTTGATTGTGATTTTACCGTTACCTGGGTAAACGCGTACACGAGCTACAGAGCTCTTTCTTCTACCTGTACCGTAGAAATAAGGATTATCGTTATACATATTCTAGAGCCCTCCTATTAAAATTCGCGTGCTACAGGAGCCTGTGCAGCATGTGGATGCTCAGCGCCCTTGTAAACATGAAGTCTTGTGAGAGCTTTTCTACCAAGTGTGTTAGATGGGAGCATACCCTTAACAGCCTTAGTAACAACAAACTCTGGTTTTGTAGCTAAAAGGTCAGCATACTTTACTTCCTTCATGTGACCAATGTAGCCTGTGTGATGATAATACTTTTTGTCTTCAAGCTTGTTACCTGTAAGAATAACCTTCTCAGCGTTGATAACGATTACGAAATCGCCACAATCAGCGTGAGGAGCAAATGTTGGCTTATGCTTGCCGCGAAGAAGTGTAGCAGCCTCTGTTGCAAGAGCACCGAGAGTCTTACCTTCTGCGTCAAGTACATACCATGTGCGAGTGATCTCGCCTGCTTTTGGCATATAAGTTGACATGAACTTTTCCTCCAATTAATAAATACATATAAATTAATATATAATTAACGTGCTCGACTATAATAACACTCGCATATATGAGAGTCAACAATAATTTTTCAATTTTTTAATTTAAAAATCAAATGCTCGCTTATTCTCTAATTTTCTCCTATATTCTCTATTTTTCTAACATATGATTTTAAATGGCTCTAAAAACAAAACCAAAAGACTTCGCTTTGGACAGGAGCGAAGTCTTTTGGTTTTGAGGAGATAATTATTCAAAATAAAGGAGATATTAAAATGAAAAAACTATCAAAAATAAGTAAAATTTTGAAAGGAATGTGAGATGTATTTCTCTCACCTTGGATAGAATAACACATTGTCAAATTATTGTCAACACTTTTTTTAAAAATTTTTAGAAAAGATAAAAACTATTGTTAAAATTGCACAAAAACGGCAAAAATAAGAGGTAACTGGGAAAAGTTACCTCTTTAAATTTATTCTATTCTTTATGCCATTTTACACCCTGAGGTGTGTCTTCAAGGATAATGCCCTGAGCTTTAAGGTCATCACGGATCTTATCAGCTGTTGCAAAGTCCTTATTCTTTCTGGCAATATTTCGCTCTTCGATGAGTTTTTCAACGTCGATGTCGAGTTCCTCTTTTTTGCGATTGTATACGAGACCGAGGACGCCAGTGAGCTCGTCGAACTCCTCTGCAGCATATTCTATGATATTCTGAGAAGCTCCATCCTTCAAGATGATGTTGATGTCGCGAACGAGGTCGTAGATTGCAGCGAGAGCGTCTGCTGTGTTAAGGTCGTCATCCATTGCTTCAATGAATGCTACTCTGTGAGCATCAAGCTTCTTCTTAAGGTCAAAGTCTTCCTTGTTGTCAGAAACTGTAGCCTTGCCTGCTGCAAAGTCAAGAGCATCACGGCAAGTGTAGAGACGCTGGAGAGCTGCCTTACACTGCTCAATGATATCAACGCTGTAGTTGATTGGGCTTCTATAGTGTGAAGAGATCATGAGGTAACGGATTGGCTCATAGCCATACTTCTCAGCTACATCACGAACTGTGAAGAAGTTACCAAGTGACTTACTCATCTTAACGTTGTCTACATTGATGTAGCCATTGTGCATCCAGTAGTTTGCAAATGGAGCATCATTGCAACACTCTGACTGAGCAATCTCATTCTCATGGTGAGGGAAAATTAAGTCCTGTCCACCACAGTGAATGTCGATTGTCTCACCGAGGTAGCGCTTGTTCATAGCTGAGCACTCAATGTGCCAACCTGGACGGCCCTTACCCCAAGGTGAATCCCAGTATGGTTCGCCTGGCTTTGCAGCCTTCCAAAGCGCAAAGTCCATTGGGTCCTGCTTCATCTCACCAATGCTGATACGAGCACCTGCTTCGAGGTCCTCAAGTGGCTGGTGTGAGAGCTTACCATACTCTTTAAAAGTCTTAGTTGAGAAGTATACATCACCGTTTTCAGCAGCGTATGCATGTCCCTTCTCAATGAGAGTACTGATCATTTCAATAATCTGATCGATATTCTCTGTAGCCTTTGGATGAATATCAGCAGCGCGGATATTCATACCCTTGGCATCGATCCAGTACTCTTCTATAAATTTCTTAGCAACAGTGAGGTAGTCTGAACCATCCTCATTTGCCTTCTTAATGATTTTGTCATCAACATCCGTGAAGTTCTGAACAAAAGTAACTTTGTTGCCTCTGTACTCAAGGTAACGGCGAAGTACATCAAATACACAGAGTGGGCGAGCATTACCTATATGAATATAGTTGTAAACTGTTGGTCCACAAGCATAAATCTTGTACTCGCCAGGAGTAATCGGCTCAAGCTCCTCTTTCTTCCTGGACAAAGTTGAATAAACTTTCATTGTTGTCTCCCCTATTTTACGAGCTTCTTAAGCTCATCAATTTGCTTCTGAAGTGCATCAATCTCCTGCTTAATAGGATCTGGCACATGGATTTGGTCGAGGTTGTCGACACGGACACCGTCGCGGCGAACGACCTGTGCCGGAACACCAACGGCCGTACAGTTGGCAGGAATCTCTTCAAGCACAACTGCGCCTGAAGCGACGTTAGAGTTGTCGCCAACCTTGAAAGGTCCAAGGACTTTTGCACCAGATCCAATCATAACATTGTTACCGATTGTTGGGTGACGCTTGCCCTTATCCTTACCTGTACCACCGAGTGTTACACCCTGATAGATGGTGACATCGTCACCGATCTCAGTGGTCTCACCAATTACTACACCGTGGCCGTGGTCAATAAAGAAACGGCGACCAATTGTAGCACCTGGATGTATTTCAACACCTGTTGTCTTTGCTGCGTGCTGAGAAATAGCGCGGGCAATAAAGTAGTGCTTTCTATTTTGGAAGTAATGTGCAATTCTGTAGTACCAGATAGCATGAAGACCTGGGTAGAGGAAAAGCACCTCAAGTGTACCTCGTGCTGCAGGGTCGCGTTCTTTGACGCACTTAACATCTTCTCTGCAGTAGTCGAGCATCTGAATAAATGGATTCATAAGTTTACCTTATTTCTTAAAGTCGATTAGTTTTGTTCCCTGGTAGATATAAACAACACCTGAGATAAGAGTCACAGCTGCCATAATCCAGAGAAGGATATTTGCGATAATATCAAGTGGGAATGTCTCAGGTAAAAATCTAAATTCATAGATAAATGTAAGGCCGAGCATGATTACGATTGATGCAACCATTTGAATAGTGGTCTTAACTTTACCCCACATGTTTGCAGGGATAACAATTCCATCACTTGCTGCAACCAGTCTCATTGAGCTGATAGCAAATTCTCTAAAGAGTATGATGAAGAGTACCCAAGGGTTACATCGTCCGATAGCCATAAAGCCGATGATAGCGGAAGTTGTAAGCATCTTGTCTGCAAGAGGATCAGCAAACTTACCGAAGTTTGTGACAATTCCCTGTCTCCTTGCAATCTTTCCATCAAAGAGATCTGTAAGTGAACCAGCGATAAAGAGAATGAGTGCAATGAGGAAGTGGAAAGGTATTTTAGGCAAGAGGAAAAACGCCAAGAATATTGGCGTAATAATCATCCTTGAAATTGTCAACATATTTGGGGTATTCATTATGCTTCTCCTATGAGATCGTACTCATTATAATCTGTTACTTTAACGTCAATGAATGTACCAGGCTGTAAAGACTTGTCTGAGATGAAGGAAATCTTACCATCAATCTCAGGGGCATCTCGATAAGTTCTGCCCTCATAGACATCGGTGTATGGATCATAACCGTCAACAACAACCTTAAGAGTCTTACCAATAAGTGCCTGATTATTTTCTAAAACTATACCATATTGGGAGTCCATTATCAACTCGCCACGATGAACTTTAACATCCTGTTCAATTTGATCTGGGAGCTTCGCTGCAGGAGTTCCATCCTCAGGTGAATATGAGAAACAGCCTAGGCAATCAAACTTGATTTCCTTAACAAATTCTGCGAGTTCAGTGAACTGTTCCTCTGTCTCTCCTGGGAATCCAGTGATGAGTGTAGTTCTAATACATACACCTGGAATTCTGTCGCGAAGCTTATTCATGAGTGCCGTAAGTGATTCACGGTCACCATGCCTATTCATTCTCTTTAAGACTTCACCGTTGCAGTGCTGAAGTGGAAGGTCAATATATTTGCAGATCTTCTCCTCTTTTGCGATGACGTCTATGAGTTCATCAGTTAAGCGCTCAGGATAACAGTAGAGAATTCTAATCCACTGGAGCTTTTCAATCTTGCAGAGCTCAGTTAATAGCTCGTGGAGTTTTGGCTCGCCGTAGAGGTCCTCACCATAACGAGTTGTATCCTGTGCGATAACGATAAGTTCTTTGATACCGTTGTCGGCAAGAGCCTTCGCCTCTTCAACGCAGCTCTCAATAGTTCTGCTTCGCATCTCACCACGAATGCTTGGAATAGCACAATAAGTACAGTGATTAGAGCAGCCCTCGGCAATCTTTAAATAGCCCCAGTATTCTGGAGTTGTGAGAAGGCGCTCGCCACAGAGTGGGAGGTCAGTCTTTTCACCTATGGCAACTAAAGGCTCCGTTGTAGAGAGTGTTTGATTGACAATATCAACAATATTGCCATTATTTCCAAGGCCGACAATAGCGTCAACCTCTGGGAGCTCCTCTAAGATCTCTTCTTTGTAGCGCTCGGAGAGGCAACCTGTAACAATGATTTTTTTGATTTCACCGGCATCTTTATAATCAGCCATCTCCAAAATATTGTCGATAGCCTCGCGCTTTGCGTCATCGATAAAGCCACAAGTGTTGATGATAACTGCATCACAACCAGAAATCTCACCAGAGATCTCAAAGCCTGCCGCGTCAAGCTTTGCAAGCATAAGTTCAGCGTCGACTTGGTTCTTTGGACAACCAAGAGATATCATACCAATCTTTGTCATAGTGCCCTCCTTATTAAAAATGCTCACTTATTATATTACACCTATTAATTAAAAACAACTTAAAAATAAAGGACCGCCGAAGCAGTCCTTTGTTTTTCTTATTCTCCTCTAAGTGCAGCGGCATCTTTTGCCCTTTGTTCACAGAGGTCCGTCCACTTCGGAATTCGACTCAGCATTCCGTCAAGTTCCTTCATACACTCTGAGATTTTAATGCCTTGAGGGCAAATTTGCTCGCATGATCCACATGCGAGGCAGGCACTCGGAAGGGTATCTTCAGGTTTAAACTCGAGTGCCATTCCGAGAGTCAAGCTCTCCTCAAATTTGCCCTCGTTATAAAACTGAAGAAGTCTAGGTATATCAAGGTTTTGTGGGCACTGACTAACACAGTAACGGCAGCCTGTGCACGGGATGAAATTGCGCTTTTCTTTTGCGATATCTGAGAGCAATTTTATCTCGTCATCAGAGAGTGGTTTGTCAACTGTAAAGGTCTTTACATTGTCAACCACCTGATCCATGTTACTCATACCCGAGAGAATGAGTTTAACCTGTGGTTTCTTAAGCAACCAACGGAAGGCCCAGGAAGCCTCTGACTCATCAGGTCTAAGTGCCTTAAGTTTCTCATTTGGCTCTGCGAGTTTACCACCACGAACAGGTTCCATAACCCAAATAGGTACACCAAATTCTTCAAGATATTGGTATTTAAGATAACCGTCTTGAAGTTCCTCGTCCATATAGTTGTACTGAATCTGACAGAATTCAAATACGTAAGGATGATTCTTCAAAAATCTAAGTAGAGTCTCAGGACTCGAGTGATTTGAGAAACCAAGATGCTTGATGCGGCCAAGACGCTTCTGCTCTACGAAATAATCAATCAAGTTCCAACGTGGATCCTCATAGACTTCAATACTCTCATCGTTGACGTTGTGGAGAAGATAATAATCGAAGTAGTCAACCTGACATTTCTTTAGCTGCTCCTCAAAAATCTCCTCTGGATGATGCTCTTTAAAGAGCTGATGTCCAGGATATTTGTCAGCGAGGAAGACCTGATCTCTCGGATAATCTTTGAGAATCTTCCCTATTACAAGTTCAGATTTACCGTTGTGGTAAGGGTATGCGGTGTCAAAGTAGTTGACACCGTTTTTTATTGCATAATCTATTATTCTTGCTGTTTCGGCTTCGTCGATTTCACCGTCTTTAGTCGGCAAACGCATGAGGCCAAAGCCCAGCTTTGATAATCCCATTTCATTATAGAGCATAGTTCCCCTCCAGTGTTTACTCTACATACATCACATGAGCATGATGTGCATGCGCAAAAGTCAAAATGTCCTTTTTCTCACCCTTGTCAGGGTGAAGATAAATGTTAAAAAGTTGGCCATATCTCTTTGCTACCAAGTCCGGTTCAACTGTACCCTCATGTGGTCTCCAGGTATATACCTTAAAGCCACTGCTTCTAAGCTGTTCTGCGCATTCGATAACGTTCATATATTCACCTCCGGAATCACAAACAAAAGTTCTTGGCCGGCACCTTAATTTTAAACCCCATCAAGACGCCTTGTCAAACAAAAAAGGTCCCAAATTTGGGACCTTTAAGGTATTTATACAATTACATAATGCCCTGAGCGAGCATAGCCTCTGCTACCTTCTCAAAACCAGCGATGTTAGAACCGGCAATGAGGTCATATCCAAGGCCATATCTCTCAGCAGCTTCAACTGAGCTCTCATATATATTTACCATAATATCATGGAGCTGTTCATCAACCTTTTCGGCTGTCCAAGCGAGACGACCTGAGTTCTGGCTCATCTCAAGACCTGATACTGCAACACCACCGGCATTAACTGCCTTTGATGGAGCAACAATAACATTTGCCTTAAGGAGTTCTTCAACTGCATCTGCTGTTGTTGGCATATTGGCAACCTCAACAAAGTACTTAGTACCGTTAGCAATAATTTGCTTTGCCTCAGTGAGTGTAACCTCGTTCTGTGTAGCGCATGGTAATGCAACATCGCCCTTTACGCCCCAAGGCTTCTCACCAGGGAAGAACTGTGCTCCGAACTTTTCAGCGTAGTCCTTAAGCTTATTCTTACCAACTGTACGCATCTCAAGAACGTAGTTAAGTTTCTCTTCTGTTATGATACCCTCTGGATCATATACATAACCATCAGAGCCAGAGATTGTAACTGCCTTACCACCGAGTTCTGCAATCTTTTTGCAAGCACCCCAAGCAACGTTACCATAACCGGATACTACGAAAGTCTTACCAGCAATCTCCTGTCCGTCATGACGGAGAAGTTCCTGTGTATAGTAGATTGAACCGTAACCTGTAGCCTCAGGACGAATGAGAGAACCACCGAATTGTGGAGCCTTACCTGTAAGTACGCCATTCTCATATGCGTCGCGGATGCGCTTGTACTGTCCAAAGAGATAACCAATCTCACGTCCACCTACGCCGATATCACCAGCTGGTACGTCAACGTTAGGACCGATGTGGCGCTGAAGCTCTGTCATATATGCCTGGCAGAAACGCATGATCTCACCATTTGACTTGCCCTTTGGGTTGAAGTCAGCGCCACCTTTACCGCCGCCCATAGGGAGACCAGTAAGAGAGTTTTTAAATGTCTGCTCAAAACCAAGGAACCAAATGATTGATGGGTTTACTGATGGATGGAAACGGAGACCGCCCTTGTAAGGACCAATAGCCGAGTTGAACTGCACACGGTAGCCGCGGTTAACCTGAACTTTACCTGCATCATCTACCCATGCAACACGGAAACTGATGAAACGCTCTGGCTCAACCATACGGCCAAGGATGTCTGCCTCAACGTAATCAGGGCGCTTCTCGATTACCTTCTCAAGAGATGAGAAAACCTCTTCAACTGTCTGAAGAAATTCTGGCTTCTCAGAATCTCTCTCCTTTACTTTTGCGATTACGCTATTAATGTACTCATTCATGAGGATCACCTTTTTGTTAAATAGTTTTTTTAAAATTTAAAATTTCAAATATGGAGATACTATACTACTTTAAAGGGGTAAAGTCAACAAATTTTGCAAGTTTTTGTTCGTGAACTTGCAGGTGCCTAATTCATATTGTTATAAAATAAACAATGTTATCACATTTGTCAAAAAATTTATCTTTTTTTTGACATCTCAAAGGGTAGAAATTGCATAGCGAATGTTTTATACTAAAAGTTGTCCTATTAATAAAATAAGGGAGGCAAAAAACATTATGAACATTTTATGGCAATTGAAGATCATCGGTTGGAGAGCAATCGAAGTTATCTTCACAATCGCTATGTATTGCTGGGGTTGGTTCTTCCCAGATCCAACAATCATTGATGGCCCTGGCGCTATCAAAAAGCTTCCAGCAATCGTTAAGCAGAAGGGCAAGGACAACGTTCTCGTTGTTACAGATAAAGGCCTTATGAGCCTCAACCTTCTCGATGGCCTTTTCAAGGCTCTTGACGAAGCAGGCGTTAAGTACACTCTTTACGATGATGTACAGCCAAATCCAACAGTTCAGAACGTAGAAGAAGCTCTTAACCTCTACAACTCTAACGGCTGTAAGGCAGTTATCGCTGTAGGTGGCGGTTCTCCAATGGACTGTGCAAAGGGTGTAATCGCTCGTGTAGCAAGACCTGACCGTCCAGTTAAGAAGATGAAGGGTACATTCATGGTATTCCTTCCTTCAAAGGGCATGAATGGTCTTATCCCACCACCACTTTATGCTGTTCCAACAACTGCTGGTACTGGTTCCGAGACAACAATCGCTGCTGTTATCACAGACGTTGAGACTCACAACAAGTTCCCAATCATGGATCCATTCATCCGTGCACGTTATGCAGTTCTTGATCCAGAGCTCACAGCTGGTCTTCCAAAGAAGATCACATCTACAACAGGTATGGACGCTATGACTCACGCTGTTGAAGGTTACACAAACATCTGGTACAACGACAAGAAGTTCAACGACTACGGTCTCAAAGCTATTAAGCTTATCTTCGAGAACCTCGAAAAAGCTTATAACAAGGGTGACGACCTCGAAGCTCGTGGCAACATGCTCCTCGCTTCTTACTATGCAGGTCTTTGCTTCACACGTGGCGGCGTAGGTTACGTTCATGGTATCGGACATAGACTTGGTGGTCTTTATCATGTACCACACGGTCTTGCTATGTCTGTAATTCTTCCACACGTATTTGATGACTGCTTCCTTGGCCCATATGTAGAGGACAAGCTTGCTGAAATCGCTGACTATGTTGGTATCACAGGTGCTACTAATCGTGAAAAGGCTCACAACTTCATCGCTGAAGTTAGAGCTATGAACGAGCGTATGGAAATCCCTACAGGATTTGATTGCATCGAAGACAAGGATATCCCTTGGATTGCTAAGGAGTGCCTTGCTGAGGTTATGCCTACATACCCAGTTAAGAAAGTATTCACACAGGCTGAAGTTGAAAGATTCATCGCTAACGAAATCAAGCAGTAATTGTGACTTTCTAATACAAATTGCGCCGTTGGTATTGTGCCAACGGCGCTTTTATTATATAATCATTTGGTATTTTAAAAATTATATATTTCAAAGGTATAAGGTGGCACAATTAATCTAATGGATTATTCAATGACAAAAAAGGAATTCAAAAACGCAGTAACTTCAAAACTCTCTCATCTCTATGGTGTTACTCCAAACACAGCTGATGAAATGCAAATTTATAAGGCTGTTGCAACAGTAGTCAAAGAGAAACTTGCAGAGGGCTCTCATGAATTTATAGAGAGAACAAAGAAAGATAAATCATCAAAGACCGTGTACTATATGTGCATGGAGTTCTTAATGGGACGTTCTCTAAAGAACAACCTCTACAATTTGAACCTTGATAAAGTTGCGAGAGACGCACTTCATGACCTTGGCATAGACCTCGATGCGATTTACGAATGTGAATCGGACGCAGGTCTTGGCAACGGCGGTCTCGGCCGTCTCGCAGCATGTTACCTCGACGGCCTCGCAACCGGTGAATATGCATCAATGGGCTACAGCATTCTCTATGAATGCGGTATCTTCAAACAGAAACTCATCGATGGTTGGCAGACAGAACTTCCAGACTACTGGCTCCCAGGTGGCGACGTATGGCTCACACCTAAGGACGACCTAAAAGTAACAGTACAGTTTGGTGGCGACCTTGAGAGTTCTTGGCAGGACGGTTACTTTGTAACCAAGACAAACAATGCTATTTCTGTCATAGGAACACCTTATGACATGTACTGCCCAGGTAAGGATGGCAAGGGTTACTCCCGTCTCCGTCTCTGGAAGGCAGACGCTCCTGGCTTCGACATGAGCCTCTTCAATCAGGGCGATTACATCCGCGCAGTTGAGCAGCAGGCTATGGCAGAGGTAATCTGTAAAGTCCTCTACCCTGCTGACAACCACCCTGAGGGAAAGAGTCTCCGTCTCCGCCAGCAGTACTTCCTCGTATCTGCATCAATGCAGGACGTAGTTCGTAGACACCTTCGTCAAAACAAGTCACTTGATTCCATCCCTAAGAAGATGGCTATTCATATCAACGACACTCACCCAACACTCGCTATCCCAGAGCTCATGCGTATCTTAATGGACGACTGTGGCTACAGCTGGGACGACGCTTGGCTTCTCGTTTCACAGACATTTGCTTACACAAATCATACTGTAATGAAGGAAGCTCTTGAGTGCTGGCCAGAGGACATCATGATTACATTGATTCCTCGTATCTACCAGATTATTAAGGAAATCGACAACCGTTACCGTGCACTCATCTGGGATCTCTACCACGATGCAGGCAAGGTTGAGGAGATGGCTATCTGCTCAAACGGAATCGTCCGTATGGCAAATCTCTGTGTAGCAGCATGCCACAGTGTAAATGGTGTATCTGCGCTTCACAGTGAAATCCTTAAGGATACTATCTTCCACGATTTCTACAACATCACACCTAAGAAGTTCAAGAATGTAACTAACGGTATCGCTCACAGACGTTGGCTCTGTCAGTCAAACCCTGAGCTCACCGCATACATCACAAAACTCATCGGCAATGAATTTGTTTACAACGGCATGGAACTTGAGAAGCTCAAGAAGTATGCCGATGACAATAAGGTGCTCGACAAATTTGCCAATATCAAATATGAGAATAAGGTTGCTTTTGCTAAATACATCAAAGAGACACAGGGCATCGAAATCGACCCTGACTCTGTTTTTGATGTACAGGTTAAGCGCCTTCACGAATACAAGCGTCAGCTCTTAAATGCCCTTGATATCACACTCAACTACTTAGAACTCAAGGACAACATGGGCATGGACTTCACACCAAGAACTTATATCTTCGGTGCAAAGGCCGCTGCTGGCTACTTTATGGCAAAGAAGATTATCAGTTTCATCTGTAATCTTGCCGAGGTCGTTAACAACGACCCTGACATCAAGGGCAAGATTAAAATTGTTTACCTTGAGGACTACAACGTTTCTTTGGCAGAGCATCTTATGCCAGCAGCCGACATCTCTGAGCAGATCTCTCTTGCAGGCACAGAGGCCTCTGGTACAGGTAACATGAAGCTCATGATCAACGGTGCTGTAACAATCGGTACTCTCGACGGTGCAAACGTTGAGATTCACGATGCTGTTGGTGACGATAACATCTTCATCTTCGGTATGAAGACACCTGAGGTAACCGAACTTCAGAGCCACTATGACTCATACAGTTACTTCAACCAGAATCCACAGATTCGTCGAGTAATCGACTTTATCAACGATGGTATTAATGGTCAGCAGTTCCCTGAAATTGCTAACGTTATCCACCACGACCCATATATGGTTCTCGCAGATTTTGCAGACTACCACAGAGTACGCTGTAACCTCATGGATGCCTATACTGATAAGAAGAGATGGGCACGCATGTCTCTTATAAACACAGCGAGCGCTGGTATCTTTGCAGCTGACCGAGCAATCAATGACTACGTTGAGAATATTTGGCACGTTAAGCCTGTAAAATAAATCGAAGGTTAGGGGTGAGGCAATTGCCTGAACATATCTTTAACTCAAGAGACAAAGCTTACAAAAGTAAATACGGTGCAATAGCAGCGAACCAAACAGTCACCTTCCGTCTTCTCCTTCCAGAGCAGTACGGTGGGCTTGACCTCACAAGTGCAACTCTTGTTCTTATGAGCGAGGATGGACAGAGCAACATGCGTCTTCCTCTTCAAAAGACAACGGAGCAGTGGATTGGCTCATTCTTCTGGGCTGTAAACTGCACGCCAACTCGTCCAGGTCTCTACTGGTACAGTTTTGAATTTGTAGCTGGTGGATATACCCACTACATCTACAAAGGCAAATACAGTACTGGATATGTAGATGCAAAAGAGGACAAGTGGCAGCTCACAGTCTACTCAGGAGAACAGGTTGTCGCCAATCAGTGGAAGGGTGGTATTATGTACCAGATTTTCCCTGACCGATTCAAGAACTCGGGTTCTAAGAAGATGATGCCAAGGGACAGCAAAATTGTTCCTTGGCGTGCAACTCCAGAATGGACTGCCGACAAGGACACGGGGCTTTGGAACATCGACTACTTTGGTGGTGACCTTAAGGGTATCGAGAGTAAGCTCCCTTACCTCGCATCTTTAGGCGTTGACATTCTCTACTTAAACCCTATTTTTGAGGCACACTCAAATCACCGCTATAACACTGCTGACTACGAACATATAGATCCTATTCTTGGTAAAGAAGAGGACTTTATTGACTTGTGCGTATCTGCGCATAAACTCGGTATGAAAGTAATCCTCGACGGTGTATTCAGCCACACGGGCGACGACAGTATTTATTTCAACAAGTACGGCCACTACCCTTCAGTTGGCGCATACCAGTCAAAGGATTCGCCATATTATTCTTGGTACAAGTTTGAAAATTGGCCAAATCAATACAAGTCTTGGTGGGGAGTTCCAATTCTTCCAGAGATTATCGAAGAGACTCCTTCATACATCAACTTTATCGCCGGCGAGGGCGGAGTTATTGAAAAGTGGCTCGAACTCGGCGCAGACGGCTGGCGACTTGATGTCGCAGATGAACTCCCTGACGAGTTCATCGTAAAGATTCGTAACCGAATCAAAGCCGTCAAGCCTGACGCTCTCCTCCTCGGCGAAGTTTGGGAGGATGCTTCAAACAAGACTGCATACGGCATTCGCCGTAAATATCTCCTCGGTTCAGAACTCGACTCAGTTATGAACTATCCATTTAGAGATGCTATTATAGGCTTCGTTGCGAATGACAACGCAGAGGACTTCTTCGAGCAGATTCTCACAATCACTGAGAATTATCCAAAGCAGATTGTGGATTCCCTTATGAATCCACTTGGTACACATGACACAGTCCGTATCCTAACAAGGCTTGCAGGCTACGACTGTGAAAGCTTAAGCCGCGAAGATCAGTCGGCTCTTACTCTCACAGAAGATGAGCGAGAGGATGCCAAGAAGCTCCTTAAAATCGCCACTGTTCTCCAGTACACGCTTCCTGGTTTCCCATCAATCTACTACGGTGACGAAGTAGGTCTTGAAGGTGGTAAGGATCCTTTCAACAGAAAGGGCTTCCCTTGGTATGATCAAGACGAAGATCTTCTTGACTTCTATAGAAAACTCGGCGATGTACGTAAACATAAATCCTATGTTTTCTCAGATGCTTTATTCATCCCTATCTCTGCCGCTGACGGCGTAATCTGCTACGAACGTAGAAAGACAGGACAGTGGAACGACAGCTTCGGTATCGTGGTTCTCGTGAACCGTGGCGACGAGACAATCAACTACACTCTCCCTCTGGATATGACAGATATTACAACAGTCTTCTCATCGGACGGTGTTGAGGTTGCTTCAGGCCTTGTTCGTCTCCCAGCAAAGAGTTTTGTTTTACTCGAAAATGTACCTGTTATCAAGAAGACTTACAGACCAGGCTCACAAATTTAAGTCTTTATTTAAATAACTTAATATGGTATAATTTTTGTGTATTTTTAATATTATTAGAGGGGTTTTAGATATGGAAAAAAACAAAGTTAAGGTTTCTATCTGTGGCAGCGATTATTACATCACAACAGAAGATGACCCAAAGTATGTTTTAGAGCTCGCTAACGGCCTTGATGAGACTCTCACAAAGATTGTTAAAGACAACAGCCGTCTCTCAATCACACAGGCTGCTATCCTTGCATCTCTCGATTATGCTGATACAGCTAAGAAGGCTACAGACACAGCTGATAACCTTCGTGCTCAGATCAAGGAATACCTTGAGGATTCAGCTCGTTATAAGATGGAAGCAGAAGTTGCAAAGCGCGATGTAGAGCGTCTTGAAAAAGAACTCTCTTCACTTCGTGGCGGTTCAATGAAGACATTCTAATTTCATATGACAAAACCGGTTGAAATTTTGGCTCCGGCCGGCAGCATAGACTCTCTCATTGCTGCTGTCCGCTCAGGTGCAAATGCTGTTTACCTTGGTGCTGGCGACTTTAACGCTCGCCGCCATGCAGACAACTTCACAGAGGACGAACTTCGTCATGCTGTTGAATATTGTCACATCCGTGGTGTAAAGGTTTATTTGACACTCAACACGCTAATTAGCGACGCCGAAATCTCATCTGCACTTGAACTTATTTCGTGCGTCTGCGCCATTGGCGTGGACGCACTTATTATTCAGGACCTTGGTATTGCAAGGCTCTGTCATGAAGTGGCACCGGATATGCCACTCCACGCGTCAACTCAGATGAGCGTAACTTCCGCCTATGGTTTCAAAGAACTTGAGGCGCTCGGCTTCAAACGCGCGGTTCTCCCAAGAGAGCTCAGCTTTGAAGAAATAAAGGAAATCAGGGACAACACCGGCATGGAACTCGAAGTCTTCGTGCATGGTGCTCTTTGCATGTGTATCTCGGGACAGTGCTATCTCTCAGGTATGCTCGGTGGCCGTTCAGGCAACCGTGGCCTCTGCGCACAGCCTTGTCGTCTTCCTTTTGCCGCGCCTGGTGGATTAGGCTCAGACCTCTCACTAAAAGACCTCTCTTTAATTGACCACCTTCCAGAGCTCTGTGAACTTGGTATTGAATCATTTAAAATTGAGGGCCGTATGAAGCGCCCTGAATATGTTGCAGCAGCAGTGTCTGCCTGCCGCGAAGTCATCTCTCGATATGAGAAGAGTAAAAACTTCGATAAGACAAGTAACGACGTAGACTACAGTGGTGTCCCAACACAGGCTGAGATAAGACTCAAGGAACAACTCCGTGCGGTCTTCTCCCGCTCCGGCTTCACTGATGGTTATTATATGGGCAACCTCGGTAGAGGCATGTTTGGCACGCGCCAAAAGGAGGATGTCACAGCAGCGGCACCTGTTCTCAAAGAACTCAGCAGACTTTACGATCATGAGCCTTCCTTCATCCCAATCTCAATGTCGTTGACAGCAGAACTTAAGAAGCCTCTTATGGCCTCTGCTTCAACGGGTAAGGTAAATGTCTTTGTAACTTCAGATTACAAAGTTCAGAAAGCTCAGAACCACGCAACAGAAGTTGATAAGATTAGAGATCAGCTCCACAAGACCGGCGGTACACCTTTCAAGGTTGAAATGACCGACATCAAGGTGGATGAGGATATCAATATCCCTATCTCTGAAATAAACAGCATTCGTCGAATGGCCCTTGAGGCACTTGAAAAGAAGCTTATCGAAGGTCATGAAGTAAATACTCTTTTCAAGGAATTTAAACTCCCAATCGACGACTTCACAAAGACAGCTCTATTGGAACTTGGAACTCACACAATTGTCTGGAAGAAAAAAGGTCCTTCTCTCGAAAGACCAAATAGCATTGCACGTTTCTCCTCAGTTGATCAGATTCCAAAGGACTTCGATTATTATGTTGCACGTGGCGACTACGGTGTAACATCTATAATCATCCCTCTCTTCACAACAGAGGATAAATACTCCAGAGTTAAGAAACTTGGCATTCCTTTCGGAGTTGAGCTCCCACGCGCCCTCTACGGCTCTTCAAGGGAAGTTAAACGTAAACTTAAGGAAGCAAAGCGTCTAGGCGCCTCCTTCGCCTACTGCGGAACATTAGACGCAGTTATGCTCGCGAAATCTTTGGGATTCCGCGTAATGGGCGGCCCGACACTCAACGCCTACAACAGCTTCACCCTCTCTGAACTTGATAGAGGCAGTTCAACTGCCGACACTCCAGGTCTTGGACTTCATTCTATAGTAGTCTCAACAGAACTTGAACTTAAAGATATATCAAAGCTCAGAAGCCCAATCCCCCGCGGTATTGTCGCATATGGTCAAACACCACTCATGCTTGTTCGCAACTGTCCAATAAAGAACGGTCGAAACTGCAGAGCTTGCCAGAGCAAACTCTACTTAACTGACCGCAAGGGTATCAAGTTTCCTGTAACCTGCGAGCTCAACGTCGGTGTGGCCTCAGAAATACTGAATTCACGTCCAATCTATCTTGCCGACCGTCAGGCGGAGCTCAAGGCCCTCGACTTCCAGCTCCTCTACTTCACCGTTGAGGACCCTGCCAAAGTCTCGAAGGTTCTTGCCGCCTTCCGCGACCAAAAAGAACCTACAGGTGAATTCACCCGAGGCCTCTACTACAGAGGTGTAGAATAAAAAATAACCCTCCAAGGATTTCTCCCTGGAGGGTTTTACTTTTATCTAATTATTTAGCAGCCTTAGCAACATATACGTTCTTTGCAAACTTCTTGATTGCGAAGAGTGTAGCGATTGTTGCTACGATACCAACGATAAGGCAGATAGCAGCATTCTGAACGAAACCTGCAATGATGAACATTACAAATGAGATTACTGCAACTGTGATAGCGTATGGAAGCTGAGTTGAAACGTGGTTCAAGTGGTTGGACTGAGCACCTGCAGATGACATGATTGTTGTATCTGAGATTGGTGAGCAGTGGTCACCACAAACAGCACCAGCAAGGCAAGCAGAGATACAGATTGTACCGAGTGTTGAGCCTACTGGGAAGATAGCTGTAACGATTGGGATGAGGATACCAAATGTACCCCATGATGTACCTGTTGAGAAAGCAAGAAGGCAAGCAATAACGAAGATGATTGCTGGAAGGAATGACTGGAAGGAGGCTGCAGAACCTTCAACAAGACCACCTACGAACTCACGAGCTTCAAGAAGGTTTGTCATATTCTTAAGAGATGTAGCAAGGGTAAGGATTGTAATTGCTGGAACCATTGCAATGAATCCCTTAGGAATACAAGCCATTGCTTCTTTGAAAGTCATAACTTTTCTAAGGCACATATAAATGATTGTAAGAACAAGTACTACAAAGCCAGCCCAAGGAAGACCAACAAATGCATCTGTATCACCAAATGCTGAGATAATACCTACGTCTGATCCCCAGCCACCTGCACGAAGAAGTGCATAAACAGCTACGAGAATAAGAGCAAGTACTGGAAGGAGAAGGTCGATAACCTTGCCCTTAGGGTTGTCCTCTTCTTCACTTTCGCCTTCGAATGTACCTGTTGTGAAAAGATCATCATTTTCAAAAGCGTTTTTCTCATGGATAGCCATTGAACCGTAATCAAAGCTCATAATTGAGATAGCGATGATGAATACAAGTGTAAGAAGTGAATAGTAGTTGTAAGGGATAGCAGAAACGAAAAGTTTAAAGCCCTGTCCAGAAGGTGCATATGATGAAACTGCAGCAGCCCAAGAAGAAACTGGAGCAATCATACAAATTGGTGCAGCTGTTGCATCAATTAAATATGCAAGCTTAGCACGAGAGATCTTCTGCTTATCTGTTACAGGACGCATAACAGCACCAACTGTGAGGCAGTTGAAGTAGTCATCGATGAAGATGAGTACGCCAAGAGCGAAAGTTGCGATTGCAGCGCCTGCGCGTGTCTTAATGTGTGTCTGAGCCCAACGGCCAAAAGCAGCAGAACCGCCTGCCTTGTTAATAAGAGCAACGATTGCGCCGAGGATAACGAGGAATACGAAGATACCAGCGTTATCTGCTACAGCTGTTGAGAAACCATCAACTGTGAGAGTATCAGTTGCATTACCTGGTCTGAAGTGAGCAACTTCAAGAGCACCAAGAACAACACCGATAAAGAGTGATGAGTAAGCTTCTTTTGTGATAAGTGCGAGACAGATAGCTACTACTGGTGGGAGAAGAGCCCAAAGTGTGCCACCTGCTGCCATGATACTACCTGTCAAAGTGCAGAGTACGATGAAGAGTACTACAAATGCAATTGCAATGATAGGAGTAATAGGCAATTTCTTTTTGTTTTCCATAGCGAAAAACCCTCCATTAATTTGAATTAGCCAACAAAAAAGGTCGTGATACTATCACGACCATAAATTATGAGTTTATAGTAATGACAGCTCTCCACAAAAAATGTGACAGTCCACTATGTATTTCACAGTGGACCAGCTACTAAAACCTAAGCAACGACTTTAGCACTTCGGCGGTTCAGCCTTTCGTTTGGTACCTATTGCTTTAGTTATACCAAATTACTAATCAGTCCCCGCGCCTCTATCAAGACTTATTTAATTGACTTTAGTATAATAACACACTAAATGATAATATGCAATACTATTTTATACCCGTAGAGCCAAACCCTCCACGGTCAGGACCCTCTAGGTGCTCGACCTCGATAAATTCAAGGGAAGGTTGGTTTTGCATGATGCGGAACTGGCAGATACGATCATTCTTATGAATGACTGTGTCACGCATTGCAAGTGCTGGCCAAAACCACTGGTCGTTATCACCACAATAAGTGGCATCGATAACTCCCATAGAGTTTGTTTGGATGACACCGAAGTTCTTATATGTGCTGGAACGAGGAACCACATGAGCCTCATATCCCTCTGGAAGTTCGAGTGCAATTCCAAGTGGGATAAGTTTCCAGTCACCCGCTTTCATTTCAACGTCCTCAGCGGCACGAAGATCAATCCAATCTGAGACACCGTCGATGTAGCGAAGCTTTTCTATGTCATCTGTAAAGTATTTAACCTTTACTTTCATTAGTACAACCCCTTATGGCTGCTTGATTGTTGTCTGTGCAGCAGCTGCTGCTGTTGTAACACCCGCTGTAGGAGCTGCTGTTGTAGTCTCTGCTGCTGACTTCTGAGCTGCACCCTCAATAGCTGTCTGGTTGTCTACAAGAGTACCATTTGTGAAGATGTTGCTGATTGCATTAGCTGAAGGAACACCCATAGTTACATCATATGAAACTGGCTTTCCATCTTTCTTATCCATCTCAAGAACAGCAACGAGTGTGCTTGTTGAGTCAAATACGAAAGTATATGATACGTTGTTTTCAACGCTTAAATACATCTCAAAAGTATGACCTGGGAAAGTATCAGCTGGAACACTAGAACTGTCGATTGGAACAAGCTCAACCATACCCATTACGAGAGCCTCATATGAAGCGAGAACTGTCTTGATGTCCTCATATGATGCCTGAATACCTGATGTTGATACGAATGTGTCAGAGAGTTCACAGTAGTAATTGCCCTGAACATAGTAGATTTTGTCACCCTTCTTAATGAAGCTTGCGCCACTTGAGAGTGAAACCTTTTCATCAGCACCGATACGTGTAAATGTAACTGCATCGCCCTTAGCATCAGTCTTCTGATAATAGAAGTTGTTTGATGCGATCATCTCAACATAAGGCTTGAGCTGCTTGCCCTCAAAAGCTGAGAGGTCAACGCCTGTTGAAGTATTTCCACCGTCAGCATACTGTGGTTCTACTGTAGGGTCATTCTTATGGCAACCTGTCAAAGCAAGAACCATAATGAGTGTCAAAATTATTGCAAAAATTCTTTTCATTTAAGATACCTCATTTACTAAAAAATGATATTCATTTTCTCCTATTTTACCTTTGTATGTTATCATATTGTAATAGTATTTTCAAGGAATATATGTTAATATATATAGGGCATATTTGCTGGAATAGCTCAGTTGGTAGAGCAGCTCATTCGTAATGAGCAGGTCGCGTGTTCGAGTCACGTTTCCAGCTCCATAAATAATAACTCGGAGGTGTCCTTATGAGTTTTGATGTAAGACGAATCGAAAAGGCTATATCAACAGTAATTTGCAACACTTTCCATTATAATACAATCATTGATCTTGACGATAATGTCTGTGTAACTTTCACTTCTAAAGAAGATATCAAAGAGCGCTCTTTCAACGACTTCTTAGAAATCGCAAGACAGATGACACACCCTCTTTTTAGAAATAAACTTGAATCCGACCTTGATATCAATAATTTGAAGCAGGCCTTCGCCGACAGACGTACTATTCGTGTAGAAGCTCTTATCAAAGGCCCTGATGGTGATGAGGAATATCACTGGAATAGACTCCGTCTCATCCCAATTGATGATGACTCAGGTCATATTGTATTCTTCTTTAACTTCCTTCTCATCGATGACGACGTTAAGAAGTTTGAGCAGAACCGTTCAGAGGTCTTCAGCAAGGCCGTAATCGAGCAGCTCATATACAATTACATTCTTGTATACGTTATTGATCTCTCGAATGGCATGAGCCGTCTCGTATACTCAAACGAGGGCGATGACTACGACGTATATGCAAGGCAGTTCAAATCTCATCTCGAGATGATGAATGACGTCTGCACAAACTACGTGTCTGAGGACTTCCAAGTTTCATTCACACGCTTTATGGACTATGATTACATAAAGAAACAGCTCGATGAAAAGGAACGACTCGTACTCATCTTCCGTGACAGAAACGGAACTGCATTTGAGATGACAGTTTCCAAGTATCCTGAGTATGCTGATGATTATCCAATCGTAATCTTCGCACTTAAGGAACTCAGCTAAAGACAAAAAGACTCCCTGTACTTTTGGTACAGGGAGTTTTCTTTTTGTCTTATTTCTTAAGTGCCATCTTCTTCTTTAAGAGGTCGGCATTTGAAGCAAACTTGATAGCATTTGCTTCAGAGATTGTGCCGGCAGCATAGAGATCGTAGATGCTTGAATCCATTGATACCATACCCTCAGCAGCTGAGGTTGAGATGATTGAATCAATCTGATGTACCTTTGACTCACGGATCATATTACGGATAGCACTGTTGAGGTTCATAACCTCAAAGGCTGGAGTAAGAGATCCATCAACAGTTGGAATCAACTGCTGAGATACTACGCACTGAAGAAGCTGTGCGAGCTGCACACGAATCTGCTGTTGCTGGTTTGGTGGAAATACATCGATAACACGGTCGATTGTATTTGCGGCACCTACCGTATGAAGTGTTGAGATGACAAGGTGTCCTGTCTCAGCAGCTGTCATAGCAGTCTTGATTGTCTCATAGTCACGCATCTCACCAACAAGAATTACGTCCGGTGCCTGACGAAGGCAAGCACGAAGTGCAGCGACGTAGTCCTCTGAGTCAGAGCCAATCTCACGCTGAGAGATAACACACTTGTTATTTCTGTGGAGATATTCAAGTGGCTCCTCAAGTGTGATGATGTGTCCATTTCTTGTCTTGTTGATACGGTCGATAATGCAGGCAAGAGTTGTTGATTTACCGCCACCTGCAGGACCTGTTACAAGTACAAGACCTTTTGTCTTTTCAGCGATTGACATTACAGATTCAGGAATACCAAGTTCCTTATAATCAGGAATATCAAAAGATACGAGACGAACAACTGCGGCGAGTGTACCACGCTGTTTATAAGTCGATACTCTGAATCTTGAAAGACCTGAGATGGCGAGCGAGAAGTCATCGTCACCTGTCTTCATAAGCTTGTCCATAGGACGTCCAGCAGTATCATACATTTCCTCTACAAGAGAACGAGCATCATTAACTTTAAGAGGCTCTGCTTTATCCCCATCAACCGGAGCAATAATTCCGTTTACTTTATAACTGAGTGGCAAAGCAGTGATTACAAAAATATCAGAGGCCTGCTGTTCAACAGCGCCTTTAAGGAGTGTCAACAAATCCATCAATTTTCACCATCCCAAAGTTTAATTCCAGCGTCAGGACTCCACTCGGCAACATTTACAAGTTCCCATTTAAGGGTCTTGAGTTCACCGTCTGTGTAGAGAAGTTCAACCTGGATCTCCTGATTCTCATCCATTGTCTGAGCATATGTGTAGTGGCGACCATCTGCCTCTGTCTTGACTGTTACGCCTTCGATTTCAGCATTGTTTCCCTTTGCAATACTCTCGCGGATTTTACCTTCTGTAATTACAGCTCTTGTGTCTGCTTCATAGTAAGTCTTAATAGCCGTGGCAGACTTATCAGCGAGCTTGTATTCGTTATTTGCTGTGATAAATGTGAGGACAGCAAAAACTGTGAGGCAGAGAACTGCGAACACCATGATTATACTTGCACTACCGATATTGATACCGGAAGATTTGCGTTCATTCTGTTCCATCAGTCTACCCCCTTTTCTGGGCTTGCGGCACAATCCATTGAGAAGAGTTCAAAACCTTTTGCATCATAGACAACAATCTTTGCCTGTGTGTAATAGTCCTCCTCGTGCTCAACGAGAGTTGCGCGGTAGGCACCTTTAAATTCCTCAGACATAGTCCAATCAGCATCATAGTAAACAGTATAGATGCCGTTGTACTCTGTAGCATAAGGATAGATCTTAGAAAGATCCGTACCATCAAGCTTGTTTGCCTTGTAGCACTCAGCGAGGCTCTCAGCTGCGAAGCTTGCGTTAGTCATGTTTCTGGAGAGGTCTGTCTTAACCTTTGCACTTGAGAATACCTTCATGCAAATAGCGGCAGAGAGTGAGAAGAACATGATAACAATTATGAGTTCCATCAAGAAGAGTGATGACTTAGAACGTGATTTCGTTTTCATGACTCGTCACCTCCCACTCCTGATTCAACGTGGAGTGTAGCGAAGGCAGTTGAGCCGTCTTCACCCACGCAGGTAACCTTTATTAAGTTTTCACTTGTGTCAAACTCAAGGCCCTTTGCATTGATAATATCAAGGCCGTCCTCAAGTTTAAAATCGAGACCCTTATCAACCATAATCTCTTTGATAGAGCCATCGTGACAGTAAATGTATGTTGTGTAGTCCACGCCACCCATCTGCTCATCAACAGCCAAAGCTTGAACACCATTTACTTTGGTGACATATACTCTGCCTGCCTCGTCGTAGTGGTTGACTTTCGCGGTTATGTAGGAGAGGCAGGTACGTTCCTGATATCTCTCTGTCATAACGCTCTGAGTGTCCTTGTAAACACCCGCTCCGCTCATCAGTACAAAGAGTACTGTTACAGCGAAAACAGCGAAGAGAACAAGCACAAAGATACTGTCTACTGTGTAACTAGTTCTCTTTTTCACTCTGACACTTCCTCCTCTACACCAAGTTCTATAATCTGCATATCAGGCATGATGTTTGAAGCGAAGCAAACATAGCCGATTGCGTATTTTTCCTTGTCATAGGTAAGGCCATAGTGGTCTTCAAGGTACTGAACGTTTGAAGGATATGCACCCTCAAGTGAGTAGCAACTAACCACTGCCTTATGGAGGTTTTCTTCGAGCACATTCTTGCTCTCGGCCGCCGAGCTCTTCTCAGCGCTGTTGATACCGTAGATGAAGAAACCAAAAATGAATACGAAGAAAACTATTGCCAGAAGGTGTCCGCGAAGCACTTCAAGTACTCCTCGTTTCCTTACTTTAGTTTCCATATATTTCCTCCATTAACCAATTGTGGTCATGATGCTCATAAGTGGGAGCATTACTGAGAGAAGGATGAGACCAACGATAAGTGACATAATAATTACAAGTGTTGGCTCAACCTTGTTGATTACTGATTCAATATTCTCGTCTACTTCCTCTTCGCTACGGCGAGCAATTTCATCCATAACCTGGTCAGCTGTACCAGTCTTGAAACCGATTGAAAGCATACGGCAATACATGCTATTGAAGATCTCTGACTTGGAGATGGCGTCAACAAAGAGCTCGCCGCTCTCCATAAGTTCACGGCACTTTGCAATACGGCCGAGCATTGCAGGATTCTCTGTGATACGCTCTACCATGTCGAGTGACTCATCAGTGTCAAGACCAGATGCCAAAGTCATAGCCATACCGTTTGCAAAGCGAGCAGAAGCGATCTTCTTGGCAAGTTTTCTATTTGATGTAAATTTATTCCAGAAGTTTACAAACTTGAGTGAGAGGCTTGGAACAGCGCTAATGAAGATAGCAATGATTGCGATTGCAACGATTACTGCAAGGATAACTGCAGCATACTTTGTAACGCCAGAGCCAAAGTTCATAATTGAAATAGCGAGCGGGCTCATCTCTGCACCGAGTTCTTTGAATACATCATTGAAGATTGGAAGTACTTTAGTTATGAGTACACCGATTACAAGAAGAAGCATACACATGAGAACGAATGGGTAAACCACTGCGTTCTTGATACTTCTTGTAATCTGTACCTGTCTTGTGTAATAAGCGGAGAGTGCCTTGAGTACCGACTCAAGTCTACCGGTTCTAGAACCGATCTCAATCATATCGATTAAATATTTAGGGAAGCAACCTGCTTCACTCAATGCCTCCTCGAGACTTGTACCAGCGTCCATCTTGTTATAAAGTCCGGCAAGCATTTCTTTTAAATCTTTATCTGTCTCATCCTGTGAGAGCATAAAGAGTCCCTCTGTAAGAGAGATACCTGCCTTGAGGCAGAGAGAGAGTTCCATGCAGAAAGATGAAAGATAAGGTCCATCGAGCTGTCTCATTTTTGTTTACTCCTTCGTATTAATAGTAGTACATGGCTGAATATGAGCCCCTCTGGGACCAGTCATATTTGTTGCCACCAGTTGATGCGAATGTTGGGTCCATAAGTTTCCATGAGTTTCCGTTGAACTGAATAATATTGTTGACCCATCCTGTACCTTGTACATATACGCTAATCCATGCGTGGTAAGTACTGCCGTTTACATAACCGATACATACCCTCGTTGGAAGTCCCTGAGTTCTGAGCATTGCTGCCATAGTTGACGCATAGTCAAAACAGATTCCTGATTTTGAGGCCCAAACACTGTTGAGGTTTGGAACGTATGCAGCGGATGCGACTGAGGATGCCTTGCCGTAGTCGTAATGGAAGTTGCCGACAACGTAGTTGTAAATGGCCTGAATCTTTGCAACTTCGGTGTCGCAGCCTCTGGTCAACTCCGCAGCGTAGTTTACGCACGAAGTGCCACCGTCGTAGTTACAGTAAATATTTGGTCTATAAAATGCTGCCGTTGAATAGGACAAAGTAACAGGGATATCTACACTACCAACAACTGTATATGAGTTACCGCCATCATTTGCAAGTACTCTAAACGTGTAGTTGCCGTTACCGTTTGTAAGAGGAATTGCCTCCCAACCGGTTGAGAAGATAGGATAAACCGGTGTAACGCCATCCGGTGCTGCCACCTGTAATCTAACATTGGAATGAGCACCACTATACTTAAGCATTACATAACCACTTGCTGCGTTTGAGTAATCAATCTGTGTACCATCAGCTAATGCCTGAACTGCAGCACCAGATGCTGAGTTGTAGTAGACCTGTGGAGCATAGTAACTATTTGACTTCGCCGCAGTGGTCGCTGGAGCTTTTGTTGTTCCCTGCGCCTGGCCTCCGCCACCGCCGCCACCAGAACCTCCAGATCCACCAGATCCGCCTCCGAATTTACCACTAGTTTTGTCCGTACCTGAAGTAGTCTCATCAGTGGACTCCTCTGTGGTCTTCTCCTTTGTTATAGGTTCAGTGGTCTTAGTAGCTTTTGTCGTCTCAATTGTTGGCTTGTTCTTATCCTTACAGCCCGTGAGGGAAAGGAGAAGAGCCAAGACGACAATGAAGCTCAAGAGAAGACGCAGAATCTTCCTATTTTGCATAACTAAAACCTCGTCTTAAAAATACATATGTACCTTTATTATAATATTTAAAATTATAAAAATAAAGTATGAAAAAACGTGGTACAATTAAAATAGTTGTGATATAATGTAGCGTAATTTTTTTGGGAGGGTATTTATGAGACAACGTTTACTTGCCATCGCTGAAGTTGGCTTTATTGCGCTTTTCTTCTTTTCCCTCTATCGATTAGTTGGTATTTACTTCGATTACAAAGCTGGCGACGAGATTTATGAAGGCGCCAAAGAATATGTTGAAGCTGATGACAAAGAGGAAGAATACTTCTTCAAATTGGACCTCGAAGGTCTACAGTCAGTGAACAAAGAGATTGTCGGATGGATTCAAATCCCTGACACTCCTGTCGACTATCCTCTTCTTGAGACAGACAACAACAAGTACTACTTAAAGCACACATATGATGACACATATTCAGACTTCGGTAGTATCTTCGTGGATTGCAACTCCACATTCCTTGATTTTAACACCATTATTTATGGTCATAATACAAAGAATGACTCAATGTTTGGCTCACTCAAGCACTACAAACATGAGGACTATTATGAAAAGCATCCTTATGTGTACATCCTCTACGGTGACACAGAAAAGAAGTATGCCATAATCGCAGCTTTAACAGTTGAGATAACAGACCCTGCATATCAAGTTAATCAGAAGGATGAGAACTTGCAAAAGTTATGGCTTGAATCTTTGATTGAACGCTCAGAGGTTCCAACACTTAAGGACACTCCAGTTACTGGACAGGAAAAGATTATCACTCTTTCAACTTGTACAAGCCGTACAAAGACAGAGAGATTTATATTAATTGCAGAAGAGGTGAACACAGTATGGGAAAGATAGGATTTGACAACGACAAATACCTCAGTACGCAATCCGCTCGCATCGCAGAACGAATTGATCAGTTCGGTGGAAAGCTCTACCTCGAATTTGGTGGTAAGCTATTTGACGATTATCACGCTTCCCGCGTACTTCCTGGTTTTAAACCAGACTCAAAGCTCCAGATGCTCTGCGAGCTCAAAGACAAGGCAGAAATAGTAATTGCCATCAACGCTAACGACATTGAGAAGAACAAGGTTCGTGGCGACATCGGCATCACCTATGATGTTGAGATTTTAAGACTTATCGATGCGTTTAAAGAGATCGGCCTCTATGTTGGCTCTGTTGTAATGACACAGTACAGAAACCAGCCAGCAGCTCACGCTTTTAAAAAGCGTCTTGAGGGTATCGGCATCGACGTTTATAAGCATTACCCAATCGAGGGTTATCCTTCAAACATCCCTCTCATCGTTTCAGATGACGGTTTTGGCAAGAACGAATACATCCACACAACTCGTGAGCTCATCGTAATCACAGCTCCAGGTCCTGGTAGCGGAAAGATGGCAACATGCCTCTCACAGCTCTACCACGACAACAAACGTGGAATCAAATCTGGTTATGCAAAGTTTGAGACATTCCCAGTTTGGAACTTACCTCTTAACCACGCTGTAAACCTCGCATATGAGGCTGCAACAGCTGACCTTGACGACGTAAACATGCTTGACCCATATCACCTCACAGCATATGGTGTTCAAACAGTTAACTATAACCGTGACGTTGAAGTATTCCCAGTACTTAACGCTATCTTCGAAGAGATCTACGGTGAGTCACCTTATAAATCACCTACAGACATGGGTGTAAATATGGTTGGCAACTGTATCATCGATGACAATGCTTGCATTGAAGCTTCTAACCAGGAGATTATTCGCCGTTATTACAAGGCCCTCTGTGACAGAAAGAAGGACACAGTTGACCCTTCAGTAATCGCAAAGCTTGAACTCCTTATGAAGCAGGCTGGTCTCTCAGCTGATGACCGTGAAGTTATTGCAGTATCACTTGCAAAGTCACGTGACAACGGCGGAGTTCCTGCCGCTGCTATTGAACTTCCTAACGGTCACATTGTGACAGGCAGAACAACAGACCTCCTTGGAGGCTGTTCTGCAATGCTCCTCAATGCACTTAAGGAACTCGCCGGCATCAAAGATGAGGCTCACCTCATTCCACCAATGGTATTCGAACCAATCCAGGCCCTCAAGACTAAGGACCTCGGCAGCCGTAACCCTCGCCTCCACACTGATGAGACGCTCATAGCGCTCTCAATCGCTGCGGCGACCGACAAGAACGCTGCCAAAGCAATGGCTTGTCTCCCACAGCTCCGTGGTTGCGAAGCTCACTCAACAGTTCTAGTTTCCCGTGTAGATGAAAACATCTTCAGAAAACTCGGTATCAACTTAACTTGTGAGCCTGAATATCAGACAAAGAGTCTATATCATAAATAAAGGAACCCCGCTCAAAAAGAGCGGGGTATTTTTATTCAAAATTAATCATCTTAAGTATTCGCGTCTTAAAGAAGAACAAGGTCACAGCAAGTGACATACATTCTGCTATTGGGAAAGCGAACCACACGTTGCTGAGTGTTCCTGAGAGTGAGAGGAAATATGCAGCTGGAAGGAGCACTACAAGCTGACGCATCAGAGATACAATCATAGAGAAAGTTGCCTTGCCAAGCGCTTGGAATGTGGACCCGATTACAATACAGAAACCTGCAAGCAGGAAGTGTGTTGCAATTATTCTAAGTGCTGGTACACCGAGTTCAATAAGTGCAGCATTCTCTGCTGGGTTATTCGATTTAAAGAGTGAGAGTAATACCTGTGGGATTGTCTCAAATGCAATAAATCCAAGGCACATATATGAGACTGCAAACATAAGAGCGAGTTTTACAGATCTCATGATACGTTCACGATTTTTTGCGCCGAAATTATAAGCGATTATTGGAATAACACCGTTATTGAGACCGAAGATTGGCATGAAGATAAAGCTCTGAAGTTTAAAGTATGAGCCGAAAACTGCAACAGCTGTCTTTGTAAAACCAATCAAAATTTTGTTGAGACCATAGATCATAACTGAACCGATTGATCCCATAACGATTGAAGGGATACCCACCTTATATACACGCTTAAAGATATATCCCTCAGGCTTCATATATTTAGGATGAAGCTCTATATCCTTATTGCACTTGAGGTTCAAAATAATGCCTATAATAAAGGCAATATTCTGGCCGATACATGTTGCAATTGCAGCACCCTTTACGCCCATTGCAGGAACACCGAGGAGACCGAAAATCATAATTGGGTCAAGGATGATATTGATGATGGCACCAGTCATCTGAATTGCCATTGAGAGGACTGTTCTACCGGTTGAGGTGAGAAGTCTCTCACAGAACATCTGGCCAAAGAGGCCAAAGCTGTAACAGAGGATGATGCTCATATAATCTACGCCGTACTGAATAATAGCGGCGTCTGATGTCTGGGATTTAAAATATGCACCTGTGAGTGTAAGACCTATGATTAAGAAGATTGCATATGAGATGCCCCACAAGTAAACCGTGTGGTTTGCAACCTTGTTTGCCATCTTGAAGTCTTTTTCACCGAGGCTCTTTGAGAGGAATGCGTTAATACCTACACCTGTACCAGCGCCCACTGCAATCATAAGATTCTGAAGTGAGAACGCCAAAGATACTGCTGAGAGTGCATCCTGTGAAATACGAGAAACAAAGATACTGTCGACGATGTTGTAAAGAGCTTGAACAAGCATCGAGAGTATCATAGGTACTGCCATTGTGATAAGAAGCTTACCAACAGGCATTGTACCCATCTTGTTCTCTTCTCTAATTTCTGCCATTAATCTTGA
>JAKSQX010000016.1 GCA_024403955.1 Clostridia bacterium | reverse complement strand
AAAGATCCTGGTAGTAACCAGGGACCAACATCTGATGGTCTTCACTTCGAATTTACAGTTGTAGATCTCGAAGGTAGTGAAATGGAATATGATGTTCCATTTACTGATGGCCAAACAGTTGGCGAGGCTCTTCTTGCAGAAGAACTCATTGCTGGTGAAGAGAGCGAGTATGGTCTCTATGTTAAGACTGTAAGCGGTATCACTCTTGACTATGACACTGATGGCGCTTATTGGTCATTCTATATCGGCAATGAACCAGCTGCTACAGGTGTAGATGGTGAAAAAGCTGTTGCAGGTGCCAACTATTCATTCGTTGCTACAAAAGGCTAAATTAACTTAAAAAAAGTAGGTCTTGTGATTGCACAGGACCTATTTTTTTTATATAATTAAATGCAATCTATTTAAGAACGTTTTAGTTTGTTTTGAGGCGCTTATGTTTACTAAAACTACTGATTTTGATCCGAAAATTTTAAAAACTGAGGGACAGGTTCGAACTTGGTGTGAAAATAATGTTTGCCACGTCTACGGTAAGAATTGGTCTTGCCCTCCGCTTTGTGGTTCACTTCCTGAATGTGAAGTGAAGATGCATAGTTTTGAGCACGGTATCTTGCTTGAGACGACTGGCAAGATTAAAGGAAAACTCGATGTCCTTGGATATACAGCGGTCGAAAAGCAACACCTAAACAACTTCTATGAGTTTATCGCTGAGTTTAGAATGACTCATCCTGATGCTTTGTACTTAGGAGCTGGAGGCTGTAAAATTTGTAAAAACTGTGCATATCCAGAACCTTGTAGATTCCCAGAGAGAAGACTTTCATCTATGGAAGGTTACGGATTGTTGATTAAAGATGTTTGCGAGGCCGTAGGAACAAGTTATTCCTATGGTGATAAGACAATAACTTATTTTGCTTGCGTATTATATAACGATTGAGATGAAACGATCTAATGGATAAGTTCGTGCTGAAAAGTAAATATAAACCTACTGGCGATCAGCCACAGGCAATTGAAGCTCTTGTTGATGGACTTAGCAAGGGTTTTAAGGAGCAGACTCTTCTCGGTGTTACTGGTTCTGGTAAAACCTTTACTATGGCAAACGTAATTGAGAAGGTTAATAAGCCAACGCTTGTTCTTGCACATAACAAAACTCTTGCAGCACAGCTCTGTTCAGAGTTTAGAGAGATGTTTCCAGACAATGCAGTTGAGTACTTTGTCTCATACTATGACTATTATCAGCCAGAGGCATATGTTCCAACTACAGATACATATATTGAAAAGGACTCATCTATCAATGATGAGATTGATAGACTTCGCCACTCTGCAACATTTGCTTTGTCAGAGAGGCGTGACGTAATTATCGTTGCATCTGTTTCTTGTATTTACTCAATTGGTGACCCTGAGACATATAAGAATATGATGATCTCACTCCGTCCAGGTATGGAGAAGCCTCGTGATGAGCTTATAAGGAAACTTGTGGAGATTCAGTATGAACGTAACGATATTAACTTTATCCGTGATAAGTTTAGGGTAAGGGGAGACACTGTTGAAATCTTCCCATCAGGTTACTCTGAACTCGCTATTCGTGTTGAATTCTTTGGAGATGAGATTGAACGTATCTCAGAATTCGTTCCACTTACTGGTGAAGTTAAGAATATCCTCTCACATGTTGTAATCTATCCTGCAACTCACTATGTTGTTAACGGAGACACTATGGAGGATGCCATCTCAGACATTATGCAGGAGTGCGCTGAACGCGTAGCATTTTTTGAGTCTGAGGGAAAACTTATTGAGGCTCAAAGAATCAAGCAGCGCACGGAGTATGATATGGAGATGCTCCGTGAGACGGGAATGTGTAGCGGTATTGAAAATTATTCAAGGGTACTTGCTCGTAGAGCTCCTGGTTCAACACCATATACACTCCTTGACTTCTTCCCAGATGATTTCCTGCTCTTCGTAGATGAGGCACATGTAACACTTCCACAGGTTCGTGGCATGTTTGGTGGAGATCACGCACGTAAGACTAACCTCGTGGACTTCGGTTTTAGACTTCCATCAGCATTTGACAACAGACCACTTAATTTTGATGAGTTTTATTCACATATAAATCAGGTTGTATTTGTATCTGCAACTCCTGGTGAGTTTGAGCGTGAGAAGTCTGCTCAGATAGTTGAACAGCTCATTCGTCCTACAGGTCTTCTTGATCCTATGATCACTGTAAAGCCTGTTGAGGGACAGATAGACGACCTCGTTTCTCAAATCAATATGAGAGCAGAGAGGGGCGAGAGAGTACTCGTTACAACGCTCACAAAGAAGATGGCAGAGGATTTAACTGCTTACTTTGAGAACTTTGGTATTAAAGTTAGATATATGCACCACGACGTCGACACGATTGAGCGAATGCAAATCATCCGTGATTTGCGTCTCGGCGAATTCGACGTCCTAGTTGGAATAAACTTGCTGCGCGAGGGCCTCGATATTCCAGAGGTTTCACTCGTTGCCATCCTTGATGCCGACAAGGAGGGATTCCTCCGCTCAGAAACCTCACTTGTTCAGACAATCGGTCGCGCAGCTCGTAACGCGAACGGCGAAGTAATTATGTACGCTGACAGCGTCACTCCATCAATGGAGCGAGCAATCAGCGAGACATTCCGTCGTCGTGACATTCAGATGAAGTACAACGAGGAGAATGGTATAACCCCTAAGACAATTATCAAGGATGTTCGTGACGTTATTGAAATCACCTCTAAGGTTGATACAGAGAAGTCTAAGAACGGCAAGAGAATGTCTAAGGCCGAACGCAAGGCGGCTATCTCTGAACTTACAAAGACAATGCAGGCCGCAGCCCGTGTTCTTGACTTCGAACTTGCAGCTTACTGCCGTGATGAAATTCGCCGTTTGGAAGAAATGTCATAAAACATCTTGTTAATAATTACAAAAAATATTCAATATCTTGTGTTCAATTTTATTACTCTACGTAATTGTGCATGGATTTATGATGTTTTATAATAACTTTGTTATTTTTTCAAAAAAGGAGTCCTTATCTATGGATCAGTATGAAAGAAGAGTAGGAACAGTTTCTCGTGGTATCCGTATGCCTATCATCCGTGAAGGTGACAACCTCGCTGAGATAGTTGCAACTGGTGTTCTTGAAGCTGCACAGTATGAAGGTTTTGAGCTTCGTGACCGTGATGTTATCTCAATCACTGAGTCAATCGTAGCTCGTTCACAGGGCAACTACTGCACAGTAGACGATATTGCTGCTGATGTTAAGGCTAAGCTCGGTGGTGAGACTGTTGGTGTTATCTTCCCAATTCTCTCAAGAAACCGTTTCGCTATCTGCCTCCGTGGTATCGCTCGTGGTTGTAAGAAAGTTGTACTTATGCTCTCTTATCCTTCAGACGAAGTAGGTAACTGCCTCGTTTCACTTGATAAGATTGATGCTGCTGGTATCAACCCATATTCAGATGTACTCTCTCTTGATAAGTACAGAGAACTCTTCGGCGAGAATAAGCATGAGTTCACAGGTGTTGACTATGTAGCATATTACTCAGACCTCTGTAAAGAGGAGGGCGCTGAGGTTGAGGTAGTTTTTGCTAACCAGCCAAAGGCTATCCTTGACTATGCTGATTGCGTACTTAACTGCGACATCCACACACGTGCTAGAACTAAGAGAATCCTCAAGGACGCTGGTGCCAAGGTTGTTTGCAGCCTTGACGATATCATGAATGCTCCAGTTGACGGCAGTGGCTGCAACGAGAGATATGGTCTCCTTGGCTCTAACAAGTCAACAGAGGACAAGATTAAGCTCTTCCCAAGAGAGTGCAAGGACCTCGTACTTGACGTACAGGACAGAATCCTCAAGGCAACAGGCAAGCACGTCGAAGTAATGGTTTACGGCGACGGCGCTTTCAAAGATCCACAGGGTAAGATTTGGGAACTTGCTGACCCAGTAGTATCTCCAGCTTTCACAGATGGTCTTATCGGTACACCAAACGAGCTCAAGCTCAAGTACCTTGCAGATAACGACTATAAAGATCTTTCAGGTGAGGCACTTAAGGCTGCTATCTCAGAGTCAATCAAGTCAAAGAGTGACAACCTTGTTGGCAACATGGCTTCTCAGGGCACAACACCTCGTCAGCTTACTGACCTCATCGGTTCACTTTGTGACTTGACATCTGGTTCAGGTGACAAGGGTACTCCAGTAGTACTTGTACAGGGCTATTTCGACAACTATACAAACTGATTTTAATGAAAGAGGATGCTTAATATGATGGATATGACTTCAAATGTAAGACCAGAGAGTCTTGCAAGAATTACAACAGTAGAACAGGCGGAGGCATTTATCGCTGAGCAGATTGAAATTACAAAGGCTCAGGTAGGAGACGGCAAAGTTCTCCTCGCTCTCTCAGGTGGTGTTGACTCATCAGTTGTTGCAGCTCTTCTCATTAAAGCAATTGGTAAGCAGCTCACATGCGTACACGTAAACCATGGTCTCCTTAGAAAGGGTGAGCCAGAGCAGGTTATCGAAGTATTCAAAAATCAGATGGATGCTAACCTCATCTACGTAGACGCAGTTGACAGATTCCTTGATAAACTCGCTGGTGTTGATGATCCTGAGACAAAGCGTAAGATTATCGGTAAAGAATTTATTGATGTATTTGCTGAGGAAGCTTCAAAGCTTGATGGCGTGAAGTTCTTAGGCCAGGGTACAATTTATCCTGACATCCTTGAGTCAGATGGTGTTAAAGCTCACCACAACGTTGGTGGTCTTCCACCAGAGCTCGACTTTGAACTTGTAGAGCCAGTTAAGTTCCTCTACAAGGACGAAGTACGTATCGTTGGTAAGGTTCTTGGTCTTCCAGACAGCATGGTTTATCGTCAGCCATTCCCAGGCCCAGGCCTTGGTGTTCGCTGCGTAGGCGCTATCACACGTGATAGACTTGAGGCACTCCGCGAAGCAGATGCAATTGTTCGTGAAGAGATCGGAAAACTTCCAGAGACTCCTTGGCAGTATTTCTGTGCTATTCCTGACATCAAATCAACAGGTATCAAGTATGTTGATGGTGTTGGCCAGCGTTATATGGGCTGGGCAGTTGTTATCCGTGCCGTAAATACAACAGATGCTGTACTTGCTACAGTTCCTGAAATTCCATTCGAGACACTCTGCACAATGCGTGACCGCATCGTAAAGATTCCTGGTGTCAACCGTGTTCTCTGGGACATCTCAGAAAAACCAGTTGCAACTATCGAGTGGGAATAATAGCAAATTCATAAACCGATCCCCGAAAAGCCTGTAATTACGGGCCTTTCGGGGATTTTCTTTTGTCCGGATCTTAATTAATAGTTTGTCAATTAGTAATTAAAGTTGTATAATGCATAAGTCTAGAAAAAGGAGTAATTATGGCACAGACAGAAATTTTCGTAAAAGGTGCGAGGGAGCATAACCTTAAGAACGTAAATCTTAAGATTCCTCGAGATAAGATGATAGTATTTACTGGGCTTTCGGGTTCCGGTAAGTCTTCGCTTGCCTTTGACACTATTTATGCTGAGGGCCAGAGACGTTATATGGAGTCTCTTTCAGCCTATGCTCGTCAATTCTTAGGCCTTATGGAAAAGCCAAAGGTTGAGCTTATAGAGGGCTTAAGCCCTGCAATATCTATTGATCAGAAGACCACTTCAAAGAACCCTAGGTCGACAGTTGGCACAGTAACTGAAATCTATGATTATCTTCGTCTTTTGTATGCCCGTATCGGCATTCCACATTGCCCAGTTTGTGGTAAGGAGATTAAAGCGCAGTCGATTGATCAGATTGTAGACCAGGTACTTGATTTAGAAGAGGGTACTAAAATTCAGGTAATGGCACCTATTGCTAGAGGCAAAAAAGGTGAGTATGTTCATGAACTTGAGGATGCGAGTAAACAGGGCTTTGTTCGTGCTCGAATCGACGGCGAGATGCATGAACTTACAGAGAAGATTAAGCTTGAAAAGAATATCAAGCATAATATTGAAATCATTGTTGACCGTCTTGTAATAAAGGACGGAATAAGAACACGTCTTGCAGATTCTATTGAGATAGCATCAAAACTAGCTGATGGTATGATTGTTATCGATGTTATTGGAGGAAGAGAACTTGAGTTCTCACAGACATTTGCATGTCCAGAACACGGTATCTCTGTAACGGATCTTGCACCTCGTATGTTCTCTTTTAATAACCCATATGGCGCTTGCCCAGACTGTTCTGGCCTTGGTGACTTTACAACTATTGATGAGGACTTGTTGATTCCAGATAAGACTCTCACAATTAGAGATGGCGCTATCCAGGCTTACGGTTGGTCAAAAGTTGATGGTGGCACAATGGCTGAGATGTTCTTTGAGGGTATCGCTAAATATTATGGTTTTTCAATCGATGTCCCAGTTAAGGAAATGAAGAAAGAGGACCTTGATAAAATTCTTTACGGAACAAATGGCGTAAAGATGACATATACACATCACGGTAAGTACAGTGAGTATAGTTGGGCTGGTAAGTTTGAGGGTATTGTTCCTAACTTACTTCGTAAATATGATGAGACTACTTCGGAGATTTCTAGAAGACAGATTGAATCTGTTATGGCAGTTCACGAGTGCCCAACATGCCACGGTAGGAGACTTAATCCTATCTCTTTAAGTGTTACAGTCGGCGGTCTTAGCATCGATGAACTCACACATCTCTCGGTTGCTGCTGAACTTGACTTTTTAAATAATCTTAAGCTCACAGAGCGTGAGTCAATCATCGCTGAACTTATTCTAAAAGAGATAAAATCAAGGCTTACATTCCTTTGTTCTGTTGGACTTGATTATTTAAACCTTGCTCGAAAGTCGGCAACTCTTTCTGGTGGTGAGTCACAGAGAATTCGACTTGCAACACAGATTGGTTCACAGCTTATGGGCGTGTTATACATTCTTGACGAGCCATCAATTGGACTTCATCAGCGCGATAACGACAAGCTTATTGATACTCTGCTTAAACTTCGAGATCTCGGCAATACTCTAATTGTCGTTGAGCACGATGAAGATACAATGAGAGCGGCAGATTATATCGTTGATATTGGCCCTGGTGCCGGTATTAATGGTGGCGAAATCGTATGCGCAGGCACCCCTGAAGAGATAATGGCTTGCAAGAAATCAATAACAGGTCAATACCTCTCCGGTAAGCGTTCTATTCCTGTGCCAGAGACTCGTCGTGCCGGTAACGGCAAGACGATAAAAGTTCTCGGCGCTGCAGAGAATAACTTAAAAGATATTGATGTTGAGATTCCGCTTGGAACTTTCACCTGTGTAACAGGTGTCTCTGGCTCTGGTAAATCTTCACTTGTCAATGAAATTATTCACAAGACATTGGCACGCGACCTTAATAGAGCAAAGACTTTCCCAGGAAAATGTAGGGGAATAGAGGGAGTAGAAGCTCTTGACAAAGTTATTGATATAGACCAGTCACCAATTGGTCGTCAGCCTTCTTCAAACCCTGCCACATATACAAATTTGTTTACTGATATCCGTACTCTCTTTGCATCAACTCAGGATGCTAAAATACGTGGCTATAACCCTGGACGTTTCAGTTTTAACGTAAAAGGTGGACGTTGTGAATCATGTAAGGGCGACGGTATCATAAAGATTGAGATGCAATTCCTCGCAGATGTGTACGTTCCTTGTGAGGTGTGTGGTGGTTCTCGCTACAACCGCGAAACTCTTGAGGTTAGATATAAAGGCAAGAATATTGCCGAAGTACTTGAAATGACTGTAGATGAGGCCGTAGAGTTCTTCTCGGCTGTCCCAAAGATTTATAGACGCCTCAAGACACTTCAAGAAGTTGGTCTTGGTTACGTAAAACTCGGACAGTCGGCAACAACACTCTCCGGTGGTGAGGCTCAACGTGTAAAGCTTGCAACTGAGCTTTCAAAGCGTTCAACCGGCCGTACTTTCTACATCCTTGATGAGCCTACAACTGGTCTTCATACTGCGGATGTACAAAAACTTCTTGAGGTTTTACAACGTCTTGTAGATGCTGGAAATACTGTTCTTGTTATCGAACATAATCTCGATGTAATTAAGTCTGCAGATTATATTATTGATTTGGGCCCAGAGGGTGGAGATAACGGTGGTACAGTAATTGCTACTGGTACACCTGAAGAAGTGGCAAAAAACAAGAAATCTTATACAGGACAGTACTTGAAAAAATGTCTTAAATAAAATATAATACTTACTGTTATTAAACATTTAAGGAGATACTTATGCTTGCTTGGTTATTTGGCGCTGAGACATCTTTCAGCAAAGCTTTAACTTACAATTTACTTATTGGCTCTGTATTGATGCTCTTCGGTGCTGTTGTATACTCAACTCTCGTAGGTTTACCTCTTGCAATTAACTCTATTGCTAAAAAATAATACCAAAGCCCGGCCTTTTTGGCTGGGCTTGTTACTTTTTTAACTATTTTGGATTGGAGAAAAAATGGCACAGATTTATAACTTTACTGATGAAGAAATTGAATATCTTTCTTTTTTGGCTAAAGATTTTCCAACTGCTCAGGATGCTGTAACCGAGATAATAAACTTGAATGCTATCTTGAACTTGCCAAAGGGTACTGAACACTTTATGTCTGATATCCACGGTGAGTACGAGGCGTTTACCCATATCCTTCGTAGCGCTTCTGGAGCTATTAAGGAGAAAATTGATTTCTTGTTTTCTGATAAGCTCTCTGATGAGCAGCGTAAAGAACTTGCAACACTTGTTTATTATCCAACAGAAAAGACAGCAAATATAACTATGAACATGACAAAAGAGGAGAAGGATGAATGGTATAGAGCTGTGCTCTCATATCTCATTGAACTCTCACGTTATGTATCTACAAAATATACACGTTCTAAAGTTCGTAAAGCCATTCCAAAAGGCTATGCCTACGTACTTGAAGAGCTCTTCAATACTGACTACACAGTCCATAATAAGAAAGAGTATTATGACAATATCATCAACTCAATTATTACTATGGATAAGGCTCCTGAGTTCATTAAAGTTATCTGCCACTTAATTCAAAGGCTTATTGTTGATCACCTTCACATTGTTGGAGATATTTTTGATAGAGGACCTCGTGCTGATATCGTAATGGATGATATAATGAATCATCACAATGTTGATGTTCAGTGGGGTAATCACGACATTGTATGGATGGGTGCTGCTGCAGGTTCTCGTGTTTGCATCAGTACAGTTCTTGCTAATTCTATCCGTTATAATAATCTTCATGTTATTGAAAATGGCTATGGTATCAGCCTTAGACCACTTGCAGTATTTGCAAATGAACAATATGCGAATTCCGACACCTCACGTTTTATTGCCGACATTGATGATGAGGATGAAACTGGTAGAAGAATAACTGAAAAGGATCTTGAACAGACAGGTAAGATGGCAAAGGCCATCACAATTATCATGTTTAAACTTGAGGGTCAAGCAATTATGCGTCATCCAGGTTTTGAGATGGATGATAGACTTCTTCTGGATAAGATTGATTATGAAAAAGGCACCATTAATATCAACGGTGTAACCTATGAACTTCTCGATAAGGATTTTCCAACTATTGATCCAAATAATCCTTATGAATTGTCTTTGGAAGAGACCGAGGTAATGGCTGAGATTAAAGCTAATTTCCGTGAATCTGAAAAGCTTCAAAATCACGTTAAATTCCTATTTTCAAAGGGCTCTATGTATCGCTGCTACAATGGAAATCTTCTTTTCCACGGCGCAGTTCCAATGGATGAGGAAGGCAACTTTAAGAAGTTCAAATATGATGGTAAAGAGTACTTTGGAAAAGACCTCTTTGATTACTGTATAATGCAGGCAAAAAATGGTTACTTCTGTGAGGAGGGAACCGAGGAAAAACAAACCGGTAAGGACTTCATGTGGTGGCTCTGGTGTGGTAAGTTTTCACCACTTTTTGCAAGGGATAAAATCACTACGTTTGAGCGCAGACTTATTGGAGATAAGTCCCTTTGTATTGAGAAAAAAGACACATATTATGAGGTTGTAAAGACTGCAGCGGGATGTGAATACATTCTTCAGAGTTTTGGCCTCACAGGAACTCATTCGCACATCATTAATGGACATACTCCAGTCAAGGCTAGTGCTGGTGAAAACCCAGTAAAAGGCGAGGGAAAACTCATCGATATTGACGGCGGTTTTTGTAGAGCTTATCAAAAGACCACTGGCATTGCTGGATATACACTAATCTACAACTCATATATTATGAGGCTTTCATCTCATGAAGCTTTCACTTCACGTGATGATGCAATTAAAAACAATACTGATATTCTTTCAGCAAGCGTAGTTTTTGAACGCCTTGATAAGAGAATTAAGGTAGGAGAGACTGATAAGGGTAAACTTTTGAAGGCCCAAATGGCCAGTCTCGAGAAACTCTTAGCAGCCTATAAGCAGGGTGTTATTGAGGAAAAGAAATAAGCATAGATAGTTTAAAAAGGCTCTCATTTTGAGGGCCTTTTATTATTGAATGTTATCGAATCCTGTTGTATAATATTAAATTGTGATTTTATGTTTAAAGGTAATTAATTTATAGTTTTTAATCTTCATTTCAGTTTAGATATTCTTTAAACTTTTTACTTCGTAAGTAGTTAATTTTATATAAATGAGCTATATGATATTTTGGATTTGGAGAATTTAGCAAATGGACAGGAAAAAATGGAATCTAGGCAAGATTGACAAGGATCTCGCTGCAAAGATTGCGGAGGAGTATTCTGTTGATCCTTTTGTGGCATTGCTTCTTGCAGGACGTGGTGTAACTGCGCCTTTGGATATCAATGACTTTCTTGGTAGAGAGACGGAACTTATAGATCCATTCCTTTTGCCAGATATGCAGAAGGCAGTAGACAGAATCAATGAAGCTATTTTTGACTTTGAGAAAATATGTGTCTACGGAGACTACGACGCAGATGGTGTCACATCAACTGCCGTCCTTTACTCATATCTTGAGGCACAGGGCGCTAATGTAACATACTTACTTCCTTCGCGCACAGAGGATGGCTACGGACTTAGTCGAGGTATTGTTGATAAGATTAAAGCCCTAGGCACAAATCTCATCGTCACAGTAGATAATGGTATCTCTGCAATCGAAGAGGCTAAATACATAAAAGAACTTGGAATGGATCTCGTCGTTACCGACCACCATTTACCTGGTGATGAACTTCCTGATTGTGTGGCTATTGTAGATCCACATCGTGAAGATTCTGATTGTCCTTTTAAAGATTACTGTGGTGTAGGCGTTGCTTTCAAACTCTGTTGTGCAATTGAAGGTGACTCTAAAACTGTATTTGAAGATTATATTGACCTTGTAGCAATTGGAACTGTTGCTGATATAGTTCCTCTTAGAGGCGAGAATAGACGCTTTGTTAAAGCAGGACTTAATTCAATAAATACATTTAAGCGTCCTGGTGTTGAGGCCCTTATTGATGTCGCAGGACTTTCAGATAAGGAGATTATGGCTTCAAACATCTCCTTTGGTCTTGCCCCACGTATCAATGCTGCTGGACGAATTAACAGCGCAGAAAAGGCACTCGAGCTTTTGCTCTGTGAAGAACCAGAGGCAGCAAAGGAGATCGCTGAAGAACTCAACGCTGCAAATGTAGAACGCCATGAGGCAGAGAATAGGATTCTTACAGAGAGCCAAAAACTCTTCTATGAAAATCCTGTCCTTTCACATGCTCCTATTATAGTTACTTATGGTGATAACTGGCATGAGGGAGTACTCGGAATTGTTGCTTCCCGTCTTCTTGATATATATCAGAGACCAGTTATTGTTCTCTCAAATAGAGGAGATGGATTTTCACGTGGTTCTGCACGAAGCATCGATGGTTTCTCAATATTTGATGCTTTGACAGTTTGCTCTGAGTATCTTGAGATGTTTGGTGGTCACTCACAGGCTGCTGGTCTCACTATTAAAACTGAAAACATACCTGCCTTTATGAAGGCGCTTGATGAATATGCTTATAGTCAGCCACTCTTCTATCCACAGATTAACGTTGATTGCAAGTTAAATGTTGAGAGTGTAAATCTTGACCTTGTAAATTCAATCAAACAACTTGAACCATTTGGCTGTGATAATCCAAGCCCACTCTTCGGTCTCTTTGACCTCGTTGTTGACGGTATCACAGAACTCGGTGATAAGAAGCAACATCTTCGCATCTATGCTCATAAAGATGGTAAAGATAAGCAAATTACCCTAATGAACTTTAATGTTCCTAAGGGCGCATTTCCACATAAACAGGGAGATAAATTTGATGCTGTTGTATCTCTCAATAAGAATCTCTGGAATGGTCAAGAACGAGTTTCAGTAGTAATTGTTAACACTAGACCCGCTGGTGTTAATGATGAACTTATGGTTCGCTGCATAAAACTTTATGACAAGATTGAACTTCGTGCATCACTCCGTCCTGACGAAGTTGATTTTGCAACACCTGATAGACCACTTTTTGCTAGACTTTACACATACCTCAAAAAATATCCAAATCTTAACTTTAACTCATTTGAGTATATGGCAAATAAGATTTCTGAGAATGGGGATAACCTCTGCAAAGTTCGTGTAGCTCTTCTTGCTATGATGGAACTTAATCTTGTTAAGGTTATGCCTGATGGTGCTATTGTCGTTGAAGAAACAACTGAAAAAGTTGACATAAATACTGCTCCTGTTATGGAGTACCTAAAGGAGATGAATCCACTTGTCTGACTATGACGATAAATTTAGCGAATTAAAAGAATCTCTTCCTGAACAGTACAATCAGGAGGAAATTGAAAAGATAATAGAGGCATATAAGTTTGCTAAGAGAGCGCATAGTGGACAGTGCAGATATTCTGGAGAGCCATATATTATGCATCCAGTTGCAGTGGCTAAAATCCTTTTTGAACTTGGTATGGACTATGAGTCCTTGGTAGCAGCCCTTCTTCATGACACTGTAGAGGATACTGAGATTGGTCTTGAAAATCTCACTGAACTCTTCGGTGAAGATGTTGCTAGCCTTGTTGATGGTGTTACAAAACTTGGTAAAGTACCACTTGAAACTTGGGAGGAGAGACAGGCGGAAAATATCCGTAAGATGTTTATCGCTATGTCTCAGGACATTCGTGTCGTAATTATCAAGCTTGCAGACCGACTTCACAATATGAGAACTCTTGAGTTTATGCGTGATCAAAAACGTCGTGATAAGGCTCAGGAAACTCTTGAAATTTATGCTCCAATTGCTCATCGACTTGGTATTAGAACTATCAAAGAGGAACTCGAGGATCTCTCAATCCGTTACCTCGATCCTGTTGGATACCAAGAGATTGAAGACCTTGTAAATCGTAACGATAAGGTTCATCCAAACTTCCTTGAGGACTCAATCGAAGCAATTGCTTCTCGTGTACATGAACTTGTTCCTAATGCACAGATTGATGGACGTCGTAAGAGTGTGCACGGTATTTACCGTAAGATGTACATTCAAAACCGTGAGTTTGATGAAATCTACGACGTATATGCAATTCGTATTATTGTCGACGATGTAGTTGACTGTTACAACTGTCTTGGAATTATTCATGATATGTATCACTCACTTCCAGGACGTTTTAAGGATTACATCAGTACTCCTAAAGCAAATATGTACCAGTCTCTTCATTCTACTGTTATTAGCAACGAGGGTATTCCTTTCGAAGTTCAAATTAGAACTTGGGAGATGCACCAAACTGCTGAATACGGTATCGCAGCCCACTGGAAATATAAGCTCGGTGTTGGTGGTAAGCAGTCAGATTTTGATGATCGTCTCGCTTGGATACGCCAGCTTCTTGAAAATTCCAATGATACTGACGATGTAGAAGATATCGTTCAAACTATTAAAACCGACTTCGTTCCGGACGATGTATTTGTATTTACACCTAAGGGCGATGTTATAAATATTCCATTTGGTTCAACCGTAATTGACTTTGCCTATGCTATTCATACACAGGTAGGCCATAAGATGACTGGAGCTAAAGTTGATGGTCGTATTGTTCCAATTGATTATCAGCTTAAGACTGGCCAAATTGTAGAGATTTTACGTTCTTCTGACCCTAATAAGGGACCTTCACGTGACTGGCTTAACATTGTAACAACTTCTGGAGCTAGAAGTAAGATTCGTGGTTGGTTCAAGAAGGAAAAGAGACCTGAGAATATTGAAGAGGGTAAAGCTCAATTTGAGCGTGAACTTCGTAAAAACGGTATTCGTCTCTTTGATGAAGAACTTGATAGACTTATAAATTCTCTTGCAAAGCGCAAGGGATATGAAAATGATGTTGATGAATTCTTTGCGGCTATAGGTTATGGCAGCATTGTTGTTGAAAACCTTCAGCCATTCATTAAAGAGGAATATTCAAAGATTCTTAAAGAGGCAGAGGGAGAGCGTGACGAAATTGTCGTTACAAAACCTCTTCACAGGACAAGCTCTGAGGGAATCATTGTTGAGGGTATTGATAATTGTCTTATCAAACTTTCAAGATGTTGCAACCCGCTCCCAGGTGATGACATCATTGGTTTCATTACACGTGGACATGGCGTATCCGTCCATAAACGTGACTGTACTAACGTTCCTGTATATATTAAGGACTCGCCAGAGCCAGAACGTTGGATTAAAGTCTACTGGGACGAAAACGTCAAAGAGGAATTTAATGCAACAATGGATATCTATTGTATCAGCCGAATTGGCCTCATGGCAGATATTTCCACAACTCTCGCAAACATGCATGTTGATATCCGTTCAATCTCAACACGTGATGGTAAAGACGGAACTAAGGTTTTGACTCTCACTATTGCTGTAAATGGTGTTGAACACTTAACAAGCGTTATCAAGTATTTGAAAAAGGTAAATGGAGTATTTTCCGTTGAAAGAACTGGTGTTTAAATGAAAGTATCAAAAATTGTTCTTGGAGCTCTTGAAACCAACTGCTACATCGTCCTGGATGAACTTTCAGGACTTGGTGCAGTTATTGATCCAGCACTTTATACTACGCCTCTCGTTGAGGCTATCAAAGCTTCTGGTATGACAAAGCTCCAGTATATAATTCTGACACATGGTCACTCTGATCATATCTTAGGTGTCTATGATTTAAAGAAAGAGTATCCTGATGCAACTGTAGTTATTGCTGATGAGGATGAAATCTGTCTTACAAGTTCTTCTTGCTCGCTTGCTGCTGATCTAGGTATTGAGCAGCAGCCAATGCACGCTGACAAACGTGTTAAAGATGGTGATTCTTTCTTCTTTGGTGGAATTGAAGTTAGAGTAGTTGCTACTCCAGGACATACTCCTGGAAGCGTCTGCTATCTCTTTGATAATATTATGTTCTCTGGAGATACACTTTTCTGTCGCACATGTGGCAGAACTGATCTTTTCCGTGGTAATCTGAATGATATGCGAGATTCTATTAAGAAACTTGGCATGCTCAGCGGAGACTACATTGTATATCCTGGACATGGTATATCTACAACTCTCGATGCAGAGCGTAAGACAAACAGATTTATGAGGAAGATTGAATGGTCCTTATTGTAAATGGTAACGACTACGCATATGAACTTGAAAAATTGACCTCCTGCTTTTTTCAAGAGGAGGCCGTAAAAGTTATTATTGATGGTAAGTTGAAGGACGGAGAGGAGCCTGTTCCTGAAATTCTTAATGATTTGCCATCTGTAGAAGTTACAACTGAGACAATTGGTGAGTTTACAAAGGTTAGTGCTGCTTATACCTCGGAAAGTGGAAATATAATCTCTGAATCTGAGGAGAATAGGTTAATCCCTTGTTCTCTCGCTAATTCAGAGGACAGTATTGAACTTCACTGTGCACAACTTCTTTATAAAGTTCTCTGCAAGGCAACTGGCATTACTCCTGGATGGGGCATTTTAACCGGTATCAGGCCTTCTAAGCTTCTCATTCGACTTATGGAAGAAAAGGGCAAGGAAGAGGGCATAGAGTATTTTAAAAACTCTTTCTATGTAACTGAGAAAAAGACTAAACTTGCTCTCGATGTTGCAAAAACTGAGGAGAGTATTATTGGCACTTCAACTCCTGATGCCTTTAGTCTTTATATCTCAATTCCATTCTGCCCAAGCCGTTGTTCATATTGTTCATTTGTCTCAAGTGCAGTTGATACTCCAACTGCTAAGAAAGCTTTTGTACCATACTTTGAGAACTTGCTTAAAGAAATAAAGTATACCGGTGAAATTGCAAAACAGTCTGGTATTAAGATGTTCTCTGCTTATGTTGGTGGTGGCACACCTTCAACTCTTTCGGCGGAGCAGATTGAAAGACTTCTTCTGACTGTCAGGGACAGTTTTGATATGTCTTTTTGTAAGGAGTTTACTTTTGAGGCGGGTCGACCAGACACGATTACGAAGGACAAACTAAGAGCTTGTCGTGACGGCGCTGTCGACCGCATAAGTATAAATCCACAGACGATGTCAAATGAGGTGTTAAAGCTCGTTGGAAGACGCCACACAGCAGAGCTGTGCGTCGACGCATTTAACACAGCAACAGACATCGGATTTGATAACATTAACATGGACCTTATCGCTGGTTTGCCTGGTGATACTTTAGATGGTTTCAAAGATAGCGTGAATAAAGTTATCGCACTTGGACCTTCAAATATTACTGTTCATGCACTGGCATATAAGCGTTCCTCAGACTTAGATTATTCCAGTGGATTATTCTCATTTGCACGCGACATATCTTCTATGGTTGACTATGCCAATGATGCACTCTATTCTGCAGGATACATTCCTTACTATATGTATCGTCAAGCAAAGTCAGTTGGTAATCTTGAAAACGTTGGTTGGTGCAAACCTGGTTATGAGTCCAAGTACAACATCTTTATGATGGAGGAGTGCCACACAATACTTGCCTGTGGCGCAGGAGCTGTAACCAAGCTAAAAGAACCTAATGGTTCAAATATTACTCGTATTTTTAACTTCAAATATCCGTTTGAGTATAACGATAAATTTGAAGAGCAAATATCAAGAAAGAAAGCAGTATTGGATTTTTATGGAAAATCTTCATTACCAAAAGGTAATTAACAAAGAGGTAATTACAAATCCAATTGAATATGTAAGTAAATGTGAGCGTATGTACGCTGCTTATTTGGAGCAGATTGTACGTGAGATTGCTGCACGCCCAAGTGACAACAAAATCATTATGCTCTCAGGTCCAAGCTCATCTGGTAAGACTACAGGCGCAAACAAGATTGCGCGTCTATTTCAGCATATGGGCTATGATGCCAATGTTATTTCACTCGATGATTTTTATCGTAACCGCGATGAGATTCCTCCTGGAAAGGACGGCAAGCAGGATTTTGAAGCTGTATATGCTCTTGACTTGGAATTGATTCAGAACACCTTAAAGGATCTTGTAGAAAAAGGGGAGACAATGCTCCCGTTCTTCGATTTCAACACAGGTAAAAGAACGGACAATGTCTTTAAATTGACACTTAAGCCTGGTGATGTAGTAATCATAGAAGGTCTTCATGCTATCAATCCTATATTTACCGAGGAACTTGACAGTGATTGTATTGTTAAAATCTATGCTTCAACGGCTTCAGATATTTTAGACGATAATGGTGAGGTTCTATTCAGTAGACGCGATGTTCGCTTCTTTAGAAGAGTAATTCGTGACTATCACTTTAGATCAGCACCAGTTGAACTCACTTTTTCAATGTGGCCAAAGGTTGCTGAAGGAGAAGATAAGTATTTAATTCCTCTAATTGACCTCGCTGACTATCAGATTGATTCACTTCATCCGTATGAGATGTGTATTTATAGGGATTTGGCAATTAAACTTCTTAAAGAGCTTCCAGAGGATAGTCTATATTACTATCCTGCATTAGAACTTATTAAGAGTCTAAATAAGGTCACATCGCTCGATAAAGAAATTATTCCGAAAAACTCACTACTTCGTGAGTTTGTGGGTTAGGAGGTGTAGCTTTGGAACAGGAAAATAGACAAAAAAGTCAATCTCTCTTAAGCGGAGCTATGCTTCTTATGATGACTACTGTAATAGTCCATCTTATAAACATTTTCTATAAGATACCTATTACAAATATCATAGGAGAGGTAGGTCGTGGTTACTTTACCTCTGCATATGAACTCTATACACCTATTTATGCTATTTCAATGGCTGGCCTTCCAGTTGCAGTATCTAAGATGATTTCTGAGCGTATGGCCACTGGTAGATATAAAGAGGTGCGAAAAGTTCGTGATGCTGCAAAGCGACTGTTCCTCTTTACTGGTATTCTCGGAACAGTCTTAATGTTTGCACTTGCTTATCCTTTCTCACACAACATAATCGGCTCTCCAAACGCTTTCTATAGCATTCTTTGTATTGGCCCATCAATCTTCTTCTGTTGCTTGATGTCAACTTACAGAGGCTACTACGAAGGCCTTCGTAATATGAGAGTGACGGGTTATTCCCAAGTGTTTGAATGTATTGGCAAGCTCATCTTTGGTATCGGTCTTTCAAAACTTGTTTTGAATAAGGCTTACGGTGATTTTGCTGCGACCGGAATGGTATTCGGAAGAGCTTGCGAGAGTAAGAAAGATGTAGTACTTGCTGCTGCACCATACTCTTCAGCCGCTGCAATTCTAGGCGTAACTATTGGTACAATTCTCGCGCTAATTTACTGTTTCATCATCTATCATAAGTATGGTGATGGAATTACAGAGGAAGAACTCCTCGGTTCACCTGAACCTGTTGAAACAAAGTCTTTGGTTAAGACTTTAATAACAACCGTTTTTCCTATAGCAACCAGTGCTCTTGTACTAAATGTCACAAACCTCATTGATACTTCAACTGTTCAATCAAGACTCAAACACGCTGTAGCAATAGGAGAGGACACAGTTCGAGCAGCATATCCAATCATTGATGAAATCAATCTTAAAACTGATGATATCAAGGATTTCCTTTATGGCTGTTACGGTGTGGCATTAGACTTTAGAAACCTTATTCCAACAGTTATCATGACACTTGGTGTAAGCGCAATTCCTATTCTTGCAGCTGCTTATACAACTAATGAGAAGGATAAAATGCACAGTGCTATCTCAACTGTTGTTAAGACATCAACATTGATTGCTGTTCCAGCAGGTTTCTGTATGGCAGTTATTTCAGAGCCGATGCTCAGAGTACTTTATCCAACATCACAGACTTTGGATATCTCATATCCATTTGTTGCTATCTTTGGAATCTTTGCACTTCTTCTTGCAATTTCTACACCTATAAACAATATGCTTCAAGCGGTTGGTAGGGCAGATGTTCCTGTAAAATCATTGCTCTTTGGTGCAACTGCAAAGATTATCTCAAATTTTGTACTCGTTGGGCGTCCAGAAATAAATATCAAAGGTGCACCTGTAGGTACAGTACTTTGCTATTTAATAATTGTATTAAATAACCTTTTAGTCTTATTAAAAATCACTGGTGTAAAACTTAAATGGTTTGAATGTGTTATAAAACCGGCTGTAGTTGGTCTCATTTCAAGTGCCGCTTGTTTCGGTATTAAGTACCTTTGTGACCAGTTTTTACCATCAGTAAATGAAAGGTTGCCAATAAACATAGGCTTTGTCACTTGTGTACTTTGCACAATAGTAGCTATAATTGTTTGGCTAATATCACTAATGCTTTTCAAAGTTCTTACAAAAAACGATGTATTATCTTTGCCAAAAGGCCAAAAAATCGCGAAAGTACTTGAAAAACTGAATGTTTTGGGTTAATATGTGCTTGTAGTTCGGACATATGTGAACCACTAAATGTTGTGGTTTTCATATCCAAATTAATTTCAAAATTTATGGAGGACATTATGAACAAATCTGAACTCATTGCTGCTGTAGCAGCTGACACAAAACTTTCAAAGAAAGACGCTGAAGCTGCTGTTAACGCTATCATCGCTAACACAACTAAGGCACTCAAGAAGGGCGACAAAGTTCAGCTCGTTGGTTTCGGTACATTCGAAGTTAGAAAACGCGCTAAGAAGCAGGGCCACAACCCTAAGACAGGTCTCCCAATGACAATCCCAGCATCAAAGCTTCCTGCTTTCAAGGCTGGTAAGGGTCTCAAGGACGCTGTTAAATAATTTAGATTATTTAAAATCAGATTGGGGAGAGGCTTTTGCCTCTCCCTTTTTCCTTCATAAATTAAACGAGGTATTAAAATGAGATTAGATAAGTACTTAAAAGTATCAAGAATTATTAAACGTAGAACTGTTGCAAATGACCTCTGTGATGCAGGCCATGTATCTGTCAACGGAAAAGTAGCTCGCGCTTCATATGATGTAAAAGAAAATGACATTATTGAAATTAAGATGGGTGAGAAGACAATTAAAGTACAAGTGGTTTCAGTAAAGGAATACGCCACAAAAGAGAATGCTAGCGAGATGTTCAAGCCAATTTAACAAAAAGTCTTGTAAAAATGTAATTTCTTATTATATAATTACTTAAATTATAAAACGGACGGAAACGAAGGTGAGTAGATGGCAGAATCGCAAAAACCAGTAGAAAAGAAAAAGAGATCTTCTAGTTTCATTCTTACTCTTGCTATTATTGCCCTTATTGGCTACTTCGTTATATCTTTAATTTCACTTCAAATGGAAAAAAGCGAGAAAGCACAGCAGGTGGCACAAGCTCAGGTGACTCTTCAGCAAAAACAGGAGCAGAATGATGAACTTGAAAATGTACTTACTGATGGTGATGAATCCGCTTATATAGAAAGAATAGCTCGAGACGTATTGGGCTATGTTTTACCTGGTGAAAGGGTTTACTACGACATTTCATCCGGTGACTAATTAGGAGGAAATTTTCACTTTATGGCATTGGAAATCGGCGCAATTCTTGATGGTAAGGTTACTGGCCTTACTAAGTTCGGTGCATTTGTAGATGTTGGGGACGGAAAATCTGGAATGGTTCATATTTCAGAGGTTGCATCTACATATGTAAACGAGATCACTGACTTTCTTGAAGTAGGTCAAGAGGTCAAGGTAAAAGTTCTTACTATTGATGAAAATGGTAAGATTGGGCTCTCAATTAAACAGGCTCAAGAGAATTCAGCACCTGAGGCTAAGCCAAAGAAACGTGAGCGTTCTGCTCCAAACGTTTGGCAGGGACAAAAGCCTAAGGCAGATCCTGAAAATATGAGCTTTGAAGATATGATGAACAAATGGAAATCATCTTCAGAAGAGAAGATGGCTGATCTTAAACGTTCCACTGATACTAAGCATTCAGGCTATGGTAAACGCAGTGGTGCTCGTCGCTAATACGAAATATTGCAGAGTGGCACGTACACTCTGCATATTTTTTAAAGAAATATAGGTGTCAAAAATGAGAGATATTAGTTTTGAACAAATTGAAGAATTAGTTGCAGAACTCTCTGTGAAGGCTAACAAGGAACTTCCATGCTCTCTTTGCGAAACTATTGCTTCAGCAAAAGAAAAAGAGCCACAGGGGCTTGGAGAGGAAATCCTTGGTGATATCTGTGCCAATATAGATGCAGCAAAGGAACTTGATATTCCTGTTTGCCAGGATACTGGTATGGCTGTTGTCTTTGTTGAGATTGGACAGGATGTTCACATCACTGGTGGACTTCTTAGTGATGCCATTAATGCTGGTATAGCAAAGGGCTATGAAGAAGGATATCTTCGCAAGTCGATTGTCTGCGACCCGCTCAAAAATAGAACTAATACTGGCAATAACACTCCAGCTGTTATTCATTTGACTACAACTTTTGGGGATAAGCTTAAGTTTTCAGTTTGCCCAAAAGGATTTGGTTCAGAAAATATGAGCCAACTTAAGATGATGACTCCTTTTGCAACAGAGGATGACATCGTTGATTTCGTTAAAATAGTAGTAACTGATGCCGGTTCAAATCCTTGCCCACCAATCGTTGTTGGTGTAGGTCTTGGCGGAGATTTTGAATCATGTGCTATTCTCTCTAAAAAGGCCCTCTGTCGCGATGTTTCAATTAGAAATTCAGATCCTTATTATATGGACTTGGAAGATAGATTACTTAAGGAGATCAATTCTTTGGGTATTGGCCCTCAGGGTTTTGGCGGTGAGACAACAGCACTCGCTGTTAATATTGAAGTTGCACCAACACATATAGCTGGACTTCCTGTTGCTGTTAATATCGGTTGTCATGTCACAAGACATGCAGAAGGTGTTTTATGATAATGAATTATGTTGTTCCATGTCTTATGGGACTTGAATCCTTAATAGCTGATGAGCTCAAAGAGCTCGAGGCAGAGGACGTGCGTTGTGAAAACGCGCGTGTGTTCTTCTCTGGAGATGAACACATATTGGCCCGTGCCAATATCTGCCTCCGCCATGCTGAGCGAGTTCAGATTGTTATAGGAACATTTAAAGCATATAGTTTTGAGGATCTTTTCCAAGGAACAAAGAATCTTCCTTGGGAGGAGTGGATTGGAAAAGATGATGCTTTTCCTGTTAAAGATGGCTACTCAAGGAACTCTAAGCTTTTCTCAATTTCTGACTGTCAGTCAATAATAAAGAAAGCTATTGTTGAACGACTTAAGACTAATTACAAGCTTCCATGGTTCAACGAGACAGGTACTGAGTATCCTATTAAGTTCTCAATCATGAATGATGAGGTAACACTCGTCATTGATACATCGGGCTCTGGACTTCACAAGCGTGGCTACAGACCAGTTGCAAATGATGCTCCAATTAAAGAGACACTTGCAGCATCCCTTTGCACGCTTGCTCGTCTTCGCCCATATCACACTCTATACGACCCAATGTGTGGCTCAGGTACTATCGTTATAGAGGGCGCGATGAAAGTCCTTAACATCGCACCTGGCGTAAATCGTACCTTCGCCGCTGAGGGTTGGAAACAATTCCCTAAAGAGATTTGGGAAGAGGAGAGAGAACGCGCTAGGAACCTTGTAAAGACAGACTCAGATTTTATGGCGTATGGTTCAGATATTGACCCTGAAGCTATTAAGATTGCAAAAGAGAATGCCAAGCGCGCAGGCGTTTTTGACCACGTCACTTTTGAGGTTAAAGACCTTAAGGACTGGGAGCCAAAGACTGAAAAGGGTACAGTAATTTGTAATCCACCTTATGGTGAGAGACTTCTTGATATCAACGCTGCAAATGATCTATATAGACTTATGGGCCAGAAGTTTAAAGGCGAAAAAGGTTGGTCCTACTACGCAATCAGTCCTTCTGAAGATTTCGAAAAATATTTCGGTAAAAGGGCAGATAAACGTAGAAAACTCTATAACGGTATGATAAAATGTCAGTTGTACATGTATTTTAAATAATTGCAATAGCAAAGGAGATAAACATTATGGCTAAAGCTTTAAAGCATTATTTTGTAGTTAACCCTACAGCTGGTAAAGGCCTTCGTGCTACATTTGTAAAAGACACAATTGAACCTGCTTGCAAAAAGACAGGTATTGATTATGAGATTTACTACACAAAGGCTGCTGGTGACGGTATCCGCTTCGTAAAAGAGACTGCTGCTAAGGGCGATCCTTGTCGTTTCTATGCTTGCGGTGGTGACGGAACGCTCTACGAAGTAGTAAACGGCGCTTATGGTTTTAAAAATGCTGAAGTTGCAGTTGTACCACTCGGCTCTGGTAACGACTGGACTCGTCTTTTCGGCGATCTTGATATCTTCCTTGATATCGAGGGCCAGATCAACGGCAAAGCTATTCCTCTTGACTGCATCACATGTGATGATGGTAAGAATGTTGAAGTAGCTATTAACCAGGCTTCTATGGGCTTCGACGCTGACGCTTGTGCAGTTCAGGGACAGATGAAGAAGCTTCCAGGTGTTGCTGGACATCTCTCATACTATCTCGGTGGTCTCTACTGCATGTTCTCAAAGGTAAACAACAAGTACCACATTACAATTGACGGAAAAGAGTATGATGGTAACTATGTTTTCGCAGTAGGTTGTAACTCACGTTGGTATGGTTCTGGTATCAAAGTAGCTCCATTCGCTATGCCTGATGACCATCTTATGGATGTTGTTCTTATGAAGAAGGATATGCCATGGATTATGATGTTCTTCATCATGATGTTTGACTGGCAGAACAATGAGGATACTCATGTTCATTGCACACACTGTGAATATGTTCGTGCAAAGCAGCTCATTATCCATGACAACAAAGAGACTAACAACCATACTAATATTGATGGTGAATGCCATAGAACTAATGACCTCAAGATTGATCTTATTGAAGATGGTCTCACATTCGTTGTACCAGCAGGTTCAACATACTTTGCTGACAAGGAAAGCGGAAAACTCTCTAACGAGATTAAGATCAATGATAAGAGATATAAATTCCGTCCAAACCTTTTCTAAGATTAAATTTTTAAGGGTAGCAGAAATGCTACCCTTATTTTTTATTTAAGTACTGATTTTAGGACGTATTATGTGTTAAAATACAACTAGTGAGAAGTCGGTAAAGTGAGGTTTATTATGGCTAATAAGATTAAATCAGTTTTCGTCTGTAACTCATGCGGTTATGAGAATCCTAAATGGTACGGCCGTTGCCCACAGTGTGGGGAATGGGACACATTTGAGGAACGAATTATAAATGACGAACCAGCTAGTATTTCTAAACTTAAATCAAATAGTGGCAAACGGGGTCTTGCTCAGCAGATTAAGGATATTCAATCAGACGGTGAACATCGTTATTTAACTGGTCTTTCAGAGTTTGACCGCGTTCTTGGCGGTGGTATCGTCAAGGGCTCTCTTGTTCTGCTCTCAGGTGACCCTGGTATTGGTAAAAGTACCATTCTTCTTCAGGTATGCCAGCACCTCGGTGAAAACCTCAAAATACTTTATGTCTCAGGTGAGGAATCAGCTCACCAGATTAAACTTCGTGCTGATAGACTCGGCGTGGACTCACCAAATGTCTTCATTATGAGTGAAACCGACGTTGAGATTATCTGTGAGCATATCAAATCCGACAAACCAGACCTCGTAATTATCGACTCTATTCAAACAGTTATGCTCAGCGAACTCTCAAGTTCCTGTGGCAGCCTCACTCAGGTACGTGAGTCCACTAACTTTATAATGCGCACAGCAAAAGACTTCAACATACCTGTAATTATCGTTGGCCATGTTAATAAAGATGGTAATATTGCCGGACCAAAAGTACTTGAGCACATAGTTGACGCCGTTCTTTATATTGAAGGTGAACGAAACTATAATTATCGTATTTTAAGAGCTGTTAAGAACCGTTATGGATCAACTAATGAAATAGGTGTCTTTGAAATGCTCGACAACGGCCTCAGAGAGGTTTTAAACCCTTCTATGATGATGTTAGAGGGTAGACCTAAAAACTCCTCAGGAAGCTGCGTAGCCTGCACTATGGAGGGTAGCAGACCAATACTTGCAGAGGTTCAGGGGTTAGTTACTCCAACTAGCTTTGGAAATCCACGCAGAATGACAAATGGATTTGATTTCAACCGTATGAATATGATCCTTGCTGTCCTTGAAAAACGTGGTGGCTATTTCTTTGCTAATATGGACGTCTATTTAAACGTAGTAGGTGGCTTAAAACTCTTAGAGCCGGCTGCGGATTTGTCTGTCGCGTTGGCTCTTGTGTCCTCACTTAAGGACACAGTTGTCCGTGAGGACGTTTTAGCCTTCGGCGAAATCGGCCTTGCCGGTGAAATCCGCTCTGTAAGTCACTGTGAGCAGCGTATACGTGAAGCAACGCGTCTTGGCTTCACCCGTGTAGTAATTCCAAAAGACAACCTAAAGAGCGTATCTAAGGAACTTCAGAAGGAGATAGAGGTAATTGGTGTCAAATATATCAGCCAAGCTTTTGACGCCATAATCAACTAAATGATTAATTAATATTTATAAAAATAGTACATTGTAAAAAACCCCACTAATTTGCTAAAATGACATTAGTAAGTTAGTGGGGTAAATTTATGAAAGAACTCAAAGAAAAGAGAATAGGCTATTCTGAATATGCCTACTTTTTTGGCATGTTCTTCTTCAGCCTTTCCGCAGCACTGATGGCCAAGTCTGGCTTCGGTGTTTCTTTATCTTCGGCTCCTGCTTATGTTTTGTACTATAAGGCTTCTATTACAGAGGCAGTAACTTTTGGTACAGCTGAATATACTTTCCAAGCATTTATTCTTCTATTTTTATTTGCTTTAATAGGTAAGTGGAAAAAGGCTTATTTATTCTCTTTCGCAAGTGCAGTAATCTATGCTTTTTCACTTGATGCAATAACAAATATTCTTGATCTATTACCAATAAATAATTTTATTAGAGTTGGATATTTACTCGTAGCTGCGATAATTGCGCCACTTGGGCTTGCGCTTTTGACACATACATATATTACACCATTTGCGTACACGTTTTTCCAAAATGAGGTCTCATTTAGATTTAACAAAGATAAGATATTAATCTACTGGATCTGTAATGTTACAAATGGTCTTATCGCCGTTGGATTATCCTTCTATTTCTTTGGAGTTGGCCACTTTATTGGTGTAAATATTGGCACACTTTTATACACTTTAACTTGTATTCTTCTTATCAGACCATGGGAAAATTTCATTGAAAAACGCTACAAATTTAGGGATAAATCAAAGAAACTTAGACGGCATTTTAAATAATTTCACTCCTTATTGTTTGTGCAATATATAATATTTACATTTATAATTATAATATATATAATATAAGGCACACAAAAAGCGTTTAAGACATTTGATATTATAAAAGGAGGAAATTACAATGCCAGAATTCAAGTATGAAATCGTTGAAGAAGTTGGTGTATTTTCAGAGAACAACAAGGGCTGGACAAGAGAAGTAAACCTTATCTCTTGGAACGGCGGTAACCCTAAGTATGACATCCGTGACTGGGCTCCAGATCATGAGAAGATGGGTAAGGGTATCACACTTACTAAGGAAGAGCTTGATGACCTCAAGGCTATCCTTGATAAGATTGACTAATTAATACATCAAAAAAGCTGTCTTGAAAAAGGCAGCTTTATTTTTCTACATATATCTCACTTGATATTATGCTATAATTTTAGTGGTTATTATTTAAACTACAACAAGGATATGATCGAATTTGTCAACAACCTCGACTAGAGTTTACTTTGACAATATAAAACGTTTTGAAGATAGGGCATTGTTTGATAGAGAATACCAAACAATGCCTCTATCGAGGCGCGAAAAAATAGACAGGCTGAAGTCTCAAAGCGATAAATGCTTGTCTCTTGGCGCCGGTGTACTACTTAAAGAAGCCTTACAAAAAGAAGGCATTGAAGACTATGACGTCTTATACACAAAGAAAGGTAAACCGTATTTACCTGGACATGATGATATCAAGATAAGTCTTTCACATTCACATGAGATGGTCATGTGCGTCATTTCAGATAATAATGTTGGATGTGATATCGAACTTATCAAACCAATCAACCTAAATATCGCAAAACGTTTCTTCTCAGAAGAGGAGTATAACGAGATTATTGAAAGTGATAATAAGGAACAAGCTTTTTGTCGTCTGTGGACCCTCAAGGAGAGTTTTTTGAAAGTTACTGGTGAAGGACTAGGTCTTCCACTAAACTCCTTTAAAACGATCTCAGATGAAAAATACGAGTTCTTTGAAATAGATGAAATAGAAGGCTATAAAGCTGCTTACTGTGTGGAGGTAAATTATGGAAAAGAAAAGAAGTAATTTTTCAATGTGGCTCCTAGTCTGGGGACTTGGTCTCGCTGGCCAAATCTGCTGGAACATGGAGAACCAGTGGTTCAACACCTTTGTATATGCAAAGATAGGTAAGGATCCATCAATCATTACTGGTATGCTTATCTGTAGTGCTCTTGCCACAACTTTCTCAACATTCTTCTTCGGCACTTGGGGAGACAGAACTGGTAAGAGAAGAAACCTAATATCTTTTGGATACATCCTCTGGGGTATATTCACAATTGTATTCGGTCTCACTCAGTTTATCTCAAAGGATATGTACCTCTTCCTTGGAGTAATGGTAGTTCTTGCAGATACAGTAATGAGCTTCTTTGGCTCAATGGGTAATGACTCAGGTTTTAACACCTGGTGCAACGACATTATGACCGACAAGAATAGAGGTGGTATCGGTGCAGCCCTTGCTACACAGCCTGTAATCGGTACAATCCTCGGCACAGTTGTCGGTGGTATTCTCGTTGGTTCAGAAGATAACTACATGAGACTCTTTATAGTAATGGGTGCTTTTGTAATTGTCTTCGGTATTATTTCTCTTTTCGTACTCAATAAGAATGATGATGTTGAGCCTCATAAAGATGGTACGTTTTGGCACCAGTTCTTATCTGTATTTAACTTCAAAGAGTTTATTAAACTTAAAGAACTTGTTCTTCTCCACGTAGGCCTTACAGTATTCTTTATCGGTTTTAATGTTTACTTCGCTTACATGGGCAACTATCTTCTTTATTATCTCGGTTACACAGCTGATATGATGGGCATTATTGAAGCAGTACCACTTGTACTTGCAATGCTCTCAGCGATTCCTGTAGCAAAGCTCATCAATAATAACAAACACCCTTATGTAATTCTCGCAGGTGTAGTTATAAACGTAATTGGTTGTTTTGTAACATACCTTGTTAAGGCTGAAAACGTAGATCCTTCAAAGATGTTCAATCCACACGTTTGGCTTGGAATCTTAATTGTAGGTATTGGCTATATATCAATTCTTCAAACTGCAAAAGTATGGGCTAAGCAGCTCTATCCTAAGGACAAGAGGGGACAGTTTGAAGGAATCTGGATTCTTTTCTTCGTTCTTCTTCCTTGGATTGGTGGTTCAATCTTTGGCGAGTGGACAGTTAAGACTTCAGGACACACATTTGTTGACGAAGTATCAGGTCAAATGCAGTATATTCCGAATGGCAATATCTTTCTTATCGGCGGAATTATTTGCTTACTCTCACTTATTCCATTTGGTCTAACACTTAAACATTACAAACAGCGTATCGCTGAAACAACATCAGTAGAGGAGGCAGAATAATGTTAATTGAACTTAACAAAATGGAAGATACCATTCTTCATGAGTTTAACGGCGGTAATGGTGACGTAATTGCCAGAATGTTCTTTGATGGTAAGAACAGAATAATGAGAGCAACACTTAAAAAGGGTTCTTCTATTGGTAGACATACACACTCAAAAAACTTTGAGGTTCTTTATGTGCTTCAAGGCACTTGTAAAGTAACACTCAATGACACAGAAGAATTATTCATTGAAGCAGGTAATGTTCATTTCTGCCCACGTGGTAATACTCATATGATTGAGCAGTATGGGGAAGAGGACCTTGTTATTCTCGCTGTTGTACCAGCCAAAAACGACGTAGAAGATACAATAATGAATCGTCGTTCATGCAAGCAGTATGACCCTGAAAAAAGTGTTCCAAAGGAACTGATTGAAAGAGTTGTAAATGCTGGCACTTGGGCTGCTACCGGTAAGGGTCAGCAAGCACCAATCATTCTCGCAGTTACTAATAAAGAAATGAGAGATAAACTCTCAAAGATGAATGCTAAGGTGCTCGGAGCCGATATAGATCCTTTCTACGGCGCTCCAGTAGTGCTTGTAGTTCTTTCCGACAAAGATGCTTGCTTCACTTGGAAAAACGACGGCAGCATCGTTATAGCTAACATGATGCTTATGGCAGAGGACTTAGGTCTCGGTTCATGCTGGGTTCACCGCTGTGAAGAGGAGTTCAACACAGAAGAAGGTAAGGCTATCCTCAAGGAACTCGGAATCGAAGGCAACTATGAAGGCATCGGTCACTGTATCCTCGGATATCCTAAGGGAGAGAAGCGCGAAGCACAGCCTCGCAAGGACAACTATGTATATTGGGTAGAATAGTATGGCAAATCTATATAAAAAAAAGGTATACTTTACAAAAGAGATAAGCCCAGAAGCTTTAATCAAACTCTACAAAGCAGTTGATAAAAAACTTCCAGGCAAAATTGCTGTTAAAATTCATACTGGTGAGCATGGTAATCAAAACTATATTCATCCAGATTTCTTTAAACCAATTTGTGACTATTTAAATACAGACACAGTTGTAGAATGCAACACCGCATACGAAGGTGCGAGAAACTACACGGATAAGCATTTAAAGCTCCTTGAGGAGCACGAATGGACAAAGTATTTTAATGTTGACATTCTTGATGCCAATGGTGATATTTCACTTCCA